>NZ_JBEXQK010000007.1:0-202211 GCF_040612535.1 Streptomyces sp. NPDC006368
CCAGCGGCGCAACGTCCCCACCCCCGACTACAAACTCTCCATGGACGCCTGGGACGGCTACCCCGCCTCCCGCCAACGCGTCCTCGACGGCGCACGGGCAGCGGGCGTGGAGAACCTCGTCGTCCTCACCGGCGACGTCCACGTGGCCTACGCCTTCGACCTGAAGGCCGACTTCGACGACCCCGCCTCCCGGACCGTCGGCACCGAGCTCGTCGCCACCTCCGTCAGCAGCGGCAAGGACGGCGCCGAGAAGCCCGCCAACTGGGACAACCTCACCCGCGCCAACCCGCATCTGAGGTTCTACAACGGCCGCCGCGGCTATCTGACCCTCACGCTCACCCCCGAGCGCGCCCGCGCCGACTTCCGCACCGTCTCCGCGGTGACCACCCCCGGCGCCCCGGTCATGACGGCCGCGTCGTTCGTGACCGAGGCGGGCGCCCCCGGACTCACGCCCGCGTGACGCCCCCGGGCACCTCCGACGGATAGCGGACGCCGACCCGGTCCCGGACCGCGTCGAGCGTCCGCATCACCGCCAGCGTGCCGTCCAGCGGGACCAGCGGGGACTCCGTCTCACCCGCCCGGAGGCAGCGCATGACCTCCGCCGCCTCGTGCTGGAGGCTGTCGCGGCGCCCGGGCACCGTGATCTCCTCCGGCTCGCGCCCCTCCCGGCGCAGCACGAACCCCTCCGGGTAGAAGAAGCCGCGCGGGAACTCGATCCGGCCCGCCGTGCCCGACACCGACGCCGTCAGCGGCGTGTCCGACACGATCGAGCACGACAGCAGCGCCGTTGCCCCCGAGTCCCAGCCGAGCAGCACACCCGTGTTCAGGTCGACGCCCTCCGGCGACAGCAGGGCGTCGGCCTGTACGCGGTCGGGCTCACCGAGCAGCAGCTGCGCGAACGACACCGGGTAGACGCCCAGGTCCAGCAGCGCGCCGCCGCCGGCGGCCGGGTCCCGCAGCCGGTGGCCGGCGTCGAACGGCCCGGCGATGCCGAAGTCCGCGTGCACGGACCGGATCTCGCCGATCGCCCCGTCCCGCACCAGGTCCACCATCCGCCGGATGACGGGGCTGCAGTACATCCACATGGCCTCCATCAGGAACAGCCCGCGCTCCCGGGCGATCCCCACGAGCTCCACGGCCTCCCGCGCGTTGAGCGTGAACGCCTTCTCGCACAGCACAGCCCGCCCCGCCTCCAGGCAGAGCCCGGCCGCCGCCCGGTGGGCCGCGTGCGGCGTCGCCACGTACACCACGTCGACGTCCTCGTCGGCGGCGAGGGACGCCCAGTCCCCGTACGCCCTCGGGATGCCGAACCGCTCGGCGAACGCCCGCGCCGACGCGGCGGAGCGCGACCCCACCGCCACCACCTCGGCGTCGGGCATCTGGAGCAGGTCGGTCGTGAACGACGCCGCGATCCCACCCGTCGCCAGCACGCCCCACCGCACGGTGTCACCCATCCCGGCCTCCCCTGGACTTTCCTTTGAGTTTTCAACAACCTTGTTCGAGCTGAGAGCATAGGGCGCGCACCCCCGCCCGGAACAGGAGATGAGATGCCGGAGAGCGGCCCCACCCACATACCCGCCGAAGCACACACCCCCGCCGCCCCCTCGGCGCCGTCCGCCGCCCCGCGCCGCGCGAGTCTGCTCGTCACCCTCGTCCTCGGCGGGCTCACCGCGCTCCCGCCGCTCTCCATGGACATGTACCTCCCGGCCCTCCCGGAGGTCACCCAGGCCCTCGGCGCGCCCGCCGCCACGGTCCAGCTCACCCTCACCGCCTGCCTCGCCGGCCTCGCGCTCGGCCAGCTCGTCGCGGGCCCGATGAGCGACAAGTGGGGCCGCCGCCGCCCGCTGCTCATCGGCATGATCGTGTACGTCGCCGCCACCGCCGTCTGCGCGCTGGCACCGGGCATCGAGCCGCTCATCGCCTTCCGGCTGCTCCAGGGCCTCGCGGGCGCGGCGGCCATCGTGATCGCCCGGGCGGTGGTGCGCGACCTGTACGACGGGGTCGAGATGGCCCGGTTCTTCTCCACGCTCATGCTGATCTCCGGCGCCGCGCCCATCGTCGCGCCGCTCATCGGTGGTCAGGTGCTGCGGATCACCGACTGGCGCGGCGTCTTCCACATCCTGACCGGCGTCGGCGTGCTCCTCACGTTCGTGGTGTGGAAGTGGCTCGGCGAGACGCTGCCCCCGGAGCGGCGGCACAGCGGCGGTGTCGGCGAGGCGCTGCGCACGATGCGCGGTCTGCTCGCCGACCGGGTCTTCACCGGCTACATGCTGGCCGGGTCGCTCGCCTTCGCCGCGCTGTTCGCGTACATCTCGGCCTCGCCGTTCGTGGTCCAGGAGATCTACGGGGCGTCGCCGCAGACCTTCAGCCTGCTGTTCGGGCTCAACTCGGTCGGCCTGGTCGCGGTGGGGCAGATCAACGGAAAGCTCCTGGTGGGCCGGGTCAGCATGGACAAGGTCCTGGGCTTCGGCCTGGCGGTCATCACGCTGGCCTCCGTCGCGCTGCTGCTGATGACGAGCGGGGTGTTCGGCCACGTGGGCCTGCTCCCGGTGTCGGCCGGGCTGTTCGCGCTGATGTCGGCGATGGGCCTGGCGATGCCCAACACCAACGCGCAGGCGCTGATGCGCACCCCGCACGCGGCGGGTTCGGCGTCCGCGCTGCTCGGCACGTCCTCGTTCCTGATCGGCGCGGTGGCCTCGCCGCTCGTCGGCGTCGCGGGGGAGGCGACCGCCGTCCCCATGGCGGTGGTGCAACTGGTGTGCGCGGTCGGCGCGGTGGGCTGCTTCCTGGGGCTGTGCCGCCCGTGGCGCAAGCAACCCGTGACGCCCTGACGGTCCCGGGAAGACAAGGCAGACAGGGCAGACAAGGCGGACAAGGGGAACAAGGACCTAGCCCCGCTTCGCGTACGCGATCAGGTGCAGGCGGTCACGCGGGTCCGTCCAGCGGAACAGCCCGACGCCCGCCGCCTCGGCCTCCGGCAGCCGCACCTGCGGCGCGAGCCTCTCGGGCACCCCGGTGGCCAGGTCCACCACGACCGGGTCACCGCCGCCGTCCAGGGCGTCGGCGGCGCCCCGCGCGCCGCTCGCGCCGTACGCCAGGCCGTCGTCGGTGACCGTGACGAGTGTGAGCCGGTGCGTGCCGTCGGGCTGTTCGAAGCAGCGGCCGGTCCGGGCGCCCAGGTCGAAGGCGAGGTTCCCCGCGATCAGGTACCGGCCGCCGGGGGAGACCACGGCGCGCGGGTACTCGCCCGGCTCGATCGCCGGCTTGCGGCACTCCACCCGCACCAGCGGCGTGCCCGTGCGCACGTCGTGCACCGCCCAGACGTCGTGCGTCGCGGCCCGCCCGGCCCCCTTCCTCTGCTGCCACCGGGCCACGACGTGCCCGGGCGTCAGCGAGGTCGGCACCCCGCCCGCCGGGTCGGCGCCGGACGGGGCGCGGTCGCGGCTCGCCCAGCCGCCGCGCACCCAGAAGCCCCGGGCGCCCCCGACGAGCAGGCCCTTCGGGGTCGCGCCGTGCACCTCGGTGAGCCTGCGGCAGTCGGCGCACCCCCGGGGGTACCCGAGCGCGGCGGGCGGGACGGTGGTCACCGCGCCGGTGTCCGGGGCGACGAGCGCGCTGGTGGCCCTGGAGTCGCTGATGACGACGGCCGGCCCGGTGGCGGTCACGGTCGGCGCGGCCGGCCACGGCACCTCCACCCGCCGCCGGGCGCCGTTGACGGCGTCGTACACGTCGAGGGAGACCAGGCTGCTCGCCGGGGCGGGCGGGTCGCCGGCGAGCGTGCCGTACGACCAGGTGACGAAGTACGGCCGGTCGTCCTTGGCCAGCGTCAGCAGGCGCGGCACGTCGTCGGGGTCGCCCAGCGGTCGCCACTCCCCGCCCGTCCAGCGGGGCGCGCCGGTCGCGGCGTCGACGGTCCGCAGGCGGTAGCGGATGCCGGTGGTGTCACCGGCGCGTTCGAGGTAGGCGATCTGCCCGGTGGCGTGGTCCACGGCGTACCCGGGGGAGATGCCGGTGAGCTCCCAGCCGCGCGCCGGGTCGTACGCGCCGGGGGCGCTGAGCCGGGTGCCCGGGCCGGTGCTCGCGGGGGCGCTCTTCGTGGGCTCGGGAGGCTTGGGCTCCGGGTCGCCGCCGCCCCCGCGGGTGACGAGCAGGATCAGCAGGGCCAGGACGGTCACGCCGGCCGCCAGGGCCATGCGCACGATCCTCTGTCGTCCCATGGTCCCCCCGTGAGCCCGGTCGGCCGCCGCGTCGCGGCCCGCGGATCGACGGCCGTCAGCCTAGCAACGCCGACCCCCTCCGAGGGCCGCCTACGATAGGTCGGTGAACGTCTCCCTCTCCCCCTCGGACTCCGTCTCGGAAGCCCTGCGCGACGCCCTCGCCGGGCTGCTCGACGGGCTGCCGCCGACGAAGGCCGCGCAGGCCGTCGACCGGCTCATCGCCAGCTACCGGGGGACCACCCCGACCGACGCGCCCGTGCTGCGCGACCGGTCGGACGTCGTCGCGTACGCCGCGTACCGGATGCCGGCGACGTTCGAGGCGGTACGGGCCGCGGTGGGCGCGCTGCGGGACGTGGCGCCGGAGTGGGTGCCGGGCACGCACACCGACATCGGCGGCGGGACGGGCGCGGCGAGCTGGGCGGTCGCGGAGGCGTGGGACTCGGCGGCGGCCACCACCGTCCTGGACTGGGCGGAACCGGCGCTGGCGCTGGGACGCGAGCTGGCGGCGGCGTCCGGCGTGCCCGGGCTGACGGGCGCGCGGTGGCAGCGCTCCCGGATCAGTACGGCGCTCCGCGTCGAGAGCAGCGATCTCGTCACCGTCTCGTACGTCCTGAAGGAGCTCACCGAGCAGGACCGCGCGGCCGTCGTCACCGAGGCCGCCCGCGCCGGGCAGGCCGTCGTCGTCGTCGAGCCCGGCACCCCCGACGGCTACGCCCGCGTCATCGCCGCCCGCGACCGGCTCATCGACGCGGGCCTGCGCGTCGCCGCGCCCTGCCCGCACAGCGGCACCTGCCCCATCGCCCCCGGCACCGACTGGTGCCACTTCGCGGCCCGCGTCAGCCGCTCCTCCCTCCACCGCCAGGTGAAGGGCGGCTCACTCGCGTACGAGGACGAGAAGTTCAGCTACGTCGTGGCCACCCGCTTCCCCGTCGCGCCCGCGCCCGCCCGGGTCGTCCGCAGGCCGCAGATCCGCAAGGGCCAGGTGCTGCTGGAGCTGTGCACCGAGGACGAGGGGCTGCGGCGCGACACGGTGACCAAGCGGCACGGCGCGCTGTACAAGGCGGCGCGGGACGCGGCGTGGGGCGACGAGTGGCCGCCCCGCCGATGAGGTGACCGCGCGGGCCCACCGGGTGATCTCCCGCCCCGGCGATTGCCCGCGCGACCGGGCGGAGTTGAGCTGGGCTCGTCCGTTTCCGGGCACCCCTCAGGAGGTCCCATGCTGCGCTCCGTCGCCACGGCCGTGCCCGCCGCCGGCGCTCTCACCCTCACCGGCGTCGCCCCGGCGGCCTCGGCCCCGGTGCCCAAGGGCGAGGCCACGGTGCTCGACTGGCCGGCCGTGAAGCAGTCGGACACCAAGCCGTTCGCCCCGCTGCTGCGGGAGGGCGCCGACTGGAGCGTCTTCTCGCACCCGCAACGGAACGACCGCGGCAAGCCCGGCAGGAAGATCGGCGACGCCACCGCGCGGTGCACCGCCGTCAACGTGACCCGCGCCGGGTACGTGACGCAGTGCGAGCGCGTGCTGCGGACCGACGACGGCACCATCACCCTCGTCGACACCATCGACCGCTATGGTTCCGGCCCGCACGGTGCCGACGCGGCGATCACCGGCGGCAGCGGCGCGTACGAGGACGCCGAGGGCAAGGCGGAGCTCGTGCTGTACGGCGACTACGCCACGTTCAAGCTCACCCTGGAGGACTGACCGGCCGCACGGCCGCACGACGGGCCGACCGCGTGAACCGGTCGGCCCCCGCGTGAACCCCGCGCGCTACGGCCGCAGCTCCTGCGTGCAGCACTTCACGCTGCCGCCGCCCTTGAGCAGCTCGCCCAGGTCCATGCCGATCGGTTCGAAGCCGCGCTCCCGCAGCGGCCGGTACAGCCCCACCGCGGCCTGGGGCAGCAGCACGTGTCTGCCGTCGCTCACCGCGTTCAGCCCGAGCGCCGCGGCGTCGTCCTCCTCGGCGATCAGCGCGTCGGGGAACAGCCGGGCCAGCACGGCGCGGCTGCCCGGGGAGAACGCGCCGGGGTAGTACATGATCTCGTCGGCCGCGTCGTCCAGGACGCACAGCGCCGTGTCGAGGTGGTAGTAGCGCGGGTCCACCAGCTCCAGGCCGATCACCGGGCGCCCGAAGAACTCCTGGGCCTCGTCGTGCGACAGGGGGCTGGAGCGGAAGCCGCGCCCGGCCAGGACGTACGTGGCGGTGACGGCGAAGTCGCCCTCGCCCTCGTTGATGTGGTCCGGTTCGTGGACGTCGGTGAAGCCGTGCGCCCGGAACCACTCCCGGTGCACCGCGGCCTCCGGCACGCGCTCGGCGTGGGCGAACCGGGCGAGGAGCACCCGGCCGTCGATGACGGTGGCGCCGTTGGCGGCGAACACCATGTCGGGCAGGTCGGTCCGGGGCTCCAGCAGCTCGACCGTGTGGCCGAGGGAGAGGTAACGGTCGCGCAGGTCTTCCCATTGGGTGAGGGCGAGCGGCAGGTCGACCGGTTTCGCCGGGTTCATCCACGGGTTGATGGAGTAGGTCACCCTGAAGTGCGCGGGTGGGCACATCAGGTAGCGGCGGGGTGATGCGTCACGAGGCAAGGAAGGCTCCTCACGGACGGCAGGGCGCACGGTGTGTGCGTGCAAGCCATGGTGCGCCGTGGGGAGCCTTCGCGCAGCGGACCGTACGGGTGAGTTCATTCCGGCGTCCGTCAGGCGCCGTGGTCCGTACGCCCCTCCTTCAACTTCCGCAGCAGCTCCCGCTTCTGTGCGGCGGGGTCGACGCCCCGCCCGGCCCGGCCGGCGCCGCTGCCGCGCAGGGCGGAGCGGGGGAGGTTCCTGCGGGTACCGCCGACGCCGAGCATGTTGCCTGCTCCACCACGGGCCATGGTCGAGCTCCCTTCTCCGGTTCCGGTTGACGGACTCCACATTGAACGAGACGTATCGTCTTGTCAAGAGACGATACGTCTCGCCTCGTACGCTGCTAGATTGGCGCCTATGGCAGAGACCACGTCCGGGGCCAAGGCGCCCGACTCCACACGGCGCAGCGAACGCTCCCGCCGCGCCATTTACGCCGCCGCCCTCGCCCTCGTCGGGGAGGCCGGCTACGCCAAGACCACCATCGAAGGCATCGCCGCCCGCGCCGGCGTCGGCAAGCAGACCATCTACCGCTGGTGGCCCTCCAAGGCCGCCGTCCTCCTGGAAGCCTTCGTGGACCTGGGGCGACAGGCCGGCGAAGCCCTCGGCGGCGACGCCGACAGCGGGATCCCGGACACCGGGGACCTGGAGGCCGATCTCAAATTCGTCCTGCGTGCCACGGTCGACGAGATGAACGACCCCACGTTCGAAGCCCCCTCCCGCGCGCTCGCCGCCGAGGGCATCGTCAACCCCGAGCTCGGCGCCCGCTTCGTCGAGCAGCTCCTGGAGCCGCAGCTCCAGCTGTACGTGCGGCGGCTGCGCGCCGCCCAGGACGCCGGCGAGGTCCGCCGGGAGATCGACCCGCGCATCGCGCTGGAGCTCTTCGTCGGCCCGATCGCCCACCGCTGGCTGCTGCGCACCCTGCCGCTCACGCACGAGTACGCGGACCGGCTCGTCGAGTACGCCCTTCACGGCCTCGCCCCGCGCGACACCCGCTGACCCGGGACGAGGGGGAGGCGCCGAGACCGGCGAATCCCCGGCATAACCGCCCATCCCGTACGCCGTTCCGACCCCGGTTGGGGACTCCGGTCACCCGAGGCGCAGGATGGTGGGACCATGGCAGGGACCGCAGGGCTTGCATGATGAGGTGTGAGGGGATAGATGGGCGACGGTATCGGCCGCTACCGCGGCACGGAGAGCAAACTCGCGCACTGGCTGCGACGGCGCCCGAAGAAGACCGCCGCCGACGGGCCGAGCCGCGAAGACCTGCTCCTGGCCACCGCCGCCGCGGGACTGCCCCTCGCCCCCGCCGCGTACCCCGTCGGCTACCGATGTTCCTGTGAGCGCGTCGGCTGCCCCACCCCGGCCCGCCACCCCGTCTCCTTCGCCTGGCAGACCCAGTCCACCACCGACCGCGCGCAGATCGAGCGGTGGGCCCAGGGAGAGCCGCAGGCCAACTTCATCACCGCGACCGGCATGGTCCACGACGTCCTCGACGTTCCGCTGGAGGCCGGTCGCGCCGCGTTGGAGCGGCTGATCGCCGAGGGCGTCGACGTCGGTCCGGTCGCCCAGTCCGGCGAGGACCGCATGCTGTTCTTCACCGCCACCCGCGGCACCCCCGAGGACGAGGACGAGTGGTGGCCGTGCGAGCTGGACTGCCACCCCGAGACGATGGACGAGCACCCGGGGCTGCGCTGGCACTGCCGCGGCTCCTACGTCCTCGTACCGCCCGCGCGGCTGCCCGGTGAGCTCGGCGTCGGCTGGGTACGCGGCCCCGAGCACCCGCTGCCCGACCCGCTGACGCTGCTGGAGGCGCTGACCGACGCCTGCGCCCGCCACGCCGAACAGCTGGACGACGAGCACGACCACCACTCGGTGGCGTGGCCGCTCAGCCGCTGACCACGGACCGCCGGCAGGGCACCCCCTACGACCCGGTCGCCGACGTCACGCCCTGAAGCCGGGCCAGCACCGTCACCTGGTCCGAGGTCGCCCCGGCCGGCTTCACCCGCGCGGACTGGCTGGCCACCCACTCCTTGGTGAGCGTGTTCCTCACCTCGCCGGTCATGAGCGCCTTCACATCCGGGCTGACCTTCGGCCGGTAGCCCTGCGCCGCGGTCTGCCGGTCGTAGAAGCGGATCGCGAAGAAGACGAACGCCCCGCCGTCCTCGGTCATCAGCCCGAGCGGCGCGTGGTCGCCGGTGTCCAGGGCCTGGTCGACGTACTGCGTCGACAGCCCCGGCCGCCGCGCCACGCTCTGGCGCTCCGCCCGCCACACCGAGGTGTGCGGACCCGCCGCGAAGTGCGCCGGCCGGCCGGTCCGCAGATACGAGGCGTACTCCTCGCTCAGGTCCTTGGGCGCGACGGCCAGCGCCGCCGAGTCCGGCGCCACGGGCTCCGCCCAGCCGGCCCCGTCCGTCTTGAACACGGGCACCGCGGACGGGGCGAGGATCGTCAGATACGCGACCTCCCACAGCTGCCGGGCGCTGTTGCGCACGAAGACGAGCAGCCAGCGGTCGTCACCCGGGCCCTGGTCGGTGTCCCGGTTGGAGTCGGTGTTCGCGAGGAACCAGCGCGGCCAGCCCGCCTTCTTCGGGATCGTGAAGGACGCGTCCGTCAGCTCCAGCGGCCGGTGGTTCGGATTGCCGCCCGGGCTGGTGACGCTGCGCGACTTCAGCCCCGCCTGGTTGATGTCTCCGAGCGCGCCGGTGACCCGGCCCGCGTCGAGGGCCGGATCGTACGCCTTGTCGGCGGCGTTGTACGCGGCGGTGAAGTCCTTCAGCGCCCGTGCGGCCTCAGCCTTCGTCGCCGCCGGCACGACCTCCAGCTCGCCGTGCACCGTCACGCACCCGCTCGCCGTCAGCATCGCCAGCACCATCACCGCCGCGAGCCCCGTCGCGGGCCTCGCCACCCGACCCAGCCTTCTCATCGGTTGCCTTCTGCTCCTCGACCCCCACTGACCGTCCGAACCCTACCGGGGCGAGGAACAGCGCGAGGACGGGGACCAGATACAGCGCCCACACCGTGACCTGGAGGACCGTCGGGTTCGGCTGGAAGTTGAAGACGCCCTTCAGCAGCGTCCCGTACCAGCTGTCCGGCGGGATCGTCGCGCCGATGTCGAACGCCTTGTCCGCCAGACCGCCCAGGAACCGCGCCTCCTGCGGATCGTGCACGCCGTACGCCGGCACCCCGGCCGCGACCTGGACCAGCATCCCGCCGTCCAGGTGAAGAACCGGGCCAGATCGATCCGCACCGCGCCCCGGTGGAACAGCCACCCCAGCACCACCGCCGTCCCGATGCCCAGCAGCACGCCGGCCAACGGCTGTGACGAGCCCGCCTCGTCGGCCGCCGCACGCACCGACGCCCACACGAACAGCGCCGTCTCCAGGCCCTCCCGTCCCACCGCCAGGAACGCGGTGGCGACCAGCGCCCCCGTACCCATGCGCAGCGCCGCGTCGAGCCTGCCGCGCAGCTCCGCCCTCAAGTGCCGCGCGGTGCGACGCATCCAGAAGACATCCACGTCACCAGGCCCACGGCCAGGATCGACAGCGAGCCGCCGAGCAGCTCCTGCGCCTCGAACGTCAGCTCCTGCGAGCCGAATTCGAGGACGCAGCCGAAGGCCGGCGCCAGGCCCACCGCGACGCCGATCCCGCACCACACCGGTTTCAGCGCGTCCCGCCGCCCCGTCTTCACCAGGTACGCGACGAGGACGCAGACGACGAGGCTCGCCTCCAGGCCCTCACGCAGGCCGATCAGGTAGTTGCCGAACAACGTCGGTCCCTTCTGCTCACCCGAGGAGCGCTCTGCCCCACCAGTCGTCCTTGTCACGGACACCCGGCGGGACGGCGAAGAGCGCCGAACCCACGTGCTGGATCTACTCGTTGAGCACGTCATGGCGTGCCGGCGCCGTCTGCACGGGGATGAACCCGGTGCGCGGGTCGCGCTGGTGGGCGAGGAAGAACAGCCCCGCGTCCAGCCGTCCCAGGCCGTCCGTCCCGTCCGTGAAGGAGTAGCCGCGGCGCAGCATGCGCGCCCCGCCGTTGGAGTCCGGGTGCGCGAGCCGCACATGCGCGTCCGGCTTCATGGCGGGCAGGAACGGTTCATCGTGCTCCCCGCCCCTGCCCACGGGCGCGCCCTCGCCCTTGTCGCGGCCGAAGATCTCCTCCTGCTCCCGCAGCGGGGTACGGTCCCAGGTCTCGACGTTCATCCGGATACGCCGCGCCACCAGGTACGACCCGCCCGCCAGCCACCCCCGGCCGTCCTTCCGCGCGTCCCACACGTGCCGGTCGAGGGCGGTGGTGTCGGTGCCGGGGATGTTCCGGGTGCCGTCCCTTGAAACCGAACAGGTTGCGCGGAGCGGTCACAGACGGCCCATGGGCGCCCCAGGGCGCAGTCAAGTGCTGGTCAAGCGGCGCACGTTGGCTCACTTATGTCCCCCTTCCTATGAAGTGTCCCCTCACGCCGTTCCCCTGGCCGACCGCGTGCTTGAATGCCGGGATGAACACCGCTCACGACGTCCTGGCCGTCTTCTGCGCCGCCGACGGCCGGCACGGGAACCTCCTCGGCGTCGTACGCGACGGCCGGCTCCGCGCGGACGAGGCGTCCCGCCAGGCGCTCGCCAAAGACCTCGGGTTCAGCGAGACCGTCTTCGTCGACGACCCCGAGCGCGGGGCCGTCGACATCTACACGCCCGGCGTGCGCCTGCCGTTCGCCGGTCACCCCCTCGTCGGGGTCGCCTGGCTGCTGGACCTGGAGGTCGTGAACCCTCCGGCGGGCGAGGTGTGGGTGCGCCAGGACGGCGAGTTCACCTGGATCACCGCCCGTCCGGAGTGGGTACCTCCGAGGACGCTGCGGCAGTACGCGTCGGCCGGGGAGGTCGAGGCGCTGGAGGTGCCACCGGCCGGTGACTGGGTGTACGCGTGGGCGTGGGAGGACGAGGCGGCGGGCCGGGTCCGGGCGCGGGCGTTCCCGGGGCGCGGCGACGGAGTGGTGGAGGACGAGGCGACCGGCGCCGCGGCCCTGCTGCTCTCCGCCCGGCTCGGCCGGGCGCTGAACATCACGCAGGGCCGGGGTTCGCAGCTGCTGACGGCCCCCGGCCCCGACGGCACCATCGAACTCGGCGGGCGCGTCAGGGAGATCAGGCGCTGAGCGGGAACTCCCCGCCGAGCTCGCGGAACACCGCGCTGTTGAAGTCGAAGGCCCGCTTGCACTCGTCGACGATCCGCTGCTTCTCCAGGTCGTCGGCGTTCACCCGGTCCAGCAGCTCGCGGTAATCCCGCTTGAACGCGGCCGGGTTGGGGATCTGCTCGAAGACGTAGAACCGCACGCCGTCACCCTTGCGCGCGAACCCCCAGGTCCGCTCCGCCTTGTCGCGGATGATCTGCCCGCCCGACAGGTCGCCCAGGTAGCGGGTGTAGTGGTGTGCCACGTACCCCGCCGGCCAGGTGCGGGCGCACTCCTCGATCCGGGCGGCGTACGCGAC
Organism: Streptomyces sp. NPDC006368; assembly: GCF_040612535.1. Classification (NCBI taxonomy): domain Bacteria; kingdom Bacillati; phylum Actinomycetota; class Actinomycetes; order Kitasatosporales; family Streptomycetaceae; genus Streptomyces; species Streptomyces sp. NPDC006368. The sequence continues at coordinate 12,314 of NZ_JBEXQK010000007.1, forward strand.
GGTCGCGGGCAGCGCGGTCAGCCCCGCGCGCCAGTCGCCGCCGCGCAGATGGGCGAGATCGCGCTCCAGCGCGGGGGCGCGGAAGAGCTCCGGCCGTATGAAGGGACCCGCCACCGGATCGTCCACGAGCCGCCCGGCGGCGTCCTCCAGCGCCCGGTACACGAACCACAGCTGCTCGGTGTACCGGGCGTAGGCGTCCACGCCCAGCCGGCCGCCGAGCAGGTCGCTCATGAAGCCGGAGGTCTCCGCCTCGGTGTGCTGCTGGTGCGAGGCGGTGCGGATGACCGTCGAGAAGGGAGTGACAGTGGCGCGTGCGTCCAAGGCGGGCCTCCCGGGCCGAGGGGACGGGCAGGGGCGGCCGAAGCCGCCACCACCGCGATCCTCCTGCTGAGGGTCGTCCGAGTCAACAGGTTCCCGACGGCCCGTCGGTAAAAGCGTACCCGCCTCCGGCGTCACGGCAACGTGAGAATCTCGGCCCCCGTGTCCGTCACGACCAGCGTGTGCTCGAACTGCGCGGTCCGCCTGCGGTCCTTCGTCACGACGGTCCAGCCGTCGTCCCACATGTCGTACTCGTGCGTGCCCAGCGTCAGCATCGGCTCGATCGTGAACGTCATCCCCGGCTGCATGACCGTGGTCGCGTGCGGCGAGTCGTAGTGCGGGATGATCAAACCGGAGTGGAACGAGGAGTTGATCCCGTGCCCGGTGAAGTCCCGCACCACGCCGTAGCCGAAGCGCTTGGCGTACGACTCGATGACCCGGCCGATGACGTTGATCTGGCGGCCGGGCTTGACCGCCTTGATGGCCCGGTTCAGCGACTCGCGGGTCCGCTCGACCAGCAGCCGCGAGTCCTCGTCGACGTCACCGCAGAGGTACGTCGCGTTGTTGTCGCCGTGCACACCGTTGATGTACGCCGTGACGTCCAGGTTCACGATGTCGCCGTCGCGCAGGACGGTCGAGTCCGGGATGCCGTGGCAGATGACCTCGTTGACGGACGCGCACAGCGACTTCGGGAAGCCCCGGTACCCGAGCGTCGACGGATAGGCCCCGTGGTCGCACATGTACTCGTGCGCGACCCGGTCCAGCTCGTCGGTGGTCACCCCGGGAGCGATGTGCCGGGCGGCCTCCTCCATCGCCTGCGCCGCGATGCGGCCCGCGATCCGCATCCGCTCGATGGTGTCGGAGTCCTGCACCTCCGGGCCGGTGTACGGCGCCGGCATGGGCTTTCCGACGTATTCGGGGCGGCGGATGGACCCCGGAACGGAACGAGGGGGAGAGAGCTCCCCCGGTACGAGAAGCGACTGGCCAGACATGCAGCGAGTCTAACCAGCACGCCGCGGGGCACGATGGCCACAGAGGAAGGAGCCGAGAATGGCCCTGTTCAAGAAGCGCACGGCCGGAAAACCGGGCGAGTGGTACTACTGCCTCCAGCACAAGAAGGTCGAGGAAGGCCCGGACTGCCCGGCGAAGAACCGGTTCGGCCCGTACCCGACCCGGGAGGAGGCCGCCCACGCGATGGAAACGGCCCGCGAGCGGAACCTCCAGTGGGACACCGACCCCAACTGGCACGACCGGGACGCCCCGGCGCCCCGCGACGACACCCCCTGACGGTCCGGCGCCGCCGTCGCGGGCGGCGGCCCGGGGGCCTGCGGGCGAGCCCGCGCGACGGGCCCCGGCGCGGAACCGGGCGCCGGGCGGGTGGTGCGGCTGCGCGCTGCCCCCGGTGGCCCTGCGGGACCGGGTGTCGGGGCGGGTGGTGCGGCGGCACGCCACGCGTAGCCCTGAGGTGCCCGCAGCGGGAGGGGCGGGCGCGCCGGGGCACGCCGCACCGGGGACCGGGCGCCGAAGGGGGCCCATCCGGCCGCGAGGGTCGTGACCCGGGGCCCGGCGTCACCCCGTGAGCCAGGCCCGGGGGCGCGGGGCCCGTGGGCACGGCGGCGCAAGCATCGCCGCCGCCGGTCAGGCCCACCGACGCCGCGCACGCCGGGCCGCCGCTCCGGAATGCCGCACGGTCGCCGCTCCGGAACGCCGCGCGCGTGCCCGGCCGGCCGCCCATCGCGCCCGGCCGCGCCTACCAGCGCGTCGGCGGCGGTGACGTCAGATGGTCCGCGAGCCGCGAGAGCCGGTCGCGGAAGCGGCGGCCCTCGCGCGGTGACAGCGACGGCAGGGTGTTCTCACCGGCCGCCGCGCTCACCAGGTGCTGCACCGTGTCGAGGTCCACCTCCTCCGCCTCCGCCACCGTCAGCGCCTCATGGGCCAGCCCGCGCATCTCCCGGTCACCGCCGTCCAGCGCCAGCACCGTCGCCCCCGCCCGCCGCGCTCCGTGCACCCGCTCCAGCAGGCCGCCGCCCGGCCGCTCCGGGGCAACCACCAGCAGGGTCGACCCGCGCCCGGCGGCCTCCAGCCGGCCCAGGCCCACCGCCAGGTGCGCCGGATCGGAGGCCCGCACCCGGTGCCGCACCAGCGTCGGCGCGAGCTCCGGCTGCCCCGACCACGCGGCCTCGTCGACCAGATGGGCCGCCAGGTGCCACGGCTCGTACTCCGCCGTACCGACCAGCAGCAGCCCGCCGCCGTGCGGCACCACCGACGACCGCAGCACACCGGCGAACCGGCGGGCCGCCGCGGGCCACTCCGTACCGGCCAGGACCTCACGCAGCAGGGCGACACGTACGGCATCCATGGCGCCGCATCCTGCCCCGCCGCACCGCCCCCGCGCGGGGGTTCGGCCTCACATCACCCGTACGGGGCGGGCCACGTAATGTCGGGGACCATGACTACTGATACGAACGCTCTCCCCGATGTCTCCGGGCTCGTCGTCGGCGTCCTCGGCGGCACCGGCGACCAGGGCCGGGGCCTCGCCCTCCGCCTCGCCCGCGCCGGGCAGAAGGTGATCATCGGGTCCCGGGCCGCCGAGCGCGCCGAGGCCGCCGCCGCCGAGCTCGGCCTGGGCGTCGAGGGCGCCGACAACGCAGAGTGCGCCCGCCGCAGCGACATCGTGATCATCGCGGTGCCGTGGGACGGCCACGCCCGGACGCTGGAGTCGCTCCGCGAGGAGCTGCGCGGCAAGCTGGTCATCGACTGCGTCAACCCCCTCGGGTTCGACAAGAAGGGCGCCTACGCCATCAGGCCGGAGGAGGGCAGCGCCGCCGAGCAGGCCGCCGCCCTGCTGCCGGACTCGCGCGTGACCGCCGCGTTCCACCACCTGTCCGCCGTGCTCCTCCAGGACGAGACGGTCGAGGAGATCGACACGGACGTGATGGTCCTGGGCGAGAGCCGCGCGGACACCGACCTCGTGCAGGCGCTCGCCGCCCGCATCCCCGGTATGCGGGGCGTCTTCGCGGGCCGGCTGCGCAACGCCCACCAGGTCGAGGCGCTGGTCGCCAACCTCATCTCGGTCAACCGCCGCTACAAGGCCCACGCCGGTCTGCGCGTCACCGACATCTGACCGGCGCCCGGTCCGGCGCCCGTCGGCCCGAGGCGGGCGTACGGCCGGCCGACGACCGGCGTCCGGCAGCGGACGGGCATGGGGGACACTGGACAGGCACGTCATGAGTACATACCCGGACAGGAGCCACCCCCATGCCCCGCCTCGCTCTGTACGCCCTCGTCGTCTGCGCCCTCGCCGTCGCCGCGGCCGTGGTGTCCTTCGTCCAGGGCACCTGGCTCGGCGTCATCTGGGTCCTGCTGGCCGGCGTCTCGTCCAACATGGCCTGGTACTACTGGCGCCGCGGGCCGCGCGTCACCAGCTGAGGATCTCCTCGCACACCGGGTCGCGCTCCTCCCAGAAGGTGAAGAGGTCCCGCCCGCAGTACCGCTCCAGCTCCTCGATGCCCAGCCCCCGCAGGACGAAGTCGACCAGCCCGAAGAAGGCGTCGTTCACCTCGGGGATGAAGAGGAACACGAACACCGCGAGCAGCCCGAAGGGCGCGTACGGCTCGACCTTCCGGCGGATCCGGTACGACAGCCACGGCTCGATCACGCCGTAACCGTCCAGACCCGGCACCGGCAGGAAGTTCAGGATCACGGCCGACACCTCCAGCAGCGCCACGAACGCGAGCGCGAAGCGGAACGCCATCGGCACGCCGTCGAGGGCGCCGAGCCAGAAGGGCGCGGTGAGGAGGGCCGCGAAGAGGACGTTCGTCAGCGGGCCCGCCGCCGACACCAGGCTGTGCTTCCAGCGCCCGCGGATCCGGTCCCGCTCGATGAACACCGCGCCGCCCGGCAGGCCGATACCGCCCATGATCACGAAGACGACCGGCAGCACGATGCTGAGCATCGCGTGCGTGTACTTCAGCGGGTTGAGGGTCAGATAGCCCTTAGCGCCGATGGAGATGTCACCGCCGTGCAGGGCGGTCCGGGCGTGCGCGTACTCGTGCAGACAGAGCGACACGATCCATGTGGACGTGACGAACAGGAAGACGGCCAGGCCCGGGTCGGCGGAGAAGCCGGTCCACACCGCCCAGCCGGTGACCGCCATGACGGCGGCGATACCGAGGAAGACGGGACTGACTCTCCGCTCGCTGTGGCGGGACGTGGCGGTGGCCATGGGCGGCGCTCCTGGGCTCGGGGACGGTAGAGACCGTACCGGACCGCCGCCCGGCCACCCGGGTCACGTCCTGCCGCGGAACCTGGCGACCGCGAGCGGCGCCGTCACCAGCGTGATCGCCGCCGCCCAGCCGAGCGTCGTCCACGCCGACTCGGCGACCGGGCCGCCGTTGACCAGGTTGCGCGCGGCGTCGGCCAGGTTCGACAGCGGGTTGTGGTCGGTGAACGTCCGCAGCCAGCCCGGCATCGACGCCGGCGGGGCGAAGATGGACGACCCGAACTGAAGGGGCATCAGCACGATCATCGCCACCCCCTGGACGGCCTGCGCCGTCTGCAACGTGAGACCGAGCAGGATGAAGATCCACATCAGGGACGCGCCGAAGACCACGGACAGGCCGACCGCCGCGAGCAGGTCGAGCACCGACGTCCTGATCTCCATACCGAGCAGGAAGCCCATGCCGAGCAGGATGGCGGAGGCCACCAGCATCCGGCCGATCTCCACGACGATCTTGGCGACGAGGACGGACGACCGGGCGATCGGCATCGTCCTGAACCGGTCCATGACCCCTTTCCTGACGTCGTCGTTGATGCCGGTGCCGACGGCCATGGCGATGTTCAGGCCCATCATCGCCATCAAACCGGGGACCACGTAGTTCACATACGCGTCCCGGTCGCCACCGAGCGCCCGGCCGACCGAGCCGCCGAAGACGAACACGAAGAGCAGGACGAAGACGATGGGCGTCAGCAGCACGTCGAACATCGACTGCGGATCCTGCTTGATCTGGAGTGCGTTGCGCCGCACCAGCGCGCCGATGTGGCGGGCGTTGGCCCGCGGCCCGATCCGGTCCTCGGCCGCGCTCCCGGTCGCCGCCGTCCCGGTCGCCGTCAGGGTCTTTGTCGTCGTACGCACCGCGTTCACGCGGCGACCTCCTCATGGGTCGTGCCGGGCACCGACGACTTCTCGCCGGTGATGGCCAGGAACACCTCGTCCAGGCTGGGCAGATGCGTGCCGATGTGCGCGATGCCGTAGCCCCGCGCGCCCAACAGGCCGATCACGGCCGTCAGTTGCTCGTCGCTGAGGATCGGTACGGACAGCAGTCCCTCGTCCGGGACGACGGTCGGGCCCGCGATACCGGCCAGGCCGTGCTCGGTCAGCGTCCGCGCCATCGCCGGGAGGTGCGCCGGGTCGGCGGGACGGACCCGGAGAGTGCGGCCCCCGACCCTGGCCTTGAGCTCGTCCACCTCGCCGGTGGCGATGACCTTGCCCCGGTCGATGACGGTGAGCTCGTGCGCCAGCCGCTCGGCCTCCTCCATGTACTGGGTGGTGAGCAGGACCGTCACGCCCTCGGCGACCATGCCCTGGACCTCGTCCCACACCTGGTTACGGGTGCGGGGGTCGAGGCCCGTCGTCGGTTCGTCCAGGTAGAGCACGGCGGGGCGGCCGGTCATGGAGGCGGCCAGGTCGAGGCGGCGCCGCATACCACCGGAGTACGTCATCGCGGAACGCCCGGCGGCCTCCGTCAGGGAGAACCGTTCCAGCAGCTCGTCGGCGCGTCGGCGGGCGTCCTTGCGGGACAGGTCGAGCAGCCGCCCGATCATGTACAGGTTCTCCCAGCCGGACAGCCTCTCGTCGACCGAGGCGTACTGGCCGGTGAGCCCGATGGCGCGGCGCAGCGCGCGGGGCCGGCGCACCACGTCGTACCCGGCCACGGTGGCGCGGCCCGCGTCGGGGACGACGAGGGTGGACAGGCAGCGGACGAGCGTGGTCTTGCCGGCGCCGTTGGGGCCGAGCACCCCGAGGACGGTGCCCTCGCGCACGTCGAGGTCCACCCCGTCCAGTGCCTTCGTGTCGCCGTAGTGCTTCACGAGGCCCCGCACCTCGACGGCGTTCGTATCGGATCGTCGTGTCATGCCGCCATGTCACCAGCGGCCACCGACACATCACCGACAGATCACCGACAAGCCGCCGACAGGCCGCTCACCGGCCGGGACCTCGCAGGTCAGGACGTGGATCCCGCGGGCACGGCGTAGTCGCCGAAGCCCACCCAGTCGAGGCAGACGCACGGCTCGTCACCGACCACCCAGGCGTCGTGCCCGGGCTCGACGGTGAAGAAGTCACCGGGCCCCGCCTCCGCGGTCTCGCCGTCGTCCATGACGATCTTCAGCCGGCCGCTGACGATGTAAGCGACGTGCGAGGCCTGGCAGCTGTCGGTGCCCGCGATGGGCTTGACGTGCTTGGTCCACTGCCAGCCCGGCTCGAAGACGGCCCGGCCGACCGGGCCCCTGTCGGTGTTCACCACATCGAGCCTTCCCTTGCCGTCCTCGAACGGCCGGGTCTCGTCTGCGGAGTCGAAGCTCTTGCGCACGATTGCGGGCATGTCCACCGCCTCCGGCGGGATATGGGATGGGCCCCCGAGACCACTTTCCAGGCTACGCCCGGCAGGCCTTCTCATGCCGACAGCCCGCCGATGGGGGAAGTCGGCGGGCTGTCGTCCGTACCGGGAGTGGCCTGGTGGCTCCGGGATCAGTGGAAGGTGTGCTCCTCGAGCGGGAACGTTCCGCCTGCCACGTCCTCGGCGAACGCCTTCGCCGCGTCGCCGAGGGTCTGCCGGAGGTTGGCGTACTGCTTGGTGAAGCGCGGCACCTTGCCGCCGGTCAGCCCCGCCATGTCGGTCCAGACGAGGACCTGGGCGTCCGTGTCGGGGCCGGCGCCGATGCCGATGGTCGGGATGTGCAGGGACCGGGTGACCTCGGCGGCCAGCTCGGCCGGCACCAGCTCCAGGACGACCGCGAAGGCGCCCGCGTCCTGCGCGGCCTTGGCGTCGCGCAGCAGCCGGTGCGCGTCCTCGTCGGCGCGTCCCTGCACCCGGTAGCCCATGGTGTTGACGGACTGCGGGGTCAGGCCGAGGTGGGACATGACGGGGATGCCGGCCTGGACCAGCATCTCGGTCTGCGGCAGGGAGCGCTCCCCGCCCTCCAGCTTGATCGCGCCGACGCCGGCCTCCTTCACCAGGCGGGTGGCCGACCGCAGGGCCTGCACGGTGCCCTCCTGGTACGAGCCGAAGGGCAGGTCGCCGACGACCAGGGCGCGCCTGGTGCCCCGTACGACCGCGGCGGACAGCAGCGTCATCTCGTCCATCGTGACGGGCACGGTGGTGTCGTAGCCGAGGTGACAGTTGCCCATGGAGTCGCCGACGAGGATGACCGGGATGCCGGCCTCGTCGAACACGGACGCGGTCATCGCGTCGTAAGCGGTCAGCATGGGCCACTTCTCGCCCCGCTCCTTGGCGGCGGCGATGTCATGCACGGTGATGCGGCGAGTGCCCTTGCCGCCGTACAGCGCCTTGCTGCTGTCGGCGGGCTGCTTGCGGGCAGCCTGAAGCGTCATGGGGAACGGCTCCTTCGTCATCTCGAGGCGCCCTGACGGCGTCCCCGGACCAGGTCCATGGTGGCACTACGTGCCGCGCGGGGGAAGTGGGCCCGTTCGTAGGGCGCGCCACACCGCGACGCGGACGCGGCCGGCGCCCGCGGGGCACTCCGGTGGCGTAAGCGACCGTGGCCGGGACGGTGAGGTGCGAAAACCACCATTACGGTCGGAACATGCCCGTACCGGAAGCCGTAATGCCCGAGGCCGCCGTGCCCGAAGCCGTCCACCGCCGCCGCTGGGTGATCCTCGGCGTCCTGATGTTCAGCCTGCTCATCGTGGTCCTGGACAACTCGATCCTGAACGTCGCCGTCAAGACGGTCGCCGCACCCGCCCCCATCGGCCTGGGCGCCACCCAGAGCGAGCTGGAGTGGGCGATCAACGCCTACACCCTCGTCTTCGCCGGGCTCCTGTTCACCTCCGGCCTGCTCGGGGACCGGCTCGGCCGCAAGAGGACCCTGCTGTTCGGGCTGGTCGTCTTCGGTGCCGGCTCCGCGCTCGCCGCGCTGTCGGACGGACCCGCCGAACTGATCGCCCACCGCGCCCTGATGGGCTTCGGCGGGGCCTTCGTGATGCCCGCCACGCTCGCCATCCTCATGAACGTCTTCGAGCGCGACGAGCAGCCCAAGGCCATCGGCATCTGGGCGGGCAGCGTCGGCCTCGGCATCGCCATCGGCCCGGTCACCGGCGGACTGCTGCTGGAGCACTTCTGGTGGGGCTCCATCTTCCTCGTCAACGTCCCCGTCGTGATCATCGCCCTGGTGGCGATGGTGCTGCTCGTGCCCGACTCCAGGGACCCGCACCCCGGGCGGCTCGACCCGCCCGGCGTGGTGCTGTCCATCGTCGGGCTGGTGCTGCTGGTGTACGGGATCATCCGGGGCGGCGAGCTCGCCGACTTCACCGACCCCACGTCGCTGCTGCCGCTGCTCGCCGGGCTCGCCGTGCTCGCCGGGTTCGTGGTCCACGAGAAGCGCACCGCCCATCCGGCCATCGACATGGGGCACTTCCGCAAACCGGCGTTCTCCGGCGCCATCGCCGCGATCTCGCTGGTGTTCTTCGCGCTGATGGGCGTGACCTTCATGTCGGCGTTCTACCTCCAGAGCGTGCGCGGCTACAGCGCGCTCCAGGCCGGCCTGCTGGTTCTGCCGCTGGCCGTCGCCCAGATGCTGTTCGCGCCCCGGGCGAGGCTCGTGGTGACGCGCTTCGGCGCCCGGGCGGTGTGCACGGCCGGGATGCTGCTGATCGCCGCGTGCCTCGCCTCGTTCGCCTTCTACGACGCGTCGACGCCGGTGTGGGTGCTGGCACTGGTGCTCTTCGTGCAGGGCGTCGGGATGGCGCACGTCATGCCACCGGTGACCGTCTCGGTCATGCAGTCGCTCCCCCGGGCGCGGGCCGGCTCGGGCTCGGCGATCAGCAACACGTTCCGGCAGGTCGGCGGGGCGCTGGGGGTGGCGGTCCTCGGTTCGGTGCTCTCCACCGCGTACCGGGGCGGGATCGAGGACCGGCTCGGCGCGGTGCCGGACGGTGCCGCGCGGCACGCGGCGGGGGAGTCCATCGAGGGCACCCTGGCCGCCGCCGAGCGGCTCGGCGCGCCGGGGCGGGAGCTGATCCCCGCCGCGTACGACGCCTTCCTCGGCGCCATGCACGTCACCGCCCTGGTGTCGACGGCCATCGCGCTGGCCGGCGCCGCCGTGGTGGCCGCCTTCCTGCCGGCGCGGCGCCCGCACGCGGCACGCGGCGGCGGGCCCGCGCCGCAGGCGCCGCACGGGGACGCGCGGGAGCCGGTACGACGGTGAGGCCCGGGTGAGCGGCCGGAAGTATGCGTGTTCTGTCACAGCTGCCGTCCCACCCGCAACCGGCGGAACCCTTCGTGCCGCCCGCGTCGTCCTCGTGGCAGTACGACCGTCCCCTGATCCCCTAGGGTCGGGGGCCGGGGGACGGTGAGCAGGACACGCAAGGCAGTGAGGACGACGGAATGGCGCAGGTGGACGTGGCGGAGACGGGGAACGGCGGCGCGGAGCGCGAGCGCGCCGGATCCCGGCTCCGATCGGTGGCCGACCGCTTGCGCCGCGATCCGGGGATCTGGCGCCGTGGGGTGCTGCTCGCGGTGTGCGCGGTGCTGCTCGCCCTGCTGATGATCTTCCACGCGGAGATCCCGAACAAGATCGGCAACCTCGGCAGCCTCACGGAGACGTTCCTGCCGTGGCTCGGCGTCTTCCTCCCGGTCCTCCTGGTCGCCGCGCTGCTGCGCCGCTCGGCCACCGCGCTGGTCGCCCTGCTGGTCCCCGCGGTCGTCTGGCTCAACTCCTTCGGCGGCCTGGTCACGGACAAGTCGGGCCCCGGCGGTGACCTCATGGTCGTCACGCACAACGTGAACGCCGACAACCCCGACCCCGAGGGCACCGCCCGCGACGTCGCCGGCTCCGGGGCGGACGTCCTGGCGCTGGAGGAGCTCAAGCCCGGCATGGTGCCGGTGTACGAGCAGGCACTGGCCGCCACGTACCCGTACCACTCCGTCCAGGGCACGGTCGGCCTGTGGAGCAAGTACCCCATGACCGACAGCCGCCCGGTGGACATCCGGCTGGGCTGGACGCGGGCGATGCGCGCCACGGTGTCCGCGCCCCTCGGGGACGTCGCCGTCTACGTCGCGCACCTGCCGTCCGTGCGGGTCAAGCTGAACGCGGGCTTCACCGCCAACCAGCGCGACAAGAGCGCCGACGCGCTCGGCGAGGCGATCGCGCGCGAGCCGCTGGACAAGGTCGTCCTGCTCGGTGACCTCAACGGCACGATGAACGACCGTTCGCTCAACGCGGTCACCTCCCAGATGCGCTCCACCCAGGGAGCCGCGGGTGACGGCATGGGCTTCAGCTGGCCGGCCGCGTTCCCGTTGGCGCGGATCGACCAGATCATGGTGCGGGGCGTGGAGCCCGTGGCGTCGTGGACGCTGCCGGAGACGGACAGCGACCACCTTCCGATCGCGGCGCGCGTCACCCCCTGAACCCGTGACGCGGGAGATCCGGCGGCAATCCTCCGTTCACCGCGGGGAACAATCCGCGTGCGACCCTTTGTTCCGTAAGGGAACTTAAGCGCGTCCACGTCTGGAAAGGCCCTGCCCCTCATGCCCCTGGCCCTGCTCGCCCTGTCCATAGCAGCCTTCGGCATCGGCACGACCGAATTCGTGATGATGGGCCTCCTGCCCAATGTCGCGGACGACCTCCACACCTCCGTCCCCACCGCCGGGTACCTCGTCTCCGCGTACGCGATCGGCGTCGTCATCGGCGCCCCGCTGCTCACCGCCGTCGGCTCCCGCATCCCCCGCAAGCGGATGCTCCTGCTGCTGATGGCGCTGTTCACCGTCGGCAACCTCGCCTCCGCCCTCGCGCCCGGCTTCGGCACGCTCGTCGCCGCCCGTGTGCTCGCCGGCCTGCCGCACGGCGCGTTCTTCGGCGTCGGCGCGGTCGTCGCCGCCCGGCTCGTGGCCGACGGCAGGCAGGCCCGCGCGGTCGCCACGATGTTCCTCGGCCTGACCGTCGCGAACATCGTGGGCGTCCCGGCCGCCACCCTGCTCGGCCAGCACCTCGGCTGGCGCGCCACCTTCCTGGTCGTCACGGCGATCGGCCTGGTCGCCATGGCCGCGCTCGCCCGCCTCGTCCCGTACGTACCCGTCGACGCGCAGCAGGGCCTCGGGCGCGAGCTGCGGGCCCTGGGCGACCGGCAGGTGCTGCTCGGGCTGCTCACCGCCGTCTTCGGCTTCGCGGGCGTCTTCGCCGTGTACTCCTACCTCGCCTCGATGACCACCGAGGTCATGGGCTTCGGCGAGTCGTCCGTCACCCTCGTCCTCGCCCTCTTCGGCATCGGCATGACCCTCGGCGCGCTCGTCGCGGGCCCGCTCACGGACCGGGCGCTGCGGCCGACGCTGTACGGGTCGCTCGGCGCCCTCGCGCTCGTGCTGGTCGCCTTCCGCTTCACCGTGCACGTCCAGTGGGCCGCCCTCGTGACGGTCGTCGTACTCGGCGCGGTCGGCTTCATGACCACCACCCCGCTCCAGATGCTGGTCATGAACAAGGCCAGGCACGCCCCCACCCTGGCCTCCGCCTCCAACCACTCGGCGTTCAACCTCGCCAACGCGGGCGGCGCCTGGCTCGGCGGCGCCGCCATCGCCGCCGGCTGGGGCTGGACCTCCCCGACGCTGGTCGGCGCGGTCCTCGCGGTGGTGGGGCTCGCGATCGCGGCGACGGCGGGGCTCCTGGACCGCACGGGCCGTACGACGAAGGGGACCTCCCGCGTCGTCGCGGGAAGCCCCCTGCCCGAAGAGCGCGTCAGCTCGTCGTCGTCTCGCGCCAGCGGTTCGTGATCGGCAGACGCCGGTCCTTGCCGAAGCCCTTGGCCGAGATCTTCGTACCCGGAGGGTACTGGCGCCGCTTGTACTCGGCCACGTCCACCAGCCGCAGCGTCCTCGTCACCAGCTCCTCGTCGAAGCCCGCCGCGACGATCGAATCCTTGCCCTGGTCCCGGTCCACGTACAGCTCCAGGATCCGGTCCAGGACGTCGTAGTCCGGCAGCGAGTCGGTGTCCACCTGGCCGGGGCGCAGCTCGGCGCTCGGCGGCTTGGTGAGGGACGCCTCCGGGATCGGCGGGGTCTGGCCGCGCTCCTGCGCCGCCCGGTTGCGCCACCGCGCCAGCCGGAAGACCGACGTCTTGTACACGTCCTTGATCGGCCCGTACGCGCCGACCGAGTCGCCGTACAGCGTCGAGTAGCCCACCGCCAGCTCCGACTTGTTGCCGGGGGCGAGCACGATGTGACCCTCCTGGTTGGAGATCGCCATCAGCATCGTGCCGCGCAGCCGCGACTGGAGGTTCTCCTCCGCCAGCCCGGTCAGGCCCAGCGACCCCATGTACGCGTCGAACATCGGCTCGATCGACACCGTACGGAAGTTCAGGCCCGTACGGCGCGCCAGCTCCGCCGCGTCGCCCTTGGAGTGGTCCGAGCTGTACTTCGACGGCATGGACACGCCGTACACGTTGTTCGCGCCCAGCGCGTCGCAGGCGATCGCGGCGACCAGCGCCGAGTCGATGCCGCCGGACAGACCGATCAGCACGGAGCGGAAACCGTTCTTCGCGGCGTACGCGCGCAGGCCCACCACCAGCGCCGTGTACACCTCCTCGTCGTCGTCCAGCCGCTCCGCGTACCCGCCGCTCAACTCCGGTTCGTACGCCGCAAGCGGCTCCTCCGAGAGGACGACCCGCTCGATGGCCAGACCGTCGTCCACCACGCCCGTGGGGGCGTCGGGGGAGGCGGCCGGCAGGTCCAGGTCGAGGATCACGGTGCCCTCGGAGAACTGCGGGGCCCGCGCGATGACCTCGCCGTTCGCGTCCACGACGATCGAGTCGCCGTCGAAGACCAGCTCGTCCTGGCCGCCGATCATCGCCAGGTAGGCGGTGGTGCAGCCCGCCTCCTGGGCGCGCTTGCGCACCAGATCCAGACGCAGGTCGTCCTTGTTCTGCTCGTACGGCGAGGCGTTGATCGACAGCAGCAGACCGGCGCCCGCGCTGCGGGTGGCCGGTACCCGGCCGCCCTCCTGCCACAGGTCCTCGCAGATGGCGAGCGCCACGTCCACGCCGTGGACCCGGACGACCGGCATGGTGTCGCCCGGCACGAAGTAACGGAATTCGTCGAAGACGCCGTAGTTGGGCAGGTGGTGCTTGGCGAACGACAGCACCACCTCGCCGCCGTGCAGCACGGCGGCGGCGTTCCGCGGCGCGCCCGCCGGCTGGCCGTACCGGGGCTGGGCCTTCTCCGAACGATCCAGATACCCGACGACGACCGGGAGGTCCCCGAAGCCCTCCTCGGCGAGCCGCGCGGCGAGCGCGCGCAGCGCGGCGCGGGACGCCTCGACGAACGACGACCGCAGGGCCAGGTCCTCGACGGGGTAACCGGTCAGCATCATCTCGGGGAACGCGACCAGATGCGCCCCCTGCTCGGCGGCGTGCCGGGTCCAGCGCACGACCGCCTCGGCGTTGGCGGTGAGATCGCCGACGGTCGAGTCGATCTGATTCAGGGCGAGGCGTAGTTGAGGCACGCGGCCAGTCTAATCGTCAAAGCGACGCGATGTCCTGGGTGGAGCGGGGCGGGGGTGGTGCGGTGCGGTGCCTTGCCGTCCTCCGGGGTGCGGCCACCGCCGGCGGTGGGGGCCCCGCCGTCCCGCTGCGGGGGCGACCCTGCACGGCCCCACCCCCGCGCCGTCCGCCGGGTGCGGGTGAGCGGTGGTACGGGGCCGCTTGGCGCCACCGGCGGCACAGTGCTGGGCGTCCCGGAGGTTACTCCGCGTAGACCCTTTCGGCCCAGCCTGCGACTTGGGCCTCCGAGAGGTGGCGGGCGAGGTCGGCCTCGCTGATCATGCCGACGAGGCGCTTGTTCTCGATCACCGGGAGCCGGCGGATCTGGTGGCCCTTCATTTCCTGCAGGACGTCGTTGACGTCGGCGTCGGCGTCGATCCAGCGCGGGGTGCCCTTGGCCATCTCGCCCGCCGTCACGCGTGACGGGTCGTGGCCGGCGGCCACGCAACCGACGACGATGTCGCGGTCGGTGAGGATGCCGCAGAGTCGTTCGTTCTCGTCCGCGATGGGCAGGGCGCCCACGTTCTTGTCGCGCATCAGTTGCGCCGCGCGGTCGAGGGTTTCGTGGCGGGGGATCCACTGGGCCCCCGGGTGCATGATGTCCTTGGCGGTGGTCATGGGGTGCGTACCTCCGTAAAACGGTCAAAACGCCCCGAGCGCTCCCCATTCTCGTCCCGTCCACGCCCTGACGCGACCGCTGCCGGCCGGGCCGGCAGCGGTCGGTGCGTCAGCCGCGCGGTTTCGCGCCGCGCTTCTCCAGCAGGTCGGTCATGAGGAGGATCTCCGACTCCTGCGCGTCGACCATGCCCTGCGCCAGCTGCCGTTCGACCCCGGGCGCGCACTTCTCGACGCAGCCCCGCGCCATGTGCACGCCGCCCTTGTGGTGGTCGGTCATCAGCTGGAGGTAGAGGATCTCCGCCTGCTTGCCGCTCGCCGCGCGCAGCCGGTCCAGCTCCGCCTTCGTCGCCATGCCGGGCATGAGCCCGCCGGCCGTGTGGTGGGACGGCATGCCCATCCACGCCATCGGCTCCTGGTCCATGGCGACCTGCGGCAGCCCCCACATGTCCAGCCAGCCCATCATCATGCCGCGCTGGTTGGCCTGGGTGTTGGCGATGTCGTACGCCAGCCTGCGCACCTCGTCGTCCGTCGTGCGGTCCCGCACGATGAACGACATCTCCACCGCCTGCTGGTGGTGTTCCGACATGTCGCGGGCGAACCCGGCGTCCGCCGAGTCCGCCGCCGGGGTACGGGGCCGCCCGTCGCCGGCCGAGGCGACCGTCGCCGCCCCGGCGAAGAGCAGCGCGAGTACCACCGCGGTGATGGCCGCCCCTTGCGTACGGGTCACTGCTCGCCCATTCCGTTGGTGCAGGGCGCGCCGGGCTCGGGAGTCTGCGGGCCCTTCACGTACTTGGTGAAGAACTGGTTCACCCG
This sequence comes from Streptomyces sp. NPDC006368, assembly GCF_040612535.1. NCBI lineage: Bacteria > Bacillati > Actinomycetota > Actinomycetes > Kitasatosporales > Streptomycetaceae > Streptomyces > Streptomyces sp. NPDC006368. Next base: position 27,828 of record NZ_JBEXQK010000007.1, read on the forward strand.
GGGGTCGTCGGCCCCGTCCACGGTGACCTGCTTGCCCCAGGCGGTGAGCATGATCGCGCCGGCCTGGTCCTTGACCGGGCTCATGAAGGAGTACGAGGTCTTCCCGACCTTCTCCTCCAGCTTCTTCACATCGGCCGCGGGCGCCTTGTCGTTGTACGTCACCCACACCGCGCCGTGCTCCAGCGAGTGGACGGCGTGCACGTCGAGGACCGGCTTCTTGTAGACGTCACGGTCGCAGTTCATCCACACCTGGTGGTGGTCGCCGCCCACCGGGGGCTTCATCGGGTACGAGGCCGGCGGAACGTGGTTGCGGCCCAGCTTCTTCGCGTCCCAGGACTTCTCGTCCTTGATGGGCGACTTCGCCGCGACCTCCTGCTGCTGCTTCTCCTCGTTCTCCTTGGTGAGCACGTACCCGCCGAAGCCGACGAGACCGGCGACCACCACGGTGCTCAGGGTGATGGTGATGATGCGGTTGCGGCGCTCGCGGGACTTCTCGGCGCGGCGCATCTCCTCTATTCGGGCCCTGCGGTCGGCTGTGGAGGCGTTGCGGTTGGCGGCCATGATGTCGATGTCCTTCGTCAGATAAGGGGGTGGGGGACCGGAACGCGGGCGACGGCCGCCTACGTCCGCAGCACCTGAAGGACATGGAGGTCCGGCGCCCGCGGCCGTGCCCCGGAGCGCTCCGGCCGGTCGGTGCCGTGCGCCTCGCCGAGCCGGGCGAGCCCGTCCGCCTGCTGCGGCGGGTCGAGCGGCGGAGCGGTGAGGACGACGGGGGTGAGGTGGGGGAACAGCGCGCAGTCGCCCCGGTCGTACGGGCAGTCGTACGAGGTGCCCGCGACGACGGTCATGCGACGGTCCTCGCGGTCGGGGTGGTGGCGGGTGCCCTCCGTGCCGCCGAGACAGACGAAGAGCGCGGCGAGGAGCGTCACCACGGCGCTCACCGGCACCATGGGACGCGCGTCGCGTATGAGCCCCAGGCCCCCCATGGCCGTGATGGTAATGGCCGCACCGCCCGCTGAGCCATCCGCTCCGGCCCTCAGTCCTCCCCGTCGCCGCCCGGTGCCCTCAGGGCCAGCAGCGCCACGTCGTCGGCGATCACACCCGTGTACGCGGACAGATCACGCCACACCGACCGCACCAGCTCCACCGGTGTCCCCCCGCCCGGCCGGATGCGCTCCGCCAGCGGATAGAACACCCCCGCCGCGTCCCGCGCCTCCGTCACCCCGTCCGTGTGCGCCAGCAGCACCTCCGCGGGCCGCAGCTTCACCGTCACCGCGGGCGGCGGCCGGTACTCCGCGAGCCCGAGCCCCAGCGGCGCGCCCGGCTCCAGCGCCACCTCCCGGGCCCCGTCCCCGTCCACGACCAGCGGCGCCGGGTGGCCGCAGCTGAGCACCCGCACCACCGACGCGCCCTCACCGGGCGGGAACTCCATCAGCACGGCCGTCGCGAACACCTCGCCCGCGTCCCCGTCGCTCCGGCTCGCCGCGTCCACCGTCAGCCGCCGGTCCAGCCGGGCCGCCACCCCGCCCAGCTCGGGCTCGTCCAGCACCGCCTCCCGGAACGCGCCCAGGAGCGCCGCCACCGTCCCGACCGCGGCCAGCCCGTGCCCCTGGACGTCGGCGACGACCGCCCGCACCCCGTAGGGGCCGTCGCGCACGTCGTACAGGTCGCCGCCGACCAGCGTGCCCCGCTCCGCCGCCCGGTACAGCGCCCCGCACCGCACCGGCCCCACCCGCTCCGGCAGCGGCGGCAGCACCGCGAGCTGCGCGGCCTGCGCGACCGTACGCACCGACACCAGCTGGGCGTCCCGGCGCGCCCGCAGCCCCGCCAGCAGCACGCTGACCGCGCCGATCAGCCCGAAGGCGAGCAGGTCGCCGTAGGAGACGTCGTCGGCGCGGACCGTTGGCACCAGGAGCAGCCCGAACATCGTGACCGCCACCAGCGCGGTGCCGAACATCCCGTAAACGAGCGACGTCAGCGGCGGCACCACGGCGAACGCGAAGCCCAGCTGCACGCTCTCCGGCGTGGTGAGCTGGACGACCACCAGCAACACCAGCAGCAGCCACGGCAGCAGGCGCACCCGGCCCGGCAGGCGGGCACCGGGCAGCTCCATCACGCCACGGTCCATACAGCCCAGTCTGCGAGGCCGCCGTTACCTGCGCCACAGAGCGGCAGGCACTATGGGTTCGCAACGTGCACGAAACCGTGTGGTGGCATGCTGGCCTGATCAGCGAGGATGGGTGTTGGAAATGGACAAGCAGCAGGAATTCGTGCTTCGCACGCTCGAGGAGCGCGACATTCGCTTCGTGCGCCTGTGGTTCACGGACGTGCTCGGCTTCCTGAAGTCGGTCGCGGTGGCACCCGCCGAGCTCGAACAGGCCTTCGACGAGGGCATCGGCTTCGACGGCTCGGCGATCGAGGGTTTCGCCCGGGTGTACGAATCCGACATGATCGCCAAGCCCGACCCGGCCACCTTCCAGATCCTGCCGTGGCGCGCCGAGGCACCGGGCACCGCCCGCATGTTCTGCGACATCCTGATGCCCGACGGCTCCCCGTCCTTCGCGGACCCCCGATTCGTCCTGAAGCGCATCCTGGCCAAGACGTCCGACCTCGGGTTCACCTTCTACACCCACCCCGAGATCGAGTTCTTCCTGCTGAAGGACAAGCCGGTCGACGGCACCCGCCCCACCCCCGCCGACAGCTCCGGCTACTTCGACCACACCCCGCAGAACGTCGGCATGGACTTCCGCCGCCAGGCCATCACCATGCTCGAATCCATGGGCATCTCGGTCGAGTTCAGCCACCACGAGGGCGCGCCCGGCCAGCAGGAGATCGACCTGCGCTACGCCGACGCCCTGTCGACCGCCGACAACATCATGACCTTCCGCCTGGTGATGAAGCAGGTCGCGCTGGAGCAGGGCGTGCAGGCCACCTTCATGCCGAAGCCGTTCTCCGAATACCCGGGCTCCGGCATGCACACCCACCTCTCCCTCTTCGAGGGGGACCGCAACGCCTTCTACGAGTCCGGCGCCGAGTACCAGCTGTCCAAGGTGGGACGTTCCTTCATCGCGGGCCTGCTGCGCCACGCGGCGGAGATCTCGGCCGTCACCAACCAGTGGGTCAACTCCTACAAGCGCATCTGGGGCGGCTCCACCCGCACCGCGGGCTCGGGCGGCGAGGCGCCCTCGTACATCTGCTGGGGCCACAACAACCGCTCGGCCCTGATCCGCGTCCCCATGTACAAGCCGGGCAAGACGGGCTCGTCCCGCGTCGAGGTCCGCTCCGTCGACGCGGGCGCCAACCCCTACCTCGCCTACGCCGTCCTCCTCGCCGCGGGCCTCAAGGGCATCGAGGAGGGCTACGAACTCCCGGCCGGCGCCGACGACGACGTCTGGGCCCTCTCGGACGCGGAACGCCGCGCGATGGGCATCGAGCCCCTGCCGCAGAATCTGGGCGAGGCGATCTCCCTGATGGAGCGCAGCGAACTGGTCGCGGAGACGCTCGGCGAGCACGTCTTCGACTTCTTCCTGCGCAACAAGAAGCAGGAGTGGGAGGAGTACCGCTCCGAGGTCACCGCCTTCGAGCTCCGGAAGAACCTTCCGGTGCTGTAAGCGCAGGTCAGCGCGGTTTCGCTGGTGCACGGCCGTCCGGGCCGGCGGTCGTGGACCGCCGGCCCGGAGCCGTGTCCGACGAACCCGCTTCGAAATGCAGGGATGACCCGTTCGGTGCCCGGTTCCGCCGGCCGGACGGAGCTCGAGTGGCGCGCCCGCCAGGGGGGTATCTCGTGTCGTCAGGGCCGGTGCGGCGGCGCTGTGGCGCACGCCAGTACCACGGCGGACCGGTTTCGCACCGTGGCCCGCCGACCGGGCCGGTCTCGGTCCTGTACCAGCCCGACTCCGGCGCAGTGCCTATCCCGACCTCCATCGCACCGCACTGGGGTGCCCGCGCGTATGGCTTTCGCTGCCGTGAAGCAACTGGCGCAGAGCCGTGGTCGCAGGGAGGTCGTGGGAACCGTATCGCTCGGCAGCGGCGAGGTCTTCAGCCAAGACGGCATCCAAATCCTCCATCGTCTTCTGTGTCATCTGCTGAGCATTGTCGGAGGCCACCAGGAGGTGGGTAAGACCGTGCAGCGCGTAAGCCTGCGCGAGAGTCGGATGAGCACTGATCATTTGATCACTGACTTGAATGGCCTCACTCCCCCTCCCGGCTTCCCTGAGTACGTTGATCAGCCCGGAGAAGTATCGGAAGTCGCGTGAGATCGAAAGAGCGATGCGCAAAGATTCGATTGCCGAGTCCGCGTCGCCAAGTCGCTCGTACACCATGGCGGCGTTGGCGTAGCCCACGGAGGCTTGGGGCTCCGCGCGGATCCCCTGAATCGCGTATTCGAGTGCCTTGTGGGTGTCGCCCTTCTTCATGGCCACTTTGCATCTTTCCGCACAATAAGCGGCCACGTTGACGGACGCCGTGCTCTGGTCCATGAACGTGGATGCTCTGTCAAGCTCCAGCTCCGCTGAAAGTGCGTTTCCGGAATCATTGTGGCAGCGTGCCAACAAGGTGTGGATCCAGATCCTGTCATCCGCCTCATCGGTGAGGTCGACGAGCTTCTCCGCCGTCTGTCGGGCCTCAAGGTGCAGACCTAGATTGACGAGCCCCTGCGCCGCCGTCAATCCCCGGTCGAGGGGGACTGGAGTAGCCCTTGGGAATGGCACGCGCACGCCCAAAGCAGCGGCAATGGCGCGAAACTCACCGATTGCTGTTCCCAGGTCGGGTCGCCCTGTGGGGGATTTGTCCAGCATCGCGCAGATGAGCTGAGCCAGGGCGGTTGGGGTGCCGGGCACCAGCCTGTCGAGACTGGTGGGCCGGCGATGAAGGTGCCGCATCATGTAGTCCGCTACTGAGCTCGGCCTCCCGTAGGTCGGTTCGCCACTCACCACCTCGTGCGCTATGCAGCCGATCGCGTATATGTCGCTGGCCGGCAGTGATCGCTCAGTGATCTGCTCCGGGGCCATGTACAGCGGGGTTCCGTTACCAGTGGATCCCGCCGAACTCGCGGAGGCCGGCGCAGAAGTGGTGTCCGCGTCCGTTCCGGGTGTGACGCTCTCCGTCACGATCCGCGCCAGCCCGAGGTCGGTGATCTTGGCTTGGTCCCGCTCATCGATCAGGACGTTTTCCGGCTTGAGGTCACCGTGGACGAACCCCGGAAGGACACCCCGTACGTAAGCCAGGCCCTCCCCGATGTTGATCAGGAGGCGCAGCGCATTCCTCAGGTCGAGGGCGCCGCGCCGGAGCGGATCGCGGAGTGAGGCGGGAAGGTATTCGAGTACGAGCAGCGGAGGTTCATGGGGGGCCTGGTGTGCTGACAGGGCTTGAGTTACGTGAGGGTGCTCCCCCAACTGCAGCCACAAATAGCATTCGTGCAGGAACCGCTCCGGAGCCCCGGAACGCGCGGCGATTTCGTATTTCATTCTCTTGACGGCCACGTCCCGCCCCCATGGGCCGCCGCCCTCGCCGGGCTCACACAAATACACGGAAGACATCCCGCCATGCAGGACCCTTTTCGGGCGGATCCCTGTGAGTCCCATCGGAGGATTGTTCTCGGGCATCTCCTCCGCCGAAAGGTGAGCAGGCGTGACAATGCTCATGGGTCAACTCCTCTGGGGGTGGACGTCCCCGGCGCGCCTCGGTCGGGAGCGGCACTGGTCATCAGGTGATCGAACTGCCACCCGTCGAGCAGCTTTCGCTCGTCCTCCAACTGCTGATGGAGCAGGCGCAAACTGAAGCGCAACTGGCGGGACATGGTCTGCAATTCAGACATGGGGACTTCGGGGTCCTTCGCCCGCTGCACGATGAGATCAGCGGTTTCGGCCCCGGCGAAGGCAGCTGTTGCCGCGTTGCTCAGGCGCTCATCTTGTTGCGCGATCCGTTCCCGCTCTGTTCGCACCAAGCGCCGTTGGGCCCAATGCTCACAGCCGGCGAGGAAGAGAGACAAGATGGCGGTAGCCGAGGTGATAATGATGCCGACATTTTCCATAAGTCCTCCACGGGGCGATGAAGGAACGTCCCTTCCATGCGATGTCGCCGACAGGGGCATCGTGTAAAAGGTGTGAGGTTCAGGAGAATCGGTCCGCAGGCCCCGGCGATGCCCAGGGTGGCCTCTACGGTTCGACTCTATCTCTGCTCGGCTTTCCATTCACTCGGTGGAGCCGGGCGGAGATCGGTACCGAATCGGGGCCGATCCCTATAGCGGTACGCAGCAGAAGGCCGCGGACCTCGGGTCCGCCAATAGGAGCTGCCGGGGCCGACGACGGTGGCCGGGCTCCGGGAGCCACCGAAATCGCGGTGCGGGCGACAGCCCCGGTCGGCTGGCGTGCGCGCACATGACTCTCCCCCGGATACGGCCGCCCTTCGTGGCGGACGAGCGGACCCAGCTGGTCGGGTGGCTCGACATGCAGCGCGCGATCGTCGCGTACAAGTGCGAGGGGCTCTCGGAGGAGGACGCGCACCGGGCCGTGCTGCCCGGGTCGCCCCTGATGACGATGGCCGGCATCGTCTCCCATCCGCGGTGGGTGGAGAACGCCTGGTCCGAGGTCCTCTTCCTCGGCCGGCCCGCCGCCGGCCCGCAGTTCGACCAGGACGACGACCTCGACACGAAGGTCGACGGCGTGCCGCTCGCGCGCTCCTGGAGGAGTACGAGCGGCAGTGCGCGGTCTCGAACGAGATCATCGCGGCGCATTCCCTCGACGAGGTCGGCCCGCACCCGGACTACGGGTCCGCGCGGGCGACCCTGCGGTGGATGCTCATCCGTCGAGGAGACCGCGCGGCACGCCGGGCACATGGACGCCGTCCGGGAGCTCCTCGACGGGCGGAAGGGCCACTACTGACCGGCCGCGCCGCCGCCGGTCAGCGTTCCGACAGCTCCGACGGCGCCTCCTGCACCACCCAGCCGTTGCCATCCGGGTCCTTGAAGAACAAGAACGAGTTCCACGTCCCGCCCTTGCCCTCCGTCCAGCCGTCCGGGCCCACGTGTCGCACCGGGCTGACCTCCACACCCCGCGACGTCAGCTCCTCGCGCGCCGCCTCGATGTCGGTCACGCACAGCTGGAGCCCCTGGAGCGAGCCCGGCGCCATGGACGTCTCGCCCGGCGCCGGAGGCATGCCGCTCTGCAGCGCCACCGAGCAGCGCGAGCCGGGCGGCGTCAGCTGGACGATGCGGATCCCCGGGGCCACCTCCGTGTCCAGGTCCACCGTGAAGCCGCACTTCACGCCGTAGAAATCCTTCGCCCGGTCCAGGTCGGTGACCGGGACGAGGACGACCTCCAGGGTCCAGTTCATGAGCTCTCCTCCATCGGTGGGTACGTCGATGAAACACCGACTCCCCGCGGGGCGCGGACTCACCGGCCGGACGGAGCCCAATCGGTCCAGTGGAGACGGCCGTCCAGCCCCATCGTCGCGAAGCCGTACGGCGTGGCCGCGGGCGCGCCGGAGAACAGCGAACCGCCCACCGTACCGCCCGGCGCCTGCGCCACCGCGCCCGTCCCCGACCGCAGCGCCAGCCGGTCACCGGCCGCGCCCACCGCGCCGTACCCGCCGTACCCCACCGCGCCGCCCGGCACATCCCGCACCGGCGAGGCGAGGGCCCCGCCCGCGAAGCGCGCCGATCGCGCGGCGCCCGAGTCCGGCTCGCGGAACCACAGCCGTACCCCGTCGGCGCCGTCCGGCGTGACGCTCAGCGCCACCGTCGTCGGCGGCAGGCCCGTCGCCGCCGGGCCGGTCACCGGGGAGCCGGGGGCCGCCTGCGTCCACGCCAGCACCGTCTTCGCCGTGCCCGCGAACACATAGCCGCGGCCGGTCGCGTCCGTCGCGGCCACCGGGTTGCCGTGCACGCCCTCGCCGCCGGCCCGCGTCCACCCGGTCCACTCGCCGCCCGGCCGCTGCGACGTCACGCTCAAGCCGTGGCCGGCGTCCCGCACGTACACCGACATCAGGCCCGCCCGGTCCACAAGAACCGCCGGAACACTGATGTCGGACGTCCCCGTCGCGTCGTCCCGCTCCGGTGTGGACAGCGAACGCCACCGCCCGAAGGCCCCGCCCGGCGCCGTCTGCACGCTGACCACCACCTCGCGGCGGTACGCCTCGGGCGTCTCGCCCAGCTCGGTACGCGTGCCGAGCACCGCGATCCGGCCGTCCGGGAGCCGCGCCGACGTGACCCCGCTGTCCAGGCCCGCGCCCTGCTGGAGGACCGGGCCCGTCCAGCCGGTGGCCGCCTTGCGCCACACCGCGAGGCGCCCGTCGAGCACCGCGAACGCGTACAGCTCACCGCCACGCCCGCCCTGCCGCACCCAGGACGTCGAGTCCGAGCGGGTGTAGCGGATGGACTGCGCCCAGCCGTGGCCCGCGGGCCGCGCGGCCACCTTGCGGTCACCGCAGCCCGCCGGGTCCTCGCAGTAGTCGGTGTGGTCCATCCACGCGTACGTGCGCAGGCTGCGCAGCTTCGCCTCGGTGGTCGCCGGGTCGAGGGAGTGCGGCAGACCGCCGGTCGCGTAGCCGAGGTAGTTCTGCACGCCGAACGCCGGGTGGCCGGGCGACTGTGCGTACCGGGCGAGCGCCGCCTGCGCGAACCGGGCGCCGTACATGTGGTCCTGGTGGTCGGACAGCTTGCCCGTCCGGTCGTTGCGACCGGGCGTCGGGTCCATCATCCGCACGAACGTCGGCTTGAAGCGGTGCAGCAGACCGGTGATCGTCCCGATCGTCTGCTCCTTCGTGGACGAGAAGCCCTCCCGCACCGGGGAACCGGCCGCCAACTGCGACTCCAGCGCGTCGATCCGGCCGTCCCACAGCCCGTGCAGACTGTGCGGCCGGTCCTCGGTGATGCTCCCCGCCTCACGCAGCTGCAGCCAGACGAGGGTGATCCGCGGCTTGGCGCGCAGCGTGTCCAGCTCCGCGCGGCCACCGCCGGCGGTGGGGATGGAGACGCGGTCCCACGGGCTCGTGCGGTTGCCGGTGGCCATCTCGGCGTACGCGGCCCGTATGCCGTTCTGACGGGCCTCGGCGTACGCCGCCTTGTCGGCGGGCGGTCGCGGGTCCTGACGGCGGGCGTTGCGGCCGTCGGACTCCCCGGCGGTGAGGTAGACGGAGGTCAGGCTGTGGCCGGAGGCCAGGGACCGGCTCGTGTCCGGGTTCATGAAGAACAGGTCGTCGTCCGGGTGCGCCATGATCTGCAGGACCGAACCGCCGTCGGTACGGACCGGCTTGACCGCCCGCGCCTCCGGCACCCCACGGCTCGGCACGTCCGACGCGTCGGACGAGCCCGCGGTGAGCGCCAGCGTTCCACCGGTGATGCCGAGCAGCACGGCGATCGGCGCGGCGAGGACCAGCCGGCGCCGGGAGAGGGCGGTGCGGACGGGGGTGGGGTGGTGACGGTCGGGGTGGCGGGGCATGGGCGGCGACTTCCTGGCTTCCGTGAACGGGGCGAACCGGGAGGGAAGAGGGGGTTCGTCGCAAGAGGGTTCACACCATGCGATGTGCGATGGCTCACCCCGGTGACCTGGGGCGCGACGTGTGGAGCGCGGCCGGGCGGCACTCGCCGCTCCCCGGGCCGCGGTCACCGCCGGTGGAGCCCCGGAGGCCGTCCGCGCGCCCTGGGGTGCTCACCGCCTCGTGGGGCGCGGGCCGATAGGGTCGGGTGAAGAACCTGAAGGCGAGTGAGCCGAAGGGGCGCGCGGGTGTCGTGAGGGAGAACACGCGGAGGGTCGCGAGGAACGGGCGACCCGAGCACGCTCGACCGTCGACGCGCGCCGAGGTGCCCCGGAGGCGAACCGAGCCCTCGAGAACAGGGAGGCGGAGCCCATGGCGCCCGGGCGCAGGAGCAGTACCTTCACGCGGCTGCTGCGGCACGGTTTCACCGACGCTTCCACCGCCGAGCGGCTGCTGGCGCTGCCGGTGCTGGGGCCGGTGCGGGACGATCCCGTGCTGCTCGACGCGCTGGGGGCGACGGCCGATCCGGATCTGGCGCTGCGCGGGCTGGTGCGGCTGGCCGAGTCGCAGGCGGACGGGCAGCTGCTGGGGACGCTGATCGGCGCGAAGCCGTTGCGTGACCGGCTGCTGAGCGTGCTGGGGGCGTCGGAGGCGCTGGGGGATCATCTGGCGCGGCATCCGCACGACTGGCGGGCGCTCGTCACGTACGAGGCGGCGGATCTGCATCCGGGGGTCGAGGAGTTCGAGCGGGGCCTCGCGGGGGCCGCCGATCCCGTGTCGCTGCGGGTGGCGTACCGGCGCTGCCTTCTGGCGATCGCCGCCCGGGACGTGTGCGGCACCATCGACGTGGTGGAGACGGCCGCCGAGCTCGCCGATCTGGCGACGGCCACCCTGCGCAGGGCGCTGGGGATCGCGGAGGCCGCCGCGCCCGGTGATGCCGCCGCGTGCCGGCTGGCCGTCATCGCGATGGGGAAGTGCGGGGGGCGCGAGCTGAACTACGTCTCCGACGTGGACGTGATCTTCGTCGGGGAGGCGGTGGAGGGCGGCGACGAGGCGAAGGCCCTTCAGGCGGCGACCCGGCTGGCGTCGCATGTGATGCGGATCTGTTCGGAGACCACCGTGGAGGGGTCCATCTGGCCGGTGGACGCCAATCTGCGGCCGGAGGGCAGGAACGGCCCGCTGGTGCGGACCCTGTCGAGCCATCTCGCGTACTACCAGCGCTGGGCCAAGACCTGGGAGTTCCAGGCCCTGCTGAAGGCCCGCGCCGTCGCCGGTGACGCCGAGCTGGGGGCCGCGTACATCGATGCGGTGTCACCGCTGGTGTGGCAGGCCGCCGAGCGGGAGAACTTCGTCACCGATGTGCAGAAGATGCGCCGCCGCGTGGTGGACAACATTCCCGTGGCGCAGGTGGACCGTGAGCTGAAGCTGGGGCCGGGCGGGTTGAGGGACGTGGAGTTCGCCGTGCAGCTGTTGCAGCTGGTGCACGGGCGCGGTGACGCCGCCCTGCGCAGCGGGACGACGCTGGACGCGCTCAGGGCGCTGGCGGAGGGCGGCTATGTGGGGCGGGTGGACGCCGCCCAGTTCGACGAGGCGTATCGGTTCCTGCGGGTCATGGAGCACCGGATCCAGCTGTACCGGTTGAGGCGGACGCATCTGGTGCCGGAGGGGGAGGAGGATCTGCGGCGGCTGGGGCGGTCGCTGGGGATGCGGATCGACCCGGTCGCCGAGCTGAACCGGGAGTGGAAGCGGCACGCCGCGGTGGTGCGGCGGCTGCACGAGAAGCTGTTCTACCGGCCGCTGCTGGACGCCGTCGCGCAGCTCACGCCCGGTGAGACCCGGCTCAGCGCCAAGGCGGCCGGTCAGCGGCTGGAGGCGCTCGGGTACGCGGATCCGGTGGCCGCTCTGCGGCATCTGGAGGCGCTGTCGTCGGGGGTGACCCGTAAGGCGGCGATCCAGCGGACGCTGCTGCCCGTGCTGCTGGGCTGGTTCGCGGATTCGGCGGACCCGGACGCGGGGCTGCTGGGGTTCCGCAAGGTGTCCGACGCGCTCGGGAAGACGCCCTGGTATCTGCGGCTCCTGCGGGACGAGGGCGCGGCGGCGGAGAACCTGGCGCGGGTGCTGTCGGCGGGGCGGCTGGCGCCGGATCTGCTGCTGCGGGCCCCGGAGGCGGTGGCCATCCTGGGCGCGCCGGAGGGGCTGAAGCCACGCCGCCGTGACCATCTGGAGCCGGAGATCCTCGCGGCGGTGGGCCGCGCGGACAGCGCCGAGCAGGCGGTGGCCGTGGCCCGTGGCGTGCGGCGCAGGGAGCTGTTCCGTACGGCCGCCGCGGACATCATCTCGTCGTACGGCACGGAGGACCGCCCCGCGGAGGTGGACAGCGGGGCGCTCGTCGACCGGGTGGGCGACGCGGTGACCGATCTGAACGCGGCGACCATCGCGGGCGCCCTGCGTGCCGCCGTGCGCGAACAGTGGGGCGACACGCTGCCGACCCGGTTCGCCGTCATCGGCATGGGCCGCTTCGGCGGGCACGAGCAGGGGTACGGCTCCGACGCCGATGTGCTGTTCGTGCACGAGCCGCGCGAGGGTGTGGACGAGCAGGAGGCGGCGCGGGCCGCGAACGCGGTGGTGGCGGAGATGCGGCGGCTGCTTCAGCTGCCGACCGCCGATCCGCCGCTGCTGATCGACGCGGACCTGCGCCCGGAGGGCAAGAGCGGACCGCTGGTGCGGACCCTCAGGTCGTACGAGGCGTACTACCGCCGCTGGTCGCTGGGCTGGGAGAGCCAGGCGCTGTTGCGCGCCGAGCCGATGGCCGGGGATCCGGATCTGGGGCGCCGTTTCATCGAGCTGGCCGACCCGCTGCGGTATCCGGCGAAGGGGCTCGACGAGGCCGCGGTGCGCGAGATCCGCCGGCTCAAGGCGCGGATGGAGAACGAGCGGATGCCGCGCGGCGCGGACCCCACCCTCCACACCAAGCTGGGGCGCGGTGGCCTGTCGGACGTGGAGTGGACCGTGCAGCTGATGCAGATGCGGCACGGGCACGAGGTGGCGGAGCTGCGGACCACCCGTACGCGCCGGGCTCTGTCGGCCGCCCGGGACGCGGGCCTGCTGACGGAGCAGGACGCCCGCACGCTGGACGAGGCGTGGGTGCTGGCCACCCGCGTCCGCAACGCCGTGATGCTGGTGCGGGGCCGGGCCGGGGACACCTTCCCGTCCGACGGACGGGAGCTGGCGGCGGTCGGCCGGTACCTGGGGTACGGCCCGGGGCACGTCGGCGAGATGGTCGACGACTACCGCCGTACGACCCGCCGGGCCCGCGCGGTGGTGGAGGAGCTGTTCTACGGGGCCTGAGGCACGCCGGTGACGTGGCGCGGCAGCCGGTGCGGGACACGGCCGTACCAGGCGTAGGCGAGGGTGTAGCCGAAGGCGAGGCAGATCATGCCGCCCACCGCGTCCAGCCAGAAGTGGTTGGCGGTGGCGACGATGACGACGAGCGTGGTGGTGGGGTAGAGGAAGCCGAGGATCTTCGCCCAGGGCGCCTTCGCGAGGGCGTGGATCGTCAGTCCGCACCACAGGGACCAGCCGATGTGCATGGACGGCATGGCTGCGTACTGGTTCGACATGTGCTTGAGGTCGCCCGAGGCCATGGAGCCCCAGGTGTGGTGGACCAGCACGGTGTCGATGAAGTTCTCGCTCGTCATCAGGCGCGGCGGCGCCAGCGGGTACAGGTAGTAGCCGAGCAGGGCGATCCCGGTGGTGGAGAAGAGCACCAGGCGGGTGGCGGCGTACCGCCCGGGATGCCGGCGGTACAGCCACACCAGCACACCGATGGTCACCAGGAAGTGCAGGGTGGCGTAGTAGTAGTTCATGCCCACGATCAGCCACGTGACGGAGTCCACGGCGTGGTTGACCGTCTTCTCGACCGCTATGCCGAGGGTCTGTTCGGCCCGCCAGATCCAGTCGGCGTTGCGCAGGGCCTCGGCCTTCTGCTCCGGTACGGCGTTGCGGATCAGCGAGTACGTCCAGTAACTCACCGCGATCAGCAGGATCTCGAACCAGATGCGGGGATGGCGCGGGGTGCGCAGCCGCTCCCAGGAGCTCCGGGACGCGGGCGCGGGGTCCGGACGCCGCTCCTCGATGGGTGATGGGGGGGCCGCCGTACGGCCTTCCATTGTTCTCACGTTTGTGTCACCCATGGGCCAAGAGTGTGCCAGATATGTCCACTGCGTCGATCATCCGCCAGTCGGGTCCTCGCTGCCATCGCTCCGCCTTCCGGAGGCGCCCTGCCCCTGGGGTCCGGAGGCGGTGGAACCGCGAACGACCAGCTCGGGCATGAAGACGAACTCGCTGTGCGGGGCGGGGGTGCCGCCGATCTCCTCGAGGAGTGCGCGGACCGCCGCCTGTCCCATCGCCTGCACGGGCTGGCGGATGGTGGTCAGGGGCGGGTCCGTGAAGGCTATGAGGGGCGAGTCGTCGAAGCCGACGACGGAGATGTCCCGGGGGACGCCCAGGCCCCGCTGGCGGGCGGCCCGGATGGCGCCGAGCGCCATCATGTCGCTGGCGCAGACGACGGCGGTGCAGCCGCGCTCGATCAGGGCGGTGGCGGCGGCCTGGCCGCCCTCCAGGGTGTAGAGCGAGTGCTGGATGAGCTCCTCGGACTCCTCGGGGGTGAGCCCGAGCCGGTCGCTCATGCCCCGCTGGAAGCCCTCGATCTTGCGGACGACGGGCACGAACCGCTTCGGCCCGACCGCCAGGCCGATCCGGGTGTGGCCGAGGGAGACGAGGTGGGTGACGGCGAGCTGCATCGCGGCCCGGTCGTCGGGGGAGACGAAGGGGGCCTGCACCTTCGGCGAGAAACCGTTGATCAGGACGTACGGGACGCCCTTGCCGCGCAGCTGGTCGTAGCGCGTCATGTCGGCGGTGGTGTCGGCGTGCAGCCCGGAGACGAAGATGATGCCGGAGACGCCGCGCTCGACGAGCAGCTCGGTCAGCTCGTCCTCGGTGGAACCGCCGGGGGTCTGGGTGGCGAGGACCGGGGTGTAGCCCTGGCGGGTCAGGGCCTGGCCGATGACCTGGGCGAGGGCCGGGAAGATCGGGTTGTCCAGCTCGGGCGTTATGAGCCCGACGAGTCCGGCGCTGCGCTGCCGCAGCCGGACCGGGCGCTCGTAGCCGAGGACGTCGAGGGCGGCCAGCACGGACTGGCGGGTGGCCGCGGCCACACCCGGCTTGCCGTTGAGCACGCGGCTGACTGTGGCTTCGCTGACCCCCGCCTGGGCTGCGATGTCGGCTAGCCGCGCGGTCATAGGATGCGACTGTACCGGCCGCACGTCAGCTTGCCCACCAGACGCAGGAATCGGGGGCGAGGAGCACGGTGTGCCCGCCGTCGCCGGGGCCGCTCCCGTCCGCGAATCCCCGGGTGGGGGAGGGGACTTTGCCGCCGGGGGCGGCAACGCCGCCCGCCGGGACGGGATGACGGCCGTCGCCGTCGCCCCCGCCCACGGGACCCGTACTGGACAGCAGCATCCGGCCCGGGGCGCGGATGGCGACCGGGTCGGGCGTGAGGTTCACCGTGCAGACGAACGTCGCGTCGTCCGCGTGGCGACGGAAGGAGAGGACGCCGCCGGGGGACGGGAGCCACTCGACCGACTCGCCCGCGCCGAGCGCCGGGTGGGCGCGGCGCAGGGCCAGGGCGGCGCGGTAGAGCTCCAGCGCGGAGGACGGGTCGCCGGTCTGGGCCTCGACGCTCAGGGCGCCCCACGTCGCGGGCTGCGGCAGCCAGCTGCCGCCGCTGCCGAACCCGTACGAGGGGCCCTCGACGGTCCACGGGATCGGGACGCGGCAGCCGTCGCGCAGCCCGTCCTGGCCGTCGCCGCGCAGGAACGCCGGATCCTGGCGGACCTCGTCCGGCAGCTCCGTGACCTCGGGCAGGCCGAGCTCCTCGCCCTGGTAGACGTACGCCGAGCCGGGCAGCGCCAGCATCAGCAGCGCCGCCGCCCGGGCGCGCCGCAGGCCCGCCTCGCCGTCGCCGTACCGGGTGGAGTGGCGTACGACGTCGTGGTTGGAGAGCACCCAGGTGGTCGGCGCGCCCACCGACGTGGTGGCCCGCAGTGAGTCGTCGATGACGCGGCGCAGGCAGTCCGCGTCCCACGAGCAGTTCAGGAACTGGAAGTTGAACGCCTGATGCAGTTCGTCGGGGCGTACGTACAGGGCCAGGCGCTCCGCCGAGGGCGCCCATGCCTCGGCGACCCCGACGCGCTCACCGTCGTAGCGGTCGAGCAGGCGCCGCCACGAGCGGTGGATCTCGTGGACGCCGTCCTGGTCGAAGAACGGCAGCTGCTGCGAGCCGATCAGCCGAACCTGCTCGCGGTGGCCGATGTCGGGCAGGCCGGCGGCCTTGACCATGCCGTGCGCGACGTCGATCCGGAACCCGTCGACGCCCAGGTCCAGCCAGAACCGCATGACGGAGTCGAACTCGGCCCTGACCTCGTCGTGGTCCCAGTTCAGGTCGGGCTGCTCGGGCGCGAAGAGGTGCAGGTACCAGGTGCCGTCCGCCACCCGGGTCCAGGCCGGGCCGCCGAAGACGGACTCCCAGTCGTTCGGCGGCAGCTCGCCGCCGGGGCCCTTGCCCGGGCGGAAGAGGTAGCGATCGCGGTAGGCCGGGTCGCCGGAGAGGGCGGCGCGGAACCACGGGTGCTGGTCGGAGGTGTGGTTCGGGACGATGTCGACGATGACCCGCAGCCCCAGCTCATGGGCCGTGCGCACCAGGTCGTCGGCGTCCGCGAGGTCCCCGAAGACGGGGTCGACGGCGCGGTAGTCGGCCACGTCGTACCCGCCGTCCGCCTGCGGTGAGGCGTAGAAGGGGGTGAGCCACACGGCGTCCGCGCCCAGCCGGACCAGGTGCGGCAGCCGCTCCCGCGCCCCGCGCAGATCGCCGATGCCGTCCCCGTCGCTGTCGGCGAAGGAACGGACGTACACCTGGTAGATGACGGCGTCCCGCCACCACCCGGGCCTGGAAGAGCTTGCACGGGGCGCATCCGCCGGCGCCGGGACGGGTGAGGTGAGCTCGTGGACCATGTGCGGGGTCCCTCTCGGGTGGGCCGGGACGGGGGCTACGTACAACCAACGAGGTGGGAGCGGGCATGAAACGGGGCTGCAACCTTGCTGCAACCCGTTACGAAAAGGCTTGCAGAGCTCTCCAGGGGTGCGCAACCCCATCGGTACGGGCGTGTCAAGCGATGCGTCGGCAACTGTAGGGACACGTCGATGTAACGATCAGCCGCCCTTGCAGAAATTTGCCGCAAGGTCTTTCGGCTCGTTTTCATCCCTGTTACGTTCCTGGCAACCCGGCGCGCCGCGAGGGAGCGGTCTGCGGGAGGCACGGAATCCGGTGACATCCGATCCGCCTTCGTCACCCCGGGATCAGTTGAAGGAGTTCACATGCGGCGTGGCATAGCGGCCACCGCGCTGGTCGCGGCCCTGGCCCTGACGACGGCGGCGTGCGGTGGGGACAGCGGCACCGACGGCGGCACGAAGAGCTCGGGCGAGCTCTCGGGCACCGTCACCTTCTGGGACACCTCGAACGAGGCCGAGAAGGCGACCTACCAGGCACTGGCCGAGGGCTTCACCAAGCTGCACCCCAAGGTGAAGGTCAAGTACGTCAACGTGCCGTTCGGCGAGGCCAACGCCAAGTTCAAGAACGCGGCGGGCGGCAACTCCGGAGCGCCCGACGTGATGCGCACCGAGGTCGCCTGGGTCGCCGACTTCGCCAGCCTGGGCTACCTCGCCCCCCTCGACGGCACCCCCGCCATCGAGAACCAGGTCGACTGGCTGCCGCAGGCCGCCGCGAGCACCCGGTTCAACGACAAGACCTACGCCGTGCCGCAGGTCATCGACACCATGGCGCTCTTCTACAACAAGAAGATGCTCAAGGACGCCGGCGTCGAGGTCCCGAAGAACATCGAGGAGCTCAAGGCCGCCTCGAAGAAGATCAGCCAGAAGTCGCCCGGCAGGACCGGCCTCTACCTGCGCGGCGACGACCCGTACTGGTTCCTGTCCTTCCTCTACGGCGAGGGCGGCGACATGGTCGACGCCAAGGCCAAGACCGTGACCATCGACGACGAGCCCGGCGTCAAGGCGTACCGGACCATCAAGGACCTGGTCGACTCGAAGGCGGCGATCACCGACGCCTCCGACGGCTGGAACAACATGCAGAACGCGTTCAAGTCCGGCAAGGTCGCGATGATGCTCAACGGCCCGTGGGCCATCGCCGACTCCCGCGCCGGCGCCGAGTTCAAGGACCCGAAGAACCTGGGCATCGCGCCGGTCCCGGCCGGCAGCGCCGCGCAGGGCTCCCCGCAGGGCGGCTGGAACCTCTCCGTCTACGCGGGCTCCAAGAACCTGGACGCCTCCTACGCGTTCGCCAAGTACATGAGCTCGGCCAAGGTCCAGCAGGAGACCACCGAGAAGCTCAGCCTGCTGCCGACCCGCCTGTCGGTCTACACCAAGCCGTCCGTCGCCGGCAACGAGATGGTCAAGTTCTTCAAGCCCGCGGTCGACAAGGCCGTCGAGCGCCCCTGGATCCCGCAGGGCAACGCCCTCTTCGAGCCGATCCGCCTCCACATGGCCAACGTCCTCGGCGGCAAGACCACGCCGGAGAAGGCCGCCCAGGAGACCGGCGACGCCTACCGCAAGATGCTCAAGGACTACAAGTAAGCAGTGGGAAGGGCTGACCGACCAATGGCTGTCGAGACCAGCCAGTCGGAGGCCGGGGCCGCGGGCGCGCACAGCGCCCGCGGTCGCGGCCGCCGCACTGAGAAGAACCCGGGCTCCCCGGCCCCGGGCCGGCTGCGCAGGGCGCTGAGCACCCACTGGTACGCCTGGAGCATGATCGCTCCCGTGGTGGCCGTGATCGGTGTGATCATCGGCTACCCGCTGGTGCGCGGTGTCCACCTGTCGCTCACGGACGCCAACGAGGCCAACGTCGAGCGCACGATCGGCGTCAACCACATCCCGGCCACCCACCAGTTCGTCGGGCTCGACAACTACCGGGCCGTCTTCACCGACGAGGTCTTCTGGGACCGCCTCGGCTGGACCCTGGTCTGGACCGTCACCTGTGTCGCCCTCTCCTTCGGCCTCGGTCTGATCCTGGCCAACATGCTCAACCGAAAGATCAAGGGCCGCACCTTCTACCGCATGGCCCTGATCCTGCCGTGGGCGGTCCCCGCCTTCGTCTCCGTCTTCACCTGGAAGCTGCTCTTCAACGAGCGCAACGGCCTGTTCAACAAGCTGCTCGCGGGCGGCGGCATCGACGGCGTCTCCTGGCTGAACGACCCAACCTGGGCCAAGGTCTCCGTCATCGCCGTCAACGTCTGGCTCGGCGTGCCGTTCATGCTCGTCGCCCTGCTCGGCGGCCTCCAGTCCATCCCCGGCGAGCTGTACGAGGCCGCCGAGATGGACGGCGCGAGCGCCTGGCAGCGCTTCCGCCACATCACCCTGCCCGGGCTGCGCCCCGTCTCCGCCACGGTGGTCCTGCTCAGCGCGATCTGGACCTTCAACATGTTCCCGGTGATCTTCCTGCTCACCCGGGGCGGGCCCGGTGACGCCACCGAGATCCTCGTGACGTACGCCTACCGGCTCTCCTTCGTCAACAGCCCGCGCGACTACGCGGGTTCCGCGGCCTGGGGCGTGGTGATCCTGCTGCTCCTGTCGCTCTTCGCGGTGGTCTACCGCCGCGCGCTCAAGAAGCAGGGAGACATGTGGTGACCGACATGACCACTTCGACCACTCCGGCCGCCACGGCCCCGCCGCCCCGCAGGGTACGGTCGCGCGGCGAGCGCTCGCCGCTGGCCTCCGTCGGGCTGCACCTGACGCTGCTGATCGCCGCCGTCGTCGCGGTCTTCCCGCCGCTGTGGCTGGTGATCACCTCGTTCAAGCCGAAGACCGACGCCTTCGACACCTCACTCGTCAAGAACTTCACCGTCGGCAACTACACCCACGTCATCTCCGACACCCAGTTCCTGGCCTGGCTCGGGAACTCGCTGATCGTCGTCGGGCTGACCACCGTCATCGGCGTCTTCATCTCCGCCACGACCGGCTACGCCGTCAGCCGCTTCCGCTTCCCCGGCCTGCGGCCCCTGATGTGGATGCTGCTGATCACCCAGATGTTCCCGGTCGCCGTGCTGATCGTGCCGCTCTACAACCTGCTGGCCGGCCTCGGCCTGCTCAACCAGCCGGTCGGCCTGGTCGTCACCTACCTCACCATCGCGGTGCCCTTCTGCGCCTGGATGATGAAGGGCTACTTCGACGGCATCCCCGCCGAGATCGACGAGGCCGGCCGCGTCGACGGCCTTTCCCCCTTCGGCACCTTCTGGCGTCTGATCATGCCGCTCGCCAAGCCGGGGCTCGCCGTCACCGCGTTCTACACCTTCATCACCGGGTGGGCCGAGGTCGCCTACGCCTCCGCGTTCATGACCGGCGAGGAGAACCTCACCCTCCCCGGCGGCCTGCAGACCTTCGTCAACCAGTACACCGCCGACTGGGGCTCGCTGACCGCCGCCGCCGTGCTCATCGCGGCACCCGCCGCCATCGTCTTCGGCCTCGTCCAGCGCCACCTGGTCTCCGGACTGACCGCCGGCGCCACGAAGTCGTAACGCGTCGGGGAGCGGTGAAGCACCGCACGTCGTAGCGCGCCACCAGTCGCAGGGGGACACCCCCCCCATCACGTATCCCGGTCCGCGGCGCCGGTCCGGACCTGTCACCGGGCCGGCGGCCGCTCCACTCCTTTTGACTCCAGGGAAGACATGACCCAGCACCTCGCTGCCCCCGCCGCCCCGACCACCGGCACGCACACGGGCTGGTGGAGAGACGCGGTGATCTACCAGGTGTACCCGCGCAGTTTCGCCGACGGCAACGGCGACGGCATGGGCGACCTGGAGGGCATCCGCAGCCGGCTGCCGTACCTGAGGAACCTCGGCGTCGACGCCGTCTGGCTCAGCCCCTTCTACGCCTCCCCCCAGGCGGACGCCGGGTACGACGTCGCCGACTACCGCGCCATCGACCCCATGTTCGGCAGCCTGCTGGACGCCGACGCCCTGATCCGCGAGGCCCACGAGCTGGGCCTGCGCGTCATCGTCGACCTGGTGCCCAACCACTCGTCGGACCAGCACGAGTGGTTCCAGCGCGCCCTGCGGGAAGGTCCCGGGTCGCCGCTGCGCGAGCGCTACCACTTCCGCGAGGGCAAGGGCGCGAACGGCGAACTGCCCCCCAACGACTGGGAGTCCATCTTCGGCGGCCCCGCCTGGACCCGCGTCGCGGACGGCGAGTGGTACCTGCACCTCTTCGCGCCCGAGCAGCCCGACTTCAACTGGGAGCACCCCGCCGTACGCGACGAGTTCCGCTCCATCCTGCGCTTCTGGCTCGACATGGGCGTCGACGGCTTCCGCGTCGACGTCGCCCACGGGCTCGTCAAGGCGGCCGGCCTGCCCGACATCGGCGCCCACGACCAGCTCAAGCTGCTCGGAAACGATGTCATGCCGTTCTTCGACCAGGACGGCGTCCACGAGATCTACCGCAGCTGGCGCGAGGTCCTGGCGGAATACTCCCCCTCGCCTTCCGTCGGGGGTGCCCCCAGCGAGCGCATCCTCGTCGCCGAGGCGTGGACGCCGACCGTCGAGCGCACCGCGAACTACGTGCGCCCCGACGAGATGCACCAGGCGTTCAACTTCCAGTACCTCGGCACCCACTGGGACGCCGCCGAGCTGCGCAAGGTCATCGACGCCTCGCTCGACGCGATGCGCCCCGTCGGCGCCCCCACCACCTGGGTGCTCTCCAACCACGACGTCACCCGGCACGCGACCCGGTTCGCCAACCCGCCCGGGCTCGGCACCCAGCTCCGCACGGCCGGTGACCGGGAGCTCGGGCTGCGCCGGGCGCGGGCGGCCACGCTGCTGATGCTGGCGCTGCCCGGCTCGGCGTACGTCTACCAGGGCGAGGAGCTCGGCCTGCCCGACGTCACCGACCTGCCCGACGAGGTCCGCCAGGACCCGTCGTTCTTCCGGGCCACCGGCCAGGACGGCTTCCGCGACGGCTGCCGGGTGCCCATCCCGTGGACCGTCGAGGGCCCCTCGTACGGGTTCGGCAGCGGCGGCAGCTGGCTGCCGCAGCCCGCGACGTGGGGCGCCCTGAGCGTCGAGGCCCAGAGCGGCGACCCGTCCTCCACGCTGGAGCTGTACCGCAGCGCGCTGGCCGTGCGCCGCGAACAGCCGGGACTGGGCGCGGGTGACGCGGTGGAGTGGCTGGAGGGGCCCGAGGGCCTCCTGGCCTTCCGCCGGGAGGGGTTCGTGTGCACGGCCAACACCACCGGCGAGCCGATACGGATCGACGTGCCGGGCCGGATGCTGCTCGCCAGCGAACGGGTGCGCACGAGCGTCGACGGCACGGCCGAACTGCCCGCCGACACCACCGTCTGGTGGGCGGTGTGACGGTCCTGGTGCCGTCGGGCGAGCCGCGGGGCGAAGCAGGAGGGGGCGCCCCGCGGCTCGCCGACATCGCGGCGCAGGCCGGCGTCAGCGAGGCCACGGTCAGCCGGGTCCTCAACGGCAAGGCGGGCGTCGCCGGCGCGACGCGGACCCGGGTGCTCGCCGCCCTCGACGTCCTGGGCTACGAGCGGCCCGTACGGCTCAAGCGGCGCAGCGCCGGCCTCGTGGGCCTCGTCATCCCCGAGTTGACCAACCCCATCTTCCCGGCGTTCGCCCAGGTCATCGAGCAGGTGCTGGCCGGACACGGCTACACGCCCGTGCTGTGCACCCAGATGCCGGGCGGCGCCACCGAGGACGAGCTGGTCGAGCAGTTGGAGGAGCGCGGCGTCACCGGCATCGTGTTCCTGTCCGGGCTCCACGCCGATTCCGCCGCCGATCCGGCCCGGTACGTCAAACTGGCCGCCCGCGGGGTGCCGTTCGTCCTCATCAACGGTTTCAACGAGTACATCGACGCCCACTTCGTCTCGCCCGACGACCGCTCGGCCGCCCGCATGGCCGTACGGCACCTGGCGCAGCTGGGCCACCGGCGCATCGGGCTCGCGATCGGGCCGACGCGGTACGTTCCGTCGCGCCGCAAGGCCGAGGGGTTCGTGTCCGCGCTGCACGCGGCGCTGGGCGTGCCCCGCGCGGAGGCGGAACTGCTCGTGCGGCCGACGCTGTTCGGTGTCGAGGGCGGGCACGCGGCGGCCGGCGAGCTGCTCGACGAGGGGTGCACGGGGATCGTGTGCGGCAGCGACCTGATGGCGCTCGGCGCGATACGGGCGGTGCGCGGGCGCGGGCTCGACGTGCCGGGGGACGTCTCGGTGGTCGGCTTCGACGACTCGCCGCTCATCGCGTTCACGGACCCGCCGCTCACCACGGTGCGCCAGCCGGTGCAGGCGATGGCGACGGCGGCCGTCGACGCGCTGCTGGAGGAGATCGACGGGAACCCCGTGCAGCGCACGGAGTTCGTCTTCCAGCCCGAGCTCGTCGTCCGCGGGTCCACGGCGCGGCGCAGGGCGCGCGAAGGGTGAGAAGGCCCGGGGCCTGCCCTGTTCGGGGCGGCGGGGTCTTCTCGGGCCCCGGGCCTCCCGGCTCGTACCGATGACGGGTGACCGACGACCGGAACCGGTCCGATCGGCCGGGCGCGTGGAGCCCCGGGGTACGGGGACCCTCGGCCGACCGGACCGGAGTGCTCGTTGAACGTAACACCACTGCAATGCCTTGCGAAAGGTCTTGCAGTAGCTGAAAGCCTGGATTTCCGGGGTGTGACCGGACTGTGTCCGAGGGGTTGACCGCGGGCCGGGGGGCTCGTACGGTCTCGACCGAAAAGCATTGCTGCTTTCTTGCAGCAAGAGACTTCATCGGGCCTTGCGGGCATGGCGCGTTGCCGTACGAGGCTGCACCGTCGCATCCGCACCTCCCTTCCCCAGGAGGAAACATGGCCAGAAAGCCCGTGGCCGCCGCGCTCGCCCTCGTGGCGGGAGCCGTGGTCGCCGTCACGGCGCCCCCCACCCCCGCCCAGGCGGCACCGCCCGGGACCAAGGACGTCACCGCCGTGCTGTTCGAGTGGAACTTCGCCTCGGTGGCGAAGGCGTGCACCGACAGCCTCGGTCCGTCCGGGTACGGCTACGTCCAGGTCTCGCCGCCACAGGAGCACATCCAGGGCAGCCAGTGGTGGACCTCCTACCAGCCCGTCAGCTACCGGATCGCCGGCCGCCTCGGCGACCGCGCCGCCTTCCAGTCCATGGTGAACACGTGCCACAGCGCGGGCGTCAAGGTCGTCGTCGACACCGTCATCAACCACATGGCAGCCGGCAACGGCACCGGTACCGGCGGCTCGTCGTACACCAAGTACGGCTACCCGGGCCTGTACTCCTCGCCCGACATGAACGACTGCACCGCGCAGATCACCACCTACCAGGACCGCGCCAACGTCCAGAACTGCGAACTCGTCGGCCTCGCCGACCTGGACACCGGTGAGGAGTACGTCCGTACCAGGATCGCCGGCTATATGAACGACCTGCTGGCCCTGGGCGTCGACGGCTTCCGCATCGACGCCGCCAAGCACATGCCGGCGAACGACCTGGCCGCCATCAAGGCCAAGCTCACCAACCCGGGCGTGTACTGGAAGCAGGAGGCGATATACGGCGCCGGTGAGGCCGTCTCGCCCAGCGAGTACCTCGGCAACGGCGACGTCCAGGAGTTCCGCTACGCCCGCGACCTGAAGCGGGTGTTCCTCGGCGAGAACCTCGCGTACCTGAAGAACTTCGGCGAGGCCTGGGGCCACATGGAGTCCGGCAGGTCCGGCGTCTTCGTCGACAACCACGACACCGAGCGCGGCGGCGACACGCTGAACCACAAGAACGGCTCCGCCTACACCCTCGCCAACGTCTTCATGCTGGCCTGGCCGTACGGCTCCCCGGACGTGCATTCCGGCTACGAGTGGACCGACAAGGACGCCGGCCCGCCCGGCGGCGGCAACGTGAGCGCCTGCTACACCGACGGCTGGAAGTGCCAGCACGCCTGGCGCGAGATCGCCTCCATGGTCGCCTTCCGGAACGTGGCCCGCGGTCAGGGTGTCACGAACTGGTGGGACAACGGCGGCGACCAGATCGCCTTCGGACGCGGCACCAAGGCGTACGTCGCCATCAACCACGAGACGTCCGCCCTCACCCGTACGTTCCAGACGTCCCTGCCCGCCGGCGACTACTGCGACGTCCAGAACAACCGGCCCGTCACGGTCAACGGCTCCGGCCAGTTCACGGCCACGCTCGGCGCGGGCACCGCCGTCGCCCTCCACGCCGGCGCCCGGACCTGCCCCGGCGGCCCGACGAGCCCGGGCACGCCCGTCACGAGCGGCGCGTCCTTCGCCGTCAACGCCACCACCGTGCCGGGCGAGAACATCTACGTCACCGGCGACCAGGCCGCCCTCGGCACCTGGAACCCCGGCAGCGCGCTCAAGCTGGACCCGGCGGGCTACCCCGTCTGGAAGCTGGACGTGGCCCTGCCCGCCGGCACGTCCTTCGCGTACAAGTACCTCCGCAAGGACCCCGCCGGAAACGTCACCTGGGAGAGCGGCGCCAACCGCACGGCCACCGTCCCGGCCTCCGGGAAGGTCTCCCTGAACGACACCTGGCGCGCCTGACGTCCCTTCTCACCGCCCCGCGCTCCCTCCCCGGGGCGCGGGGCCTCTTCTCCGTCACCCTCCCCGAGGAGATCCCGCCTTGATACGCCCCCGATCCGCGCGCAGAACCGTCGCCGCCCTCGCGGCGGTGACGGTCGCGGCGCTCGTCCCCGCCCTCCCGGCGGCGGCCACGCCACGGCCCCCCGCACCGCCCTCGGACGCGAGGCTGGCCGCCGAGCCCGCCCGCCACGACCTGACCCGCGAGCAGTTCTACTTCGTCCTGCCCGACCGGTTCGCCAACGGTGACCGGAGGAACGACCGCGGCGGTCTGACCGGCTCCCGGCTCAGCACGGGCCACGACCCCACCGACAAGGGCTTCTACCAGGGCGGCGACCTCAAGGGGCTGACCGACAGGCTCGACTACATCAAGGGCCTGGGCACCACCGCCATCTGGATGGCGCCGATCTTCAAGAACCAGCCCGTGCAGGGCGAGGGCAAGGACAGCTCGGCCGGCTACCACGGCTACTGGATCACCGACTTCACCCAGGTCGACCCCCACTTCGGCACCAACGACGACCTCGAAAGACTCATCGACAAGGCCCACGCCAAAGGGATGAAGGTCTTCTTCGACGTCATCACCAACCACACCGCCGACGTCGTCGACTACAAGGAGAAGTCCTACGGCTACCTCTCCAAGGGCGCCTTCCCGTACCTGACCGAGGACGGCGTGCCGTTCGACGACGGCGACTACGCCGACGGCACCAAACCCTTCCCGAGGACCGACCTCGACTCCTTCCCGCGCACACCGGTCGTGCCCGACGCCAAGAAGGACCTCAAGGTCCCCTCCTGGCTCAACGACCCCGCGATGTACCACAACCGGGGCGACTCGGCCTTCGCCGGTGAATCCTCCACCCAGGGCGACTTCGCGGGGCTGGACGACCTGTGGACCGAGCGCCCCGAGGTCGTCGAGGGCATGGAGAGGATCTACCAGCGCTGGGTGCGCGACTTCGGCATCGACGGCTTCCGCATCGACACGGTCAAGCACGTCAACACCGAGTTCTGGACGCAGTGGGCCACCGCCCTCGACGCGTACGCCGCCAAGCGCGGCCGGGACGACTTCTTCATGTTCGGCGAGGTCTACTCCGCCGACACCGCGATCACCTCGCAGTACGTGCGCGAGGGCCGGCTCGACGCCACGCTCGACTTCCCCTTCCAGGACGCCGCGCGCGGATACGCCTCCCAGGGCGGCCCGGCCACCAAGCTGGCCAAGGTCTTCGCGGACGACTACCGGTACACGACCGACAAGGCCAACGCCTACGAGTCGGTGTCCTTCCTCGGCAACCACGACATGGGCCGCTTCGGCACCTTCCTCAAGCAGGACAACGCCAAGGCCGGCGACGCCGAGCTCCTGGACCGCTACCGGCTCGCCAACGAGCTGATGTTCCTCGGCCGCGGCAACCCGGTGATCTACTACGGCGACGAGCAGGGCTTCACCGGCGCCGGCGGCGACAAGGACGCCCGCCAGACCCTCTTCGCCTCCCGGACCGCCGACTACCTCGACGACGACCAGCTCGGCACCGACCGTACGCACGCGTCCGACGCGTACGACACCCGTCACCCGCTCTACCGGCGGATCGCCGCACTGGCCAAGCTCCGCAAGGCCCACCCGGCGCTCGCCGACGGCATCCAGACCGAGCGGTACGCCGACGGCGGCGCGGGCGTCTACGCCTTCTCCCGCACGGACGCGAGGACGAGGACCGAGTACCTGGTCGCCGCCAACAACGCCACCTCCCCGAAGACGGTGGAGCTCCCCGTCGGTTCCCCGGACACGGACTTCTCCACCCTGTACGGCGGCAGGGGCACGCTGACGAGCGACGGCGACCGGCTCACCGTCACCGTCCCGGCCCTGTCCACCGTGGTCCTCAAGGCCGCCGAGCCCGTCCCCGCCCCGGCCACCGCCCCGTCCGTGGAGGTGAAGGCCCCGGCCCCCGGAGCGACCGGCACCGTCACCGTCTCCGCCGACGTCGACGGCGGCCGGCTCAACCGGGTCGTCTTCGCCGCCCAGCAGGGCACCGGGAAGTGGCAGGTCCTCGGCTCCGCCGACCACGCCCCCTACCAGGTCCACCACACGATCACCGCCCCCGCCGGAACGGCCCTGCGCTACAAGGCCGTCGTCGTCGACAGCGCGGGCCGCACCGCGAGCGACCTCGCCACCACCACCGCCGGGCAGCCGGTGAAGCCGGGCAGGCCCAGCGCCGTCGACCGTGACTACGCCGTCGTCCACTACCAGCGGCCCGACGGCGACTACGACGGCTGGCGGCTGAAGACGGGGACCACCACCGCCGCCTTCACCGGCCGTGACGCGTACGGCGCCTTCGCCTGGGTCAAGGTCGAGGACGGTGCGACCTCCGTCCCGTACACCGTCGAGAACTCAGGCACCGCCGACGGCCCGCAGCGCACCCTCGACCTCTCCGCCACCGGCGAGGTCTGGATCGAGCAGGGCGACGGCGGCCAGCGGAACAAGGCACCCGACGGCGCCTACCCGCCGCAGGACCAGGGCAAGGCCGTCATCCACTACCACCGCCCCGACGGCGACTACGACGGCTGGGGCCTGCACACCTGGACCGGCGCCGCCACCCCCACCGACTGGTCCAAGCCCCTCCAGCCGGCGAGGAAGGACGCCTTCGGCCTCACCTTCGAGGTGCCGCTCGCCGCCGGGGCCACCTCGCTCAGCTACATCGTCCACAAGGGCGACGAGAAGG
Organism: Streptomyces sp. NPDC006368; assembly: GCF_040612535.1. NCBI lineage: Bacteria > Bacillati > Actinomycetota > Actinomycetes > Kitasatosporales > Streptomycetaceae > Streptomyces > Streptomyces sp. NPDC006368. The sequence continues at coordinate 55,703 of NZ_JBEXQK010000007.1, forward strand.
ACATCCCCGCCGACCGGTCCCTGGACTTCGGGACGTACGGCAAGGAGGTCTGGCTCCTCACCGGGGACACCGGTTACCTGCTGCCCACCTCGGGCGCCGCGCCCGCCCTCGACCTCACCAAGGCCGAGGCCCAGTGGATCGACGCCGACACCGTCGTCTGGAAGGTCAAGGCCGCACCCGGCACCAGCCAGCAGCTCGTGTACGACTGGGACGGCGGGATCACCGCCACGAACGGCGCCCTGTCCGGTGAGGGCCGCTGGCTGCGTCTGAGCCCCGCATCCCTCACCGACGCGCAGAAGGCGAGGTACCCGCACCTCAAGGACTACCCGGCCTTCACCCTCGACCCGCGCGACCGCGACCGCGTACGCGACGCCCTGCGCGGCCGGCTCATCGCCACCCACCGCGCCGCCACCGGTGCCCTGCTCGCCGCCACCGGCGTCCAGATCCCGGGCGTCCTCGACGACCTGTACGGCACGAAGGCACGGCAGAAGGCGCTCGGCCCGGTCTTCCGCAAGGGCACGCCCACCCTGTCCGTGTGGGCACCCACCGCCCGGAACGTCGCCCTCGAACTCGACGGCCGGCGCGTGGCGATGAAGCGCGACGCGGCCACCGGCGTCTGGTCGGTCACCGGCGACAAGAGCTGGCGGAACAAGCCGTACCGGTACGAGGTGAAGGTCTGGGCGCCCAGCGTCCAGAAGGTCGTCACCAACAAGGTCACCGACCCGTACTCCACGGCCCTCACCACCGACTCGGCCCGCAGCCTGGTCACCGACCTCGCCGACCCCAAGCTGGCCCCCAAGGGCTGGACGACGCTCAGGAAGCCGGCCGCCACCCCGCTGCGGGACGCCCGGATCCAGGAGCTGCACGTCCGCGACTTCTCCATCGCGGACCGCACGTCGAACCACCCGGGCGGCTACCTCGCCTTCACCGACACCACGTCGGACGGCATGAAGCACCTCAAGAAGCTGGCCGCCAACGGCACCTCGTACGTGCACCTGCTGCCCGTCTTCGACATCGGCACCATCCCCGAGAAGACGTCCGGCCAGGCCACCCCCGACTGCGACCTGAAGGCGTACGCCCCCGACTCCGACGAGCAGCAGGCGTGCGTGTCCAAGGCCGCCGCCAAGGACGCGTTCAACTGGGGCTACGACCCGCTGCACTACACCGTCCCCGAAGGTTCCTACGCCTCCGACCCGGACGGCACGCGCCGCACGGTCGAGTTCCGGCAGATGGTCCAGGGCCTGAACGGGGCCGGGCTGCGCACGGTCATGGACGTGGTCTACAACCACACCGTCGCGAGCGGCCAGTCCGACAAGTCCGTCCTCGACCGGATCGTGCCCGGCTACTACCAGCGGCTGCTGGCCGACGGCACCGTCGCCACCTCCACCTGCTGCGCCAACACCGCGCCCGAGAACACGATGATGGGCAAGCTGGTCGTCGACTCGGTCGTCACCTGGGCGAAGGAGTACAAGGTCGACGGCTTCCGCTTCGACCTCATGGGCCACCACCCCAAGGCCAACATCCTGGAGGTCCGCAGGGCCCTCGACGCCCTGACCCCCGAAAAGGACGGCGTGGACGGCAAGAAGATCATCCTGTACGGGGAGGGCTGGAACTTCGGCGAGATCGCCGACGACGCCCGCTTCGTCCAGGCCACCCAGAAGAACATGGCCGGCACCGGCATCGCGACCTTCTCCGACCGGGCGCGTGACGCCGTACGCGGCGGCGGCCCCTTCGACGCCGACCCCGGTGTCCAGGGCTTCGCCTCCGGCCTGTTCACCGACCCCAACACCTCGAAGGCCAACGGCACCCCGGCCGAGCAGAAGGCCCGCCTCCTGCACTACCAGGACCTGATCAAGGTCGGCCTGACCGGCAACCTCGCCTCCTACTCCTTCACCGACACGTCGGGACGGCGGGTCAAGGGCTCCGACGTCGACTACAACGGCGCCCCCGCCGGCTACGCCGCCGCCCCCGGCGACGTCCTCGCCTACGCGGACGCCCACGACAACGAAACCCTGTACGACGCGCTCGCCTTCAAGCTCCCTGCGGACACCTCCCCCGGTGACCGGGCCAGGATGCAGGTCCTCGCCATGGCGACCGCCGCGCTCTCACAGGGCCCGGCGCTCTCCCAGGCCGGCACGGACCTGCTCCGCTCCAAGTCGCTGGACCGCAACTCCTACGACAGCGGCGACTGGTTCAACGTCCTCAACTGGGACTGCCGGGCCGGCAACGGCTTCGGGCGAGGATTGCCCCCGGCCGCCGACAACAAGGACAAGTGGCCCTACGGCAAGCCCCTGCTGTCGTCCCCGTCGCTGACGGTCGGCTGCCCGCAGATCACCGGCGCCTCGGCCGCCTACCAGGACCTGCTCAGGATCCGTACGACGGAGAAGGCCTTCAGCCTGTCCACGGCGGACGCGGTCCAGTCGGCGCTCTCCTTCCCGCTCTCCGGCACGGACGAGACCCCGGGCGTGATCACCATGCGCCTGGGCGACCTGGTCGTGGTCTTCAACGCCACGCCCCAGAAGCGGACTCAGACCGTGTCCTCGCTGGGCGGCGAGGGCTACGCCCTCCACCCCGTCCAGGCGCGGGGCACCGACGCCACGGTCAAGACGGCTTCCTACGACGCCGCTTCGGGCACCTTCACGGTCCCGGCCCGCACGGTGGCGGTCTTCACCCAGCGGTGATCCCGGCACCCCGGTCCGGGCCGGTCATCCGGCCCGGACCGAACGGCGCCATCCGGCGCCGGCCGCCGTCACGGCACGCGCTGAGCGGGCACCCTCGGCAGCAGCGACGCGAGTCGGCCCATGAGGTCGCCCAGCGGCCCGTCGGCCGGCTCGCCCGCCACGATGCCCAGCAGGATCGCCGCCACCTCGTCGTCGTACGCGGCGCTCACCGCGGCCAGCGCCGTGAAGTCGTGCACCAGCTGCAACTCCAGCTCGGCTCGCGGGATACGGCGCCCCTCCAGCCACAGCAGCGCCGTCGACTCGGCCAGCGACACCCACGACCGCACGACCAGCTCCAGGCGGGCGGGCGGGTCGGTCACACCGAGATGGGCGAGGATCTGCACGTACGCGGCCTGCCGCACCTCGTCGATCATCGCGTTGGTGGTGGAGGACCCAACCGCCGGGCCGCCGCGCATCAGCGCCGCGAACCCCGGCCCGTGCTCCTCCACGAAGTCGAAGAACCGCCCCATCACGCGCAGCAGCCGCGCCCCCAGCGGCCCCTCGTGCGGCTCCTGGAACCTTGCCGCCAGCTCGTCCGCCGCCCGCCGCAGCGCCGCCTCGTACAGGCTCTGCTTGCCGGGGAAGTAGTGGTACACGAGCGGCCGGGAGATGCCCGCGGCGACGGCGATCTCGTCGATCGACACGTCCTCGGGAGAGCGGCGGCTGAACAGCTCCAGCGCCACGCCGATCAGCTGCCGTCTGCGCTCCTCGACACCCATCCTGCGGCGCACCCCGGTCGTCATGGCGACAGCGTAACCGTCCCTTCGAACAGTGCCCGCTACACCTTCCGTTACGCTGCCGCAGCATGAGCCTCTCCGACCGGGAAACCCCTCGCACCGGACTCACCCCGCGCCAGGCCCGCCGCCTGCGGATCGCCGCCGCATCGGTCCTCCTGGTGGCCATGGCCGTGGTCCTGGTGCTGCGGCTGGCCAGCCGCACCTCCGTCCTGGTGGTCGGCGTGTACGGACTGGCCATGATCCTGTGCGGCGTGGTCATCGAACTCAGCAGGCACGGCCGCACCCGGCTCGGCACCTGGATCCTCGGCGTGGGCCTGGCCGCCGCCCTCGCCGCCGACTGGATCCTGCTGCCGTGACCGCCGCCGCCGTCAGAGGTCGAGCACGAGGCGTTCGCCGCGGCAGCGCGAGACGCAGATGAGCATCGAGTCATGCCGCTCGCCGTCCGTCAGCAGCGCGTCCCGGTGGTCGACCTCGCCCTCCAGCACCCGCTGTTGACAGGTGCCGCAGAAGCCCTGCTCACAGGAGTACGACACATGCGGCACCTCCGCCCGCACGGCGGCGAGCACCGACTGCCCGGCCGCCACCGCGACCGTCCGCCCGGAGCGGCGCAGTTCGACCTCGAAGGCACCGCCCGGGGCACTCGGGGCCGACGCCGCCGGCGCGAACCGCTCCAGACGCGGCACCCGCCCCTCCGGGAGAGCCGCGCCCACCGCGTCCATCAGCCCGTCCGGACCGCAGCAGTACACCTCGGTCTCCGCAGGAAGGCCCGACAGGAAGGTGAGATCCGGCAGCCCCGCCTCGTCCTCGGCCACGACCGTGACGTCCCCCAGCCTCTCCACCTCCTCCAGGAACGGCATCGTCGCCCGGCTGCGCCCGCAGTACAGCAGCCGCCAGTGGGCCCCGGCCGCCCGCACGGCGCGCACCATCGGCAGGACGGGCGTGATCCCGATGCCGCCCGCGACGAAGACGTAGGCGGGCGAGTCGACGAGCGGGAAGCGGTTGCGCGGCCCGCGGATCTCGACCTCGGTGCCCTCGTGCAGCTGCTCGTGCACCTCCCGCGAGCCGCCCCGCCCGTCCTCGATGAGCCGGGTGGCGATGGTGTACGTGTCGGTCTCGGCCGGATCGCCGCACAGCGAGTACTGCCGTACCAGCCCCGACGGCAGGACCAGGTCCAGATGGGCGCCCGGCTCCCAGGACGGCAGGCCGGTGCCCTCCAGCCGCAGCCGGACGACGCCGTCGGCGGGCGAGGTGCGTTCGGTGACCAGGACGTGGCGGCGGGCGGTGGCCGAGCGGCCCCGGCCCGAGACCGGCTCCTCCAGGGCGGGCAGCGGCCACAGCGGCGACGCCCGGACGCGGCGGCGCATGGCCCGCCTGACGAGCAGGGCGGCCCCGGCGGCGAGGACGGCGGTACGCGCGCGTGGCATGGGTCAGTGACCTCCGTCGGTGGCCGGGGACGAGGCGAGGTAGGCGGCGGCCTGGGCCGTACTGCCCTCCTGGGAGGGGTGGTAGGCGCGGCTCAGGTAGCGGGGTATGGACCGCAGCATGTCCGGGGTCGACGGCAGGACGCCCTCCCGGCCGCGCCGGACGAAGTCCTGGAACGTGGCCTTCCCGTCCAGCGGCGAGGGGTCGTGCGCCATGAAGAACCGCACCCCGCGCTGCCAGAGGAAGACCAGCGCGGAGAACGCCGTCGCCCACGTCCGCACCCGCCGCCGGTACCCGCCGTCGACGTGCAGGAACAGCTCGAAGGCAACCGAGCGGTGCTCGACCTCCTCCGCGCCGTGCCAGCGCAGCAGGTCCAGCATCATCGGGTCGGCGCCGCGCCGGTCCAGCTCCTCGGCGTTCAGCACCCAGTTGCCCAGGAACGCGGTGTAGTGCTCGATCGCGGCGATCAGCGCGACCCGCTCCATGAGCCACCACTGCCGCGCCTTGCCGGGCGGCAGCGTCCTGTCACCGAGCAGCTTCTCGAAGAGCCAGTCGACCTGCGCGGTGTACGGCGTCGGGTCGAGCCCCAGCCTCTTGAGGTGCGGCAGTACGTCGTCATGGGCCTGGGAGTGCATGGCCTCCTGGCCGATGAACCCGATGACGTCCTCGCGCAGCCGGTCGTCACCGATGTACGGCAGGACCTGCCGGTAGACGTGGATGAACCAGCGCTCCCCGGCCGGGAGCAGCAGGTGCAGCACGTTGATGGTGTGGGTGGTGAACGGGTCGCCGGGAACCCAGTGGAGCGGGGTCTCCTCCCAGTCGAAGGAGACCTTGCGGGCCTTCAGCTCGATCCGCTCCGACGGTAGCGCCGCCGGCTGCGTATTAGACATGGCGTCAATGTACTGATGAGTACGCCGTGGCGACAGGGTCGTGCAGCCGGTTGTTCAGGCGGGCGTCGGCCGGGTGGTCACGCGCGCGTCAGCGCAGTACCCCGATCTTCGTACCGTCCTCCAGCCGCCCGCCGAGCCTGACCTCACCGGTCGGCTTGTCCTCCACCTTCACGGCGAGCAGCCGCCCGTCCGCGCTGTCGGTCACGGCGCCCGAGACGGCGATCGAGGCCACCCGCGGGCTGCCGGCGGCGAGCATGTACCACTGGCCGTCCGGCGACTTCCACATCGCGCCCGCCAGGACGTGCGGCTCGCGCGTCCCGCACCCCGGTGCGTCATCGGCCTTCGCCACGACCGTGCCCGCCGTCACCACACCCTCCTTCGGCTCCGGCGCCTGGAGCTGGGCCAGCGCCCTGCTGCCCGTACCGCGCCAGGTCTCCGCGCGCGTGCACAGCCAGCGGGCCGTGCCGCCGTCCGCCGCTCCGCCCGTCCCGGGCAGCTCCTGCTCGGCGAACCGCCAGGAGTTCACCGACCGGACGCCGCGCGAGCGCGCCATCGGCAGCAGGCAGGCCGTCCGCGCCCACTCGGCACGCGCCGCCCGGTCCGTCACGTCCACCGGCGCCGACGGCGGGCCGGAGGTCAGCCGGGCGGGGGTGAGCTCACCGAGGTCGGTCAGCAGCCGGGTCGTCACGCCGTCGCGCACCTCCAGCACGTCCCAGCTCCGGCACTGGGTGGGGGCCAGGGGGCTGAGCACCGGATGGGTGACCCCGTGCGCGTCCCGCTCCAGGGGCCGCGCCGGCGACGACGGGTCGAGCAGGTCCCGTACCGACACGTCCCGCACCCAGGGAGCCGTCAGATAGCGGACGTTGGCGGCCGTACGGCCCACCACCAGGGCGGCCGCGGACGCCGTGTCCGCACCGTCCGTACGGACGAAGTCGATCGCCGCCCCGGCCGTGCCGTCCTTCGGCTCCGCGTACCGCACGGCGCGCAGCCCGTCGTGGAACAGCACCACCCGCGCCTGATCCACCTCCCCGGCGAACAGCAGCTGCGGCGGCCCCATGGGCGGCCCCGGCGGCGTCCCGGGCGCTGCCGACACCTGCACCGTACGACCCGGGCGCGCCCACACGGCCAGCGCCCGCCGCAGCAGCGCCGAGTCGTCGACGAGCCCGCCCCGCGCGGGCCACACCGAGAAGTCCGTGCGGGCCGACCGCTGCCACATGGCCGGGGCGACGCGCCGCACATGGCCCGGGTCGAGCGCCGCCTCCGCCACCGGGTTGCGGGCGTACGCCGGGGCCGCGGCGCCGTCGGGCCCCCAGCCCTCCCCGGGCAGGCCCAGCAGCGCCCCGCACACCACCGCGGCGGCCAGCGCCGCCAGGGCGGCCTTGGTGTGCTGGCGCCGCCGCATCAGGTCGGTGGGGCGCGCCTGCAGCGAACACGGGTCGAACTCGGGCGACTCCAGCAGCGCGTGCGCCATCTCCACGGTGTCCGCCTCGGCCAGCGCCGCCGCCGGGTCCTCCACCCCGGCGGCGCCCAGAACCCGCCGCACCTCCGCGTCGCCCTGCCGCTCCAGGCCCCGCAGCACATAGGCCGCGCGGCCCGGCCCGGACAGCGTCGACAGCCGCTGGTCCAGCGCCAGTTCGTCGGCGCCGCCCGAGCGGGGGAACAGCCGCAGCCCCCACACGTGGGGCAGCAGCGGCGGCAGCTGCGCCCGCTTCGGCAGCGACCCGCGCTTCAGCGGGAGGCCCGCGTCCACCGCCTGGCGCAGCACCTGTCCGCGCACGAACGCGTACCCCGGGTCGACCGCGTCCCCGGCCGCCCGCCGCTGCCCCGGCATCGCGGCGTCGACGCCCGTGCTGCGGCGCCGGGGCAGGGAGCGCTGCACGAGCGCGTGCGCGGTCAGCACGCGCCGGTTGCGGCCGAGGGAGGGCGGCAGCACCAGATAGGCGATGCGGACGAGCCGGGGGTAGTGCTCGACGAGCGCCGCCTCGGCCTGTTCGACGTCGACGGGGGCGGGGGTGGCGAGTTCCTGGGTGCTCACGTTCAGCAGAACGAGCGCATCGTGGGATGGTCACCTGCCGGCGGCACCCCAGCCGGTCACCCCGCTGAACACCACCGTCCCGCGCGCCCCGCCGCCGTTCGCGGCCGTCATGAACAGGCCCGCGTCCCGCCCGGCCGCCGCGCCCGGCACCCGCACCGTGGCGACCGTACGCCACGTCGTGCCGGCGTCCGTCGAGCAGGCGCCGGTGAAGGCGTCCCCCGCGCGGGACAGGCGCAGCGCCACGGGGGCGCGGACGCCGGTGATCCGCCGGTGGGTGTCGAGGGCGCCGTCGCCGTCCGCGTCGTACGTCAGGGCCACGCCGTTGCCCGGGGTGACCGCCAGGTTGAGGAAACCGGGCGCCCCGGGGGTGGCCAGGGCGTCGCGCACGACGATGCCGGCGCGCGCCCAGCCGCCCGTCGGGTCCTGCGCGTCCACGCGCACGGCCAGGGTCGCGCCGTCCGCGCAGGCACCTTCCCGGTAGAGGGTGCCGAACTCGGTGACGGCCTTCCACAGGTCCACGCCGCCGCCGTTGATGGCGTACCGGTCGTCCAGCTGCCCGAAGACGGCGCCGTTGGTGGTGTACGTGCGCCACGCCGCGTCCAGGGGCCCGGCGACGTACAGGCTGCCGGGGTGGACGGTGGTGACCGGCTGCTCGCCCCGCGGGCCGTACGTCGCGCGCAGCTCGTAGGGGAGCGGTTCGACGGGGGCGGTGAGCGGGCGGGCGGGGGCGGTGACCCGCCAGGAGGCGGTGCCCGTGCCGGCCGCCGGGACGGCGGGGAGCGCGCGGGGCGGCTGCTCGCCGCCGAGCACGGTCAGGGCGAGGGTGACGCGGCCGGTGGCGCGCAGGCCGTTGACGTTGCGAAAGGCGGCGGTGACGTGGGCGGTGGAGCCCGGGGTGAGCGCGGCCGGGTCGCTGGAGACCGTGACGGAGCCCTGGTAGGGGGCGCGGGAGAGCACCTCGTGGACTCTTCGCGCCGTGCGGTACGGATCGTGGAGGGGGCGCAGGGGGTAGGGCCCCGTCTCGTGGCTCCAGGGCTCCTCGATCGCGTACCAGTCGAAGTCGGCGGGGGCGCGGCCCTGGACGAGGGCGTCCTCCAGCTCGTCGAGGAAGGCCTGCCAGTGGGGGAGGTGGAAGTCGGCGATGAGGCCGGACCAGTCGCGGTTGGCGTAGTTGGCGAGCCGTCCGGCGTCGGCGGTGGGACGGTCCGCCCAGGTGGTGAGGAGGACGCGGGCGGTGCGCTCCAGCCCCTCGCCCTCCCGGCGGGCGTCGGCCAGCCAGGGGCCCAGGAGGAAGGCGCGGTGCGAGCCGGTCATGTCGTCGCTCAGCCGCATCAGCCGCAGCCACAGCCGGGACAGGGCGCGGAAGGTGTCCACGTCCTTGCGTGTGAACGCCGCTTTCAGCTGTCCGATCAGTTGCCAGGAGCGGTTGGCGATCACTTGGCGGCCGAGGTCGGTCAGGTCGTAGCGGTAGGCGTCGGAGCGGCGCAGCGGTTCGCGGACGGCGAGCAGCGCGGCGAACGCCCGGTCGAAGCCGGCGGAGTCGAAGGCGGGGGAGTGGGTGGCGTAGTGGGCGCCGGAGGCGGCGGAGAGGCTCGGCCGGGCGGCGAAGATCGAGTCGTGCGGGCGGCCGTCGCGGCTGGTGATCCGGTAGGCGGTGTCCCGCAGGACGGCGAAGGCCTCACGCGCGCGTGCGTCCCGGCCGCCGTAGCGCAGGTCCGCGTACTCCTCGAACCAGCGGACGCGGTCCACGGGCTCCGCGCGCCAGGCCAGCTCGGAGAACAGCTCCAGGGCGGCCGGGTCGCGTTCGGCGGCCTCCGGCATGTACGCCGTCCCGGCGAGCGCGGAGCCCGGCTTGTCGCGCCAGGCGGGGAACCGCTCGGTCCACAGGTGGGTCTTGGCGCCGAGGGTGGTGCGCCCGCCGAAGTTGGGGATGGTGCCGAAGGCGTACGGGGCGCCGCCCCAGTCCTTCTCGCGGTCGGTGACCGTCTCCAGGTCGGACAGCCCGTCCACGACGAGGAGCGTGCGCTTGTCGAGCGCGTCGAGCAGCTCGCGGCGCGGGTTGCCCTGCCAGCCGAGGATCACCCACGTCGCGCCCGGGCGGGCTTCCCGGAGGGCGGCCTCGACGGCCCGCGCCGCGTCCGCGACGGGTACGTCGCCGGGTGAGCCGCCCTCGTGGAGCAGGTCCATCTTGAAGTGGCGCACGTCGCCGAAGAGGTCGGCCTGGTGCCGGTAGAAGGCCGCCGCGACCCGCCGGAAGACCTCGGTGCGCGGATCGAGCCAGTCGGGCCGCCGCAGCCCCGCCCACACGCCCTGCGGGACCGTGCGGGCGCCCGGGTTGCGGGCGGCGAAGCCCTCCGGGACGGTGCCGAAGTAGCCGGGCAGGACCGGGGAGATGCCCAGCTCGCGCATCCGGTCGGCGATGCGGCGGCCGAGAGCGGCTCGGCGGGCGATCAGCTCCGGGCTCGGCGGACCGCCGTAGCCGCTCATGTTCTGGAGCAGCCACCAGGGCTGGTGGGAGGGCGCGGGCAGCCAGGCGCGGGCCTCGGCGTCGGAGTACCCGAAGTCCGTCAGGAGCCGGTGGTAGACCGCCTCCTGCCCGGCGGTGACGAGAACCTCGTTGCAGCCGTGCAGGGCGAGCACGTCGATCAGCCGCTCCCAGCGGGGCCAGTCGGCGTAGGGGGCGGTGTAGCCGTCGTGCGTGTCGTTGAACGCGAAGCGGTGCGGGACGGTGGCCTCGCGGGCGAGGGGCGCGCGGGGCGCGGGGAGCCGGCGCGGGAGGTCGAGCTGGGTGCCCGACCAGGAGATGTGGGCGCCGCAGCCGTATTTCAGGTACCAGTGGACCCCGGTCAGGAGGGTGGCGGGGCCGGTGCCCGCGACCTCGACGCGGCCCGTGGTGCCCGTGACGCGGAAGCGTTCCGGACCGCTTGTGAGGTGGTGGAGGCGGAACTGGTCCGCGTGAGCCGGGAGGAGCCGTCCGAGGGCGGCGCGGGTGACGCGGAGCGGGTCCGCGCGGGGCGCGTCGTCACCGGTCCCGATGGCCGAGGCGGTCCCGTTCCCGGCGAGGGCGGCGCCCGCGCCGATCGCGCCGGCGGTGCCCAGCAGCGTACGTCTCGACGGTCCGGGCAGCGGCCCCGCGCCCACCGGTGCTGCGGACTCCGGCACTTTGTCCCTCGGTACTCGGGGCATCGGCGCTCCTCCATGATGCTGACGGGCCATCAGGTCTGTGGGGTGCGCACGTTACCGGGGGTTCGGGCCCGGAACAGGGGTGCGAACCGGCACGATGGCCGGATGCGCACGGAACGACGAACTCGTACGGCACGAATGGCCGCCACCCTGGTGGCCCTGGCGCTCCCGGCCCTCGCGGGCTGCGAAGCGGGGGGCGGGACGGACGGCAAGGCCGGGGGGACGGCCGACGCGGCGCCGCCCACGGCGACGGGCACCCTGGAGCAGCTGGCCGCCAAGGCCGCCTGCGAGCCGAACGTCTCCACGGACGCCAAGGAACTCCGCCAGGCGAACTGCGAGACGGAGGACGGAAGGAAGTACGTGCTGACCACCTTCGCCACCGACCGGGGTCAGCGCGAGTGGATCAATGAGGCCAACGACTACGGCGGCACCTACCTCGTCGGCCGCAAGTGGGTCGTGTCGGGGGACGAGAAGGTGGTCACAGCGCTGCGCGGCCGGCTCGGCGGTGCGGTGGAGACCGGTTCGTCACACCACTCGGGGAGGAGTGGCGGTGGGGGCGACGAGGGGTCCCACTCGGGGCACCACGGGAGCTGACCGCGCAGGTTCTTGGGATGGGTCAGATGGTGATCAGGCGCAACGGCGACCGCCGTTGATGCAGTTCACCATCTGCTTCATCACGCCGCTGTTGAAGACATTGATGAAATCCCCGTGGTCGGTGACCGGCTTGTGGAGCTGCTCGGGGAACGAGTCCACGGCGAAGGTCGTACCGGCCGGGACGTCGTAGACGATCCGCTGGACCAGCTGCGGAATGGCCCGGAAGCCCTGGGGGCAGCGTCCGTTCCCGTCCGCGAAGGCGACATGCGTGCGGTGATTGGCGCTGTCGGTGTTCTGGCCGTCCCAGCAGCTCTGGAACTTGAATGTCCGTACGACGTCACTTCCCTCGGGACAGACCGGGTACTTGTCCTTCAGCTGGCGGTCCTCGAATCCGGTGCAGCTCCAGGAAGCGTTCGCGTTGGCGTCACCGTTGGTGAATGCCTTGGCGTCCCCGGTGATGATCCGCAGGAAGCGCGGCATGGCGGTGACCTTCGACACCGGGCTGCCCACGAAATTCATGGTGACCTGGACGGGTGTCTGGATCTCGCCGACGTTCTGGTCCTTTCCGCCGCCGTCGGCGTTGGCGTCATTGTCGTTCTGCCCGTTCTGCAGGCGCAGGACCGGCCAGAAGTACGTCGACTTGTCACCCTGGTTGCGGCAGGTCGTCCGGCCGCGGGCGAGGTCGTCGTCGCTGGCGAAGGCGTCATTGGCCTGGTTGCCCACGTAGTCGTGCATATGGTGGGCGCCATTGCTCACGCCCGGTGCGACGATCACGTTGTCCGGGTTGAACTTCCCGTTCTCGTTGCGGCCGCAGTCGGTGGTGAAGACGCCTCGGGAGGCGCCGCGCAGCTTTCGGGGGTTGCGGACGTTGGGCTGGACGGACTGGATGTCGACGAAGTCACCGGCGACGGGACCGTTACCGGCCTGTCCCTGCCCCTGACCGTTGCCGTTGCCCTGGCCTTGGCCCTGGTCCTGGCCTTGGCCTTGGTCCTGGCCCTGCTCATCGCCCTGGCCCTGGTTGTCGCCGTTCTGGCCGCCGCCGTTCTGACCGTTCTGACCGTCCCCGTTCTGGTTGTCGGCGTCGTCCGCGCGCAGGGTGCACGGCGCCATGCTCTCCAGGCCCTGCGGGCGCTCCGCGCTGCGGCCGATGGAGATGGTGATCCGCTCGATCGCCGCCACCCGCTTGTCCTTCAACGGATTGAGAATGGCATTCTCGGCGAACCGGGGATCCTGCTGAATCCGTTGCTTCTGCTCGGCGAACCGCTGGTAGGCCTCGGTGATCTGACTGTCCATGTTCGCCAGTTCACGGTCCACTTCCCCGCGCGCCTGATCGGGCACTTGGGGAAGGCCGTTGGCGACCTCGGGGCAGTCGATGGTCGATACCTGCTGACCGGCATTGAGGGTGTTCTGTTGCTGAGGCGGCGGGCTGTACCAGCCTTCACCCGCGGATGCGTAGAAATTGGCCGCAATCAGCCCACCCCCGCCCAGTATCAGGGCAGCCGAGGCGGCGATCGCCCGGTTGGCCAGCGTTGAGCGTTTTCGTGTGCGTCCCATGGAACTCCAATCCCGGGAGGGGAGAACCGCTCCGTTGCATACGGAGGCGGTGGGCGGCACGTTCAGCGTGCGTACGGTTTCGTAGAAATCTACGTCCGCAAAGCGGGCGAACCCTCCCGGGAAGTCCGCCGCGCCCGCGTCACACCCGCGCGGCCGATCCGCGTCACACCCGCGCGGCCGATCCGCGTCACACCCGGGCGGCGGATCCGCGTCACCCCCTCATGGCCCCGGAGCGCACCCGCGCCGCCCGCGCGCCGCCCGCCCGCCGCACCGCCACGGCCCGCCCGTCAGAGGCCCAGCGCCTTCGCCTCCTGCTCCGGGGTCACCCCCACCCGCGCCCGGTCCGCGCGCTGCGGCGCCGTCCCGCCGAGCGTGCGCAGCCACGCCCAGGTGTCGGCGACCGTCTCGGCCGCGGGGCGGCACCGCAGGCCGGCCGCGACGGCCTTGGAGACGTCGGCACGGTGCATCGCGTCGTACATCTCGCCCGGCGGCGTCCAGATGGGCAGCTGGCTCCAGGGCTCGATGCCCGCGTCGAGGATCGTCCGCGGCTCCGTCCAGCGCAGTTCGGCGTCCGAGCCGGTGACGCGCACGCACGCGTCCAGCAGGTCGCCCATCGTCGTGTGCCCGGGCGGCGAGACCAGGTTGTACGGGCCGGAGAGCCCGGCCTCCGCGGCGTCCAGGATCCACGCCGCCAGGTCGCGCGCGTCGATGTACTGCAGGGGCAGGTCGCGCGGGCCCGGCGCGAGCACGGGGCCACCCCGGGCGATCCGGTTCAGCCACCACGGCAGACGGCCCACGTTCTCGCCCGGCCCGATGAGCAGGCCCACGCGGGCCATCAGCGTGCGCTCCTCACCGAACTTCCCTGCCGCGGCCAGCTCGCCGCCCCGCTTCGCCTCGGCGTACGGCACATCGGTGGCGTCCGGGGACGCCGTGACGAGCGGACCGTCCTCGGCCAGCCCCGCCGCCGGGGGCCACGCGTACACCGACCGGCTGGAGACGTACACGTACCGCCCGGCCCGCTCCGCGAGCAGCCGCGCCGCGTCCCGTACGGCCACGGGCGCGTCCGCCCACGTGTCGACGACCACGTCCCAGGACCCGGGCGCGTCCGCCAGGGCGGAGAGCCCGCCGGGCGCGGTGCGGTCGCCGAGCAGGGACGTCACCCCGGCGGGCGGCTCATGGCGACCGCGGTGGAAGACCGTCACCTGCCCGCCCCGGGCGAGAGCCGCGTCCGCCACGGCGCGCCCGGCGAACTCCGTACCACCAAGAATCAGAAGTCTCATCCGGTGACTGTGCCCGAGGTCCGGGGCGCGGCCCGGCCTTTCCGCTACCAGGAGAACGGAACCGGACCGATCAGCAGGCCCGGAGGGCACCTGCTCTGCCGCCCGGGGCAGCGGGGTGGCACCATGTGCGGACGATGACGGATCCCCGGTCGCCGATGCGCGCCTTGCGGGCCGCACTGTTCGCGGTCGTGTGTGTGGCTTTGGCCGCAGTGGGGCATTCGTCCATGTCTGCGCACAGCATTCCGCCGACCGCGCTGCTCGCCGCCTTCGTGTCGACGGCGACCCCGGCCTGGCTGGCCGCGTCCCGCCGCAGAGGGACGCCCTTCATCGCGACGGGCCTCCTCACCCTCCAGGCCACCCTGCACGTCACCTTCGGCGCGGGCCACCACCACCACACCGCCGCCCCCGCCCCTGCCCCCGCCCATGCCCACACCCATGCGGGCATGGCGGAGACAACGGCCTCCGACGGCGCCTCCACCCTCGCGGCCATCGGCCTCGGCGGGGCCTCCGCCGGCATGGTGGCCGTCCATCTGCTCGCCGCGGCGGTCTGCGCCCTGTGGCTCGCCCGTGGCGAGGCGGCGTTCTTCCGGGTCGCCCGGGCCATCGGGGCCCTCGCGTTCACCCCGCTGCGCCTGCTGCTCGCCGTCGTACGGCTGCCCGATGCCCCGCGCCCACCGCGCGGAGCCCCTACCCGCACCGCGCGACGGCACCACGGGGTCGTCCTGGCGCACAGCCTGTCGCGGCGGGGACCGCCCGCGCCCGCCGTACCCCGCGCCACGGTCCCCGGAGCGACGCTCGTCTGACCCGGGGGCCGCTTCCCCCTGCGTACGCCGCGAACACCCGCGTACGCCGCAGACAACGCCGACTCCCAGGACAGTCATGACCATTGACGACCGCACCACACCACCCACCCCCACACCGACCACACCCACCCCCACACCGACCCCGGCCCCCACCCCTCCGGCCGGCACGACATGGGGGGCCCTGCGCCCCCTCCTCCTGCGCATCCACTTCTACGCGGGCCTCCTGATAGCCCCGCTCCTCCTCGTCGCGGCCGTCAGCGGGCTCCTCTACGCCCTCTCCTTCCAGGCCGAGAAGGTCCTCTACCGCCACCAGCTCCAGGTCCCGGCCGGCGACCGCGTCCTCCCGCTCTCCGCACAGGTCGACGCCGCCCGCGAGGCCCACCCGGAGGGCACCGTCACGGCCGTGTGGCCGTCGCCCGAGGAGGGCGCCACCACCCGCGTCCTGATGAGCAGCCCCGAGGTCGAGGAGGGCAAGTCCCTCGCCGTCTTCGTCGACCCCTACACGGCAGAGGTACGGGGAGACCTCCCCAGCTACGGCAGTTCGGGCGCCCTTCCGCTGCGTGCCTGGCTCTCCGAGTTCCACGCGAACCTGCACCTCGGCGAGGTCGGCCGCCACTACAGCGAGATGGCCGCCAGCTGGATGTGGGTCGTCGCCCTCGGTGGCCTGCTGCTCTGGCTGGGCCGCAGGCGGACCGCGAAGCGCGCCCTGTTCCTGCCGGAGCGCGGGCCCGGGTCCCGTCGCCGCACCCTCTCCTGGCACGGCTCCGTCGGCCTGTGGGCGGTGACCGGACTCGTCCTCCTCTCCGCCACCGGCCTCACCTGGTCCCGGTACGCCGGCGAGAACGTCGACGTGCTGCGGACCCGGCTCGGCTCCACCACCCCCACCGTCTCCGCCACCCTCGGCGGGGCCACCGCGACCCCGGACGGCGGCCACGAGGGCCACGCCACCGGCCACCACGCGCAGGCCCCGCAGGGCCCCGACATCGGCATCGACCGGGCGGTCGAGGCCGCCCACGCCACCGGGGTGGCCGGCCGGATCTCGGTGACCCTCCCGGCCGAGGGCGACGGATACGTCGTCCGGGAGACCGACACGCAGTTCCCGCTCCACCTCGACGCGGTCGCGATCGACCCGGCCGACGGCACGGTGCTGGACGAGCTGCGGTTCGACGACCACCCGCTGCTCGCCAAGCTCACCCGTATCGGCATCGACGCCCACATGGGCGTCTTCCTGGGCCTGCCCAACCAACTCGCCCTCGCCGCGCTGATGCTGGGCCTGATCCTGCTCATCGTGTGGGGCTACCGCATGTGGTGGCTGCGCAGGCCCACGAAGGAACGGAAGCTGAGCGCCGGCCGCCCGGTGCCGCGCGGCGCCTGGCGCAGGCTGCCGGCCGCCCTGCTCCTCCCGGTGGCCGCCGCGACGGCACTGGTGGGCTGGTTCGTCCCGATGCTGGGCGTCAGCCTGCTGGCGTTCCTGGCGGTGGACGTGACGCTGGGCCTGCTCGCCCGGCGGCGCGCGGCCCGGAGCGCCGTCCGCGACGATCGTGATCAATACACCTAGGGCGCGTACGTGTAGCCGACCCGCCGCACGGTCCGGATCGTGTGGCGGTGCTCGGCGCCCAGCTTGCGCCGCAGCCGGGCCACGTGGACGTCGACGGTGCGCCCGTCGCCGACGTGGCCGTAGCCCCACACGGTGGTGACCAACTGGTCGCGGGTGTGCACCCGGTGCGGGTTCGCGACCAGGTGCGCCAGCAGTTCGAACTCCAGGTACGTCAGCTCCAGCTGCCGCCCGTCCACCTGGGCGGTGCGCCGGGTGGTGTCGATCGTCACGGGGCCCTCGCCGGCGGTGGCGGGCGCCACGGCCACGGCGCCGGTCTCCTGCTGCTCGGCCGGTACGAGGAGGAGGTACCCGATCATCGGGGGCTGCCCGGGCAGCGTGGGCACGGTGTGCGCCGGAGCGGGCAGCCAGGTCGCGCCCGGCGGCAGCAACCGGGTGACGTCGACGACCTCGTCCCGGCCGACGGCACGCAGCCGGTGCCGGCCGAGGGGCGGGGGAGTGGTGGTCGCGGCGGAGACGGTACGGGTGTTGGCCATGATGAGTCAGCTCTTTCGCGCGGAGGGACGGAGAACGCCTGTGCGCGACGGCCGAAGGCCCGGACACGAAGGTGCCGAGGGCTTTAGAGGGCCGGCGCGTTCCTCACGCGGCAACACACCCGGTCGAAGTCGTGGTGCTGACGGGACGGCCAGAACGGCTCGAGGTCACTGCGACCCGGCGCGATGTTCCGAAGGCTGTCCATGCCCCCATTCAAGCAGAAGTGGCGCGTGACGTCGCCCGCTTGTCCCACCATGTGCGCAGCCGGCGCTCGGCCGGACGCTCCACCAGATGGTGCAGCGCCGCGGCGGCGACCAGCGAGACCAGCAGCAGCGCCCCGTACCACAGCAGGTTCGACCAGCCCACCGGCTGACGGCCGTGGACGTCCCGCAGCGCGTAGATGAAGGTGGCGTGCACCAGGTAGAAGGCGAACGACCACTCACCGAGCCGGACGAGTGCCCGCCCGCGCAGCAGCGAACGCCGGCCCACGACATCGCTCCACGCCACCGCCGCGATCATCGCCGCGCACGCGACGATGATCCACTCCGCCTTGGCGACCCGCACGACGTCCGCGACGAACTCCACGGCCGCGCTGTCGAACGAGCGGCCCTCGCTCATCACCAGCCACCCGACGAGCGCCCCCGCGCCCAGGTAGCACCAGAGCGGCCGCACGCGCACCCGCCACCCCGTGAGCATGGCGCGCGCGATGCCGATGCCGATGACGAACTCGCTGAGCCGTACGACCGGATACGGCACGTCCGCGAGCCAGGAGGCGGGCCACGCCCAGGCGGCCGTCCGGTGGAGCAGCGCGGCGGCGAAGGCGAGCACCGTCAGCGCCAGCGCCCCGCGCGCCCGGACCCGGCCGAACAGCCGGTGCAGCGCGGGGTGCAGGGCGTAGAAGAAGTACTCGCACGTCAGCGTCCACGCCGCCGGGTTGCCGGAGAAGGTGACGACCGGGTCGAGCGACCAGCCCTGGAGCAGCACCACCGACAGCAGCAGGATGCCGGCGCTGAACGGTTTCACCCACCAGTCGGCGGGCTCGGGGTGGAGGCTGTAGAAGACCGGGAGGGCGGCCAGCAGCGCGACGAGGTGCGACGGATGGATCCGTGCGAGGCGCCGCCAGTAGAAGGTCGGTGCCGTGACGCCGGGCCGGGCCGACCAGGTGAGGACGAACCCGGACAGGACGAAGAAGAGGGTGACGCCGTAGGTGCCGTACGAGAGGAACTCGTAGACGGGCAGCGGCGCCAGGTTCGTCATATGGTGCGCGAACACCGCGAAAGCCGCCCACCATCGCAGACCGGTCAGCGAGTCGAGCCGTGGCGCCGGCCCGTCCCCCGGCACCGGCCGCCGCGGCCGGGGCACGTGTGCGGTGCCGCTGGATGCCGACGTCAGCGGCTGCGTCATGCGGGGGCCTCTTCGTACGAACGGGGGAAGGACCCGGCAGAGTGTAGTGCGGTCGTGCGAGAGGGCGCCCGCCGGTCCCGGCGGGCGCCCTCCCGGCGTGCGTACGGTGTGGGTACGCCCCCCGTACGCCGTGCCCGTGGATCAGACCTGGCCGGCCTTCTCCAGGGCCTCGCAGCAGGTGTCCACCAGCAGGCGCGTCACCACGTACGGGTCGACGTTGGCGTTCGGACGGCGGTCCTCGATGTAGCCCTTGCCGTCCTTCTCGACCTGCCACGGGATGCGGACGGAGGCGCCGCGGTCGGAGACGCCGTAGCTGTACTCGTTCCACGGGGCGGTCTCGTGCAGACCGGTCAGACGGTCGTCGATGCCCGCGCCGTAGTTCTTGACGTGGTCCATCGGCTTGGAGCCCTCGCCGAGCGACTCGCACGCGGTGATGATCGCGTCGTAGCCCTCGCGCATCGCCTTCGTCGAGAAGTTGGTGTGCGCGCCCGCGCCGTTCCAGTCGCCCTTGACCGGCTTGGGGTCGAGGGTGGCGGAGACGTTGAAGTCCTCGGCGGTGCGGTAGAGCAGCCAGCGGGCCACCCACAGCTGGTCGGAGACCTCCAGCGGCGCCAGCGGGCCGACCTGGAACTCCCACTGGCCCGGCATGACCTCGGCGTTGATGCCGGAGATGCCCAGGCCCGCCTTCAGGCAGTTCTCCAGGTGCGCCTCGACGACGTCACGGCCGAAGATCTCGTCGGCGCCGACACCGCAGTAGTAACCGCCCTGCGGGGCGGGGAAGCCGCCGGCCGGGAAGCCGAGCGGGCGCTCGCCGTCGAAGAAGGTGTACTCCTGCTCGATGCCGAAGATCGGCTCCTGGGCGGCGTACCGCTCCGCGACCTCGGCCAGCGCCGCACGGGTGTTGGACGAGTGCGGGGTCATGTCCGTGTTCAGGACCTCGCACAGGACGAGGATGTCGTCCCCGCCGCGGATCGGGTCCGGGCAGGTGAAGACCGGCTTCAGGACCCGGTCGGAGGCGTGGCCCTCGGCCTGGTTCGTGCTGGACCCGTCGAAGCCCCAGATGGGCAGCTCGGCGACGCCGGCGACGGCCTGCGCCAGTATCTTCGTCTTCGAACGAAGTTTGGCGGTCGGCTCGGTGCCGTCGATCCAGATGTACTCAGCCTTGATGCTCACGGGGGGCCTCATCCTTTGCGGGTGCAGCGGTATGGGGCGCAGCTTCGCAATGCCGGATTTCCCGACCGTTGCCCGTTTGTGAACCTCGTGTTACTCAGGTTTCCTGGGTTTTCCCCACCAGCTGTGCGGCGGTGCGGACGGCCGGAGGTGATCCGGAACACTCGCCGTCGTCCCACATCATGGACAGCCCGCGGGTACGGCTCCCCGCGCGGCGCGCCTGGAGGCCGCCGCGGTCGTATACGGGCCGCGCACCCGCCTGACCGGCATGATTGTCGTACGGAGGGCAGACTGGCGGGCATGAGCAGCACACCGCGCATCGGACTCCTCGGCACCGGCCCCTGGGCCGCCCGCACGCACGCCCCCGCCCTCGCCGCCCACCCCGGCGTCGAGTTCAGCGGGGTGTGGGGCAGACGCCCCGAGGCCGCAGCCGCGCTCGCCGCCGCCCACGGCACGCGGGCGTTCGACGACGTGGACGCGCTGTTCGCGGCGAGCGACGCGGTCGCCCTCGCCCTGCCGCCGGACGTCCAGGCGCCGCTCGCCGCGCGGGCCGCGGCGGCCGGCTGCCATCTGCTGCTCGACAAGCCCGTCGCGACGAGCGTGACCGACGCGGCCGAGGTGGCGCGGGCCGCCGAGAAGGCGGGGGTGGCGTCGGTCGTCTTCTGCACGCTGCGGTTCGCGGCGGACACCGCGCCCTGGATCGAGGAGCAGGCGGCGCGCGGCGGCTGGTACCTGGCGCAGGCGCACTGGCTGGGCGCGCTCTTCTCGCCCGGCTCGACGAGCGCGTACGCCGCCTCCCCCTGGCGCCGGGAGCGGGGCGCGCTGTGGGACGTGGGCCCGCACGTGCTGTCGGTGCTGCTGCCGGTGCTGGGCGACGTGACGGAGGTGGCGTCGGCCGTGGCGGGGCCGGGGGACGCCCGGCACCTGGTGCTCCGGCACACCTCGGGGGCGGACAGCACGGTGACCCTGAGCCTGGGCGCGCCGGTGCGGGCGGCGGAGGCGGGTATCGCGCTCTACGGCGACCACGGGCGGGCGGCGATGCCGTCGTGGGCGGACGCGGTGGGGGCCTTCGGGGCGGCCGTGGACGCGCTGCTGGAGTCCGTACGCCACGGGGTGCCGCACGCCTGCGACGTACGGTTCGGGGCGCGGCTGACGGAGCTCCTGGCGGAGGTAGAGGAGCGGGCGGAGGCGCAGGGGCGGACGGAGGCGGAGGCGCGGCTCGCCGACTGAGCCGCGCATCCTGTTTCCGGGGTGGCCGACCGGGCCGTCAGCCGACCCGCTCGATGCGGGCCTTGCGGATCAGGAACTTCCCGGGCTCACGGACCTGCTCGAAGGCGGCGTTGTTGAGCAGGGCGCAGCTTCCGGAGACGGACGTGACCTCGACGGTGGTGGACTTGCTGTTGTCCAGGTTCGTCACCTTGAGCTTGGTACCGACCGGGAACTGGTTGCTGGAGGCCGCGGGGGCGCCGCCCTCACCGGAGAGGGTGACGGTCGACCCGGCGCAGACGACTTCACCGCCGGCCTGCCCGGTGGCGGCGTCCTGCCCGTTACCGGCGCCTTGACCGTTGCCGTTGCCGTTTCCGGCGTCCTGACCCTGTTCGGTACCCTGCCCGTTGCCGTTGCCGTTGCCGTTGCCGTTGCCGTTGCCGTTGCCGTTGCCGTTGTTCTGGCCCTGGCCGTTCTCCGCGTCCTGCCCATTGCCCGCCGCCTGGTCCGCACCCGCACCCGCACCCGCGCCCGCGCCGGGGGCCCGGCCGCCCGCCTGGGCGTCGCCCGCGCCGCCGCCCTGCCCGACCTCACACCCGGCGGCGGCCTGCTGGCGCTTGATCTGCTCGATCACCGCCAGCCGGTTGGCGATCCGCGCCTCCGACTGCGCGTCGGGGTTGGCGCGCTGCCCGGCGATGAACTTCTCGTTGTTGCCCAGCGCGGTGGCCAGCCCGTCGCAGGCGACCGACGCCTGACTGGTCCCGGTCATCACCACTGCCGTACCGCCGGCCAGCGCGACCGCGCCGACGAGCAGGGCCAGCTTCTTCTTCCCGCTGAGCGTCCTCTTGCGTGACACGTGGGGGGCTCCTGTCCCCGGCCGCGGGGGGACGGCGGCCGGATCGGTTCCGTGTGTGCCCCTACGTACGAGTAGCAAGCCGGTTCTGCTCAACCCGGGCCGCGCATGGCGGACTTCCGGTCAGGAGCGGCCGAGCGCGTCCCGTACCGCTTCGTCCGTCCGGGCCACCACCGCCGTACCGTCGTCGGCCGTGATGATCGGACGCTGGATCAGCTTCGGGTGCTCCGCCAGCGCCGTGATCCAGCGCTCGCGCGCACCGGCCTCGCGCGGCCAGTCCTTCAGGCCGAGCTCCTTGGCGGCGGCCTCCTGGGTGCGGGTGATGTCCCACGGCTCCAGCCCCAGCCGCGTCAGTACGTCGCGGATCTCGTCCGCGGACGGCACGTCCTCCAGGTAGCGGCGGACGGTGTAGTCCGTGCCCTCCTCGTCGAGCAGCTTCAGGGCGCCACGGCACTTGGAACAGGCGGGATTGATCCAGATCTCCATGCCGTCACCGTACCGCCGCAGTCCCCGGAAACCCCGGCCGGCCAGGGCCGATTGTCAGTGGTCGCCGGTAAAATCGAAGGAGTCAGTGAGGGCCCGGGGGAGGGCCCCCACACCGCGTACCAGGAGGTCGCCGATGGCTGTCGCCGCGGTCCGGACACTGCCCCTCGAACCCTGGAAGCCCCTTCAGAAGAAGCCACTGCCGGCGGGTCGGCCCCGCGAGTGGTACGTCTCCCACAACCGCCGCCTCAAGGCCATGCGGCTGGCCATCGCCCTGCTCGACTCGGGCGTCTACCACCCGTCCAAGGCCGACGACGACACGATACGGAGCACGGCGGCGCGCGTGGGCGTGCACCCGCCGTCCGACACCACCTGCCGCATGGTGCGCACCCTGATCCGCCGGGGCCGCTGACATCCAGGCCGGTGCCCGCCGCCCTCACCCGGGGCGGCGGGCACCCGTCCTACTCCGGCCGGCCCAGCAGCGCCCCAAGGTACGCCTCCAGACGGGCCGTCATCAGTCCCGGGGTCAGGTCCGTACGGCCCAGCGCCCGCCAGGGCCGGGCCATCTTGCCCGCGTCCGGCGCGAACGCCAGCGCGTCCAGGAGACGCCAGTACAGCCGGGCGTCCGGGTCCCCGGACAGGACGCCGCCGTGGGCGACGTACCGCTCGGCGAACCGCAGCCCGCACTCCACCCCGTACAGCAGCACCAACGCCGTCGAACAGTGCGCCACATCGAGGTCGGCCGGACCCCAGGACGTCTCCACCCAGTCGACGACCCCGCTCACCCGCAGCGCGCCGCCCGAGCCGGTGAACAGGACGTTGCCCGGATGGAAGTCCCGGTGCAGGAAGCGACCGTCGTACGCGGGCGCCTCCCGCCCGATCACCTCCACCGCCCGCGCCCACAGCCCCGGCCGGTCCGTGGAATCCGGCAGCCGGACCCGATCCGGGGACGTCCACGCCTGGTAGGGGCGCGGCCGCGCGCCCTCCGGCACCTCGACGGCGTGGACGCGCGCCAACTGCCGGGCCAGCAGCTCGACGCGCCGGTCGAGGTCGCCCTCGTCGACGCGGACGGTGCCGGGCAGACGCGTCATCAGCAGCGACGGCGCGTCGCAGTACTCACCGGCGGGGTCGACGGCCACGCACTGCGGGACCGGGATGCCCGTACCCGCCAGCAGCGCCAGGACTTCGGCCTCCCGCGCGAGCAACCCCGGTGCGTGCCTCCGGTAGAAGGGCTTGACGAAGGACCGCAGCACCAGGTCCCGTTCCCCGCCCGGCGCCTCCGCGCGCAGCAGGCGCATCTGCGAGGTCCAGCCGCCGCGCAGCCACCGCACCGGCCGTACCCGCTCAACGTCCGGCAGTGACTTCTCCACCCAGGCGGGCGTTCTCGGCCGCTCCAGTACGGCGTCGGCGAACCGCCGCCGGGCCTCCGCCTCGCGGGCGAACCACGTCGCCAGCCCGTGGTCGGCCCGCTCCAGGTCCAGCCGCCGGTAGCGTGACCGAGCGGAAAACGCCTCCTCGACCGCCTCCGTGACAGCCGCCGGAATCACCTGGTCCGTCCCGGGCACGACGAGGACCGCCGCCCCCTCGAACTCCTCGAAGGCCTTCAGCGCCCCCGACGTCCGCCAGCTCCCGTCCCGGCGGATGATCTCCGTGAACCCGTCACCGAACCGGACTCCCCAGGCCTCCGCCGCGTACACGGCGGGCGCGCACAGCCCGACGGCGGCAACCCGCGCACCGTAGTGACGCGTCAGATCGGCGACCGTCTGCCCCGCCATGCTGAAACCGACCAGCACCAGCTCGTCGCCGTCCGCCGCCACCCGGTCGATCACGGCGCGCGCCTGTGCGAACCGCCGCTCCAGGCTCGACTCCCTCAGCTCACCGCTGCTGTCCCCGTGCCCGGAGAAGTCCAGCGCGACCGCCCGGCAGCCCCGCCGCGCGAACTCCTCCACCACCGGCAGCAGCCGTTCCTTGCTCGCGCCGCCGGCCCCGTGCATGACCACCACGGTCGGGCCCGCCGCCCCGCCGGAGCCCCGCAGCACATAGCTGATCCGCTCATCGTCACAACCGACCGTTTCCATGGCTACGTTCTACGCCATGACCCTTGCCCGGCCCCGTATGACCACCGAAGAGCGCAGACGCCGCCTCGCCGTACGCCACCACCTCGCACCCGCGGCCCGTGCGGCGACGGTCGAGGAGATCGCGGCCTCGCTGACGGCCCTGCACGGCACCGACCCGGCCACGGTCCACCTCGCCGCCGGCGCCCGCCTCACCGACCCGGCAGGCCCGGTGGCGGCCATGGAACGGGCGCTGTACGAGGACCGCACCCTGATCCGTATGCACGGCATGCGCCACACGGTCTTCGTGATCCCCGCCGCCCTGGCCCCGGTCGTACAGGCCTCCACCACCGACGCCGTCGCCGCCCGCGAACGAGCCACGCTGCTCAAGCAGCTGAAGGCCGGCAGCTCCCTCGACGAGCGGTGGCTGGCGGACGTCGAGAGGTCCACCCTCGAAGCCCTCGCCCGCCGCGGCGAGGCCACGGCCACCGAACTCACCGCGGATGAGCCGCGGTTGCGCGAACAGTTCGTGTACGGCCCCG
Source organism: Streptomyces sp. NPDC006368 (assembly GCF_040612535.1). NCBI lineage: Bacteria > Bacillati > Actinomycetota > Actinomycetes > Kitasatosporales > Streptomycetaceae > Streptomyces > Streptomyces sp. NPDC006368. Next base: position 80,722 of record NZ_JBEXQK010000007.1, read on the forward strand.
GCACCAGCTACGAAACGGTCCAGTCCGTCTCGTCCCGGTTGCTGCGTCTGCTCGGCACCGAGGGCCGCGTCGTCCGGGGCCGCCCGCTCGGCTCCTGGACGTCCAGCCGGTTCCGCTGGGCGATCGCGCCCGCGCTGCCCGACCTCCCGCCCGCCGAGGCCCGGGCCACACTCACCCGCCACTGGCTCGCCACCCACGGCCCGGCGACCGAGGCGGACCTGGCCTGGTGGACGGGCTGGAAGATCACCGACGTACGCGGAGCCCTCAAGGCCGTCCGGGCCGTCCCCGTGGACCTCGACGACGGCGCCACCGGCCACGTCCTCCCCGACGACACCACCCCCACCGAGCCGCCCGGCCCGTGGGCGGCGTTCCTCCCGGCCCTCGACCCCACCCCCATGGGCTGGCAGCACCGCGACTGGTACGTCGACCCCGCCCACCGCCCCGCCCTCTTCGACCGCAGCGGCAACATCGGCCCCACCCTCTGGTGGGACGGCCGCGTCATCGGCGCCTGGGCCCAACGCCCCGACGGCGAACTGATCTGGCGCCTCCTGACCGACGCCCCCGGCGACGAGGCGACGACGGCCATCGAAGCGGAGGCATCCCGCCTCCACACCTGGCTGAACGGCACCCGCGTCACCCCCCGCTTCCGCACCCCCCTGGAACGCGAGCTGTCCGCGTAGCCCGCCGCGGACACGGCGCCCCGGGCCTCGCCCGCGCCGGAACGGGCGAGGCCCGCCATCCCTGCGGGGATGGCGGGCCTCACCGGTGCGACCTGCGTCGGAGGCGCCGCTTCTTAGATGTCGAAGTACAGCTCGAACTCGTGCGGGTGCGGACGCAGCTGGATCGGCGCGATTTCCTTCGTGCGCTTGTAGTCGATCCACGTCTCGATCAGGTCCGACGTGAAGACGCCGCCCGCCTGGAGGTACTCGTTGTCCTCCTCCAGGGCGTTCAGGACGGAGGCGAGGTCGGTCGGGACCTGCGGGACGCCCGCGTGCTCCTCGGGGGCGAGCTCGTAGAGGTCCTTGTCGATCGGCTCGGCCGGCTCGATCTTGTTCTTGATGCCGTCGAGGCCGGCCAGGAGCAGGGCCGAGAAGGCGAGGTACGGGTTGGACGACGGGTCCGGGGCGCGGAACTCGACGCGCTTGGCCTTCGGGTTCGAACCCGTGATCGGGATGCGCATCGCGGCGGAGCGGTTGCGCTGCGAGTAGACCAGGTTCACCGGGGCCTCGAAGCCGGGGACCAGGCGGTGGTAGGAGTTCACCGTCGGGTTGGTGAAGGCCAGCAGCGACGGGGCGTGCTTCAGGATGCCGCCGATGTAGTAGCGGGCGGTGTCCGAGAGGCCGGCGTAGCCCTGCTCGTCGTAGAAGAGCGGCTCGCCGCCCTGCCACAGGGACTGGTGGACGTGCATGCCCGAGCCGTTGTCGCCGAAGATCGGCTTCGGCATGAAGGTCGCGGTCTTGCCGTTGCGCCAGGCGACGTTCTTCACGATGTACTTGAAGAGCATCAGGTCGTCGGCGGCGGCCAGCAGCGTGTTGAACTTGTAGTTGATCTCGGCCTGGCCGGCGGTGCCCACCTCGTGGTGCTGGCGCTCGACCTGGAGGCCGGACTTCTCCAGCTCCAGGGAGATCTCGGCACGGAGGTCGGCGAAGTGGTCGACCGGCGGGGCCGGGAAGTAACCGCCCTTGTAGCGGACCTTGTAGCCGCGGTTGTCCTCGAGGGCACCGGTGTTCCAGGCGCCGGCCTCGGAGTCGATGTGGTAGAAGCCCTGGTTCGCGGACGTCTCGAACCGCACCGAGTCGAAGACGTAGAACTCGGCCTCCGGGCCGAAGAACGCGGTGTCCGCGATGCCGGTGGAGGCGAGGTAGGCCTCGGCCTTCTTGGCGATGTTGCGCGGGTCGCGGCTGTACTGCTCGCCCGTGATCGGGTCGTGGATGAAGAAGTTGATGTTCAGCGTCTTGTCACGGCGGAAGGGGTCCACCCGCGCGGTCGACAGGTCGGCGCGCAGGGCCATGTCCGACTCGTGGATGGCCTGGAAGCCACGGATCGACGAGCCGTCGAAGGCGAGCTCCTCGGCCGGGTCGAACGCCGTCGCCGGGATCGTGAAGTGCTGCATCACGCCGGGAAGGTCGCAGAACCGGACGTCGACCATCTTGATGTCGTTGTCCTTGATGAACTTCTTGGCTTCGTCGGCGTTCTGGAACATCCAACTCCTCCTACTCCCACCCAGGGAGGGGCGGGGTTGTAGCTCGGTCGTGCGGCCAGTGCGGTGGCACACGCTGGTTCTGACCCTAGGGACACGGGATTTCTCAGGCATGACCCATTTGTTTCGCGCAAGTTAACCAGCTGGCGGGAGGGTGTTCGGGCAAGGACCCGGGCCGAAGTGATCGAAAGCGGGCGCAGTACCGTGGACGGGTGGACAACAGGCAAGCAATCGGATCGTGGCTCTCCGGGCCGCGCGCGGCGGCCGAGGACATGGGCGCCGACTTCGGCTACCGGGGCGAACGGCTGGGTCTGCCGCAGGAGGGGCCGGGCTCCATCGCCCCGCTCGGGCGGCGATTCGGAGCCCTCTTCGTCGACTGGACGCTGTGCGTGGTGATCGCATACGGGCTGATCGCGCGCGGTGACCAGACGGCCGCCGGGAACTGGGCGGTCGTCGTCCTGCTCGTCCTGAGCGTGCTCACCGTCGGCACGATCGGCAGCACGCCCGGTAAGCGGCTCTTCGGGCTGCGCGTCATCTCCGTCGACGGCGAGCGTCTCGGCCCCGTCCGGGTCGTCGTGCGCAGCGCGCTGCTCTGCCTCGCCGTACCCGCGCTGATCTGGGACCGGGACGGCCGCGGGCTGCACGACCGCCTCTCGCGGGCCGTCCAGGTGCGCGTCTGAACGGGAGCGCCGATACCGGAGCGCCGATACGGAAACGCCGATACCGGCACGCCGGACAAGGGAACGCCGGACACGGCTACGGCAAAGAGGGGCGCCCCGCACATCGCGGGGCGCCCCTCTTCGTATCCGTACGTTCGTGTGCGTACGCCTAGCGCATCCGGCCGCCGCGCGGCATCCGCATGCCCTTCGGCATCGGTCCCTTCGGCAGCGGCATGTTGCTCATCAGGTCACCCATGGCCCGCAGCCGGTCGTTGGCCTGCGTCACCTGCGGGCCCGTGAGCACCCGCGGCAGCTTGAGCAGCGTCACGCGCAGCTTCTTCAGCGGCACCTGACCCTCGCCGGTGCCGACGATGACGTCGTGCACCGGGACGTCCACGACGATCCGGGCCATCCGCTTCTTCTCGGCCGCCAGCAGCGTCCTGAGCCGATTCGGGTTGCCCTCGCCCACGAGCACGATGCCGGCCTTGCCGACCGCGCGGTGGACGACGTCCTGGTTGCGGTTCATGGCCACCGCCGGGGTGGTCGACCAGCCGCGGCCCACGTTCTGCAGGACTGCGGCCGCCGCGCCCGGCTGGCCCTCCATCTGCCCGAAGGCGGCCCGCTCGGCCCGGCGCCCGAAGACGATCGCCATCGCCAGGAAGGCCAGCACGAAGCCGAGAATGCCCAGGTAGATGGGGTGACCGATCAGGAAGCCGATCGCGAGGAGAGCGCCGAAGACGACGATCCCCACGCCCGCGACGACAAGACCGACCTTCGGATCGGCCTTTCGGGTCATCTTGTACGTCAGGGCGATCTGCTTCAGTCGCCCGGGGTTCTCGGCGGCGTCAGCGCCGTCCGTGTGTGCCTTCCTCGCCATGCTGTGAAGTTTACGTGGCCGAGGAAGTGCGCCCCGCCACGGCCTCCAGTACGTGCTGCGCCTCGACCCGGTCCCTGGCCCGGCGCCGGTCCTCCAGCACCGACGTCCACGCGTTGCGGCGGGCGGTGCGCTGCCCCGCGCCGAGCAGCAGGCCCTCCAGGGTGCGCAGGGCGTCGGTGACCGACGGGAACGCGTGGGCGCGCACCTCGTGCGCGTCCCGTACCTGGTGGACGTCGTGTACGGCGCGGACCTGACGTACCTGGTGAGCCATCGGGCGGGTCCCCCCTCGGAGCGGGTGCGTCGGGAGCGTGTGTGCGGTGCGTAGGAACAGCATCACAGAACGGTGTTACCAAGGCATGACCGGCCGGTCAAACACCGGTGAATCGCCGGCGCCCGGCGCCGGACGCGGGCGCGGCCCGTACGACCCCGCTGACCTGCGGGGGGGGACGTACGGGCCGCGTCCGATCGGCCACTACTGGCCGGTAAGAGCTTGTGCTCGGATTCACACGCGCGCGGCCGTCAGGCCGCCGCCTGGCCGCGCCGCTCCATCGCCTGCTGGAAGAGGCGGCCGGCGCGGTACGAGGAACGCACCAGCGGGCCCGACATCACACCGGAGAAGCCGATCTCGTCGGCCTCCTCCTTCAGCTCCACGAACTCCTGGGGCTTCACCCACCGCTCCACCGGGTGGTGGCGCACCGACGGCCGCAGGTACTGCGTGATCGTGATGAGCTCGCATCCCGCGTCGTGCAGGTGCTGCAGCGCCTCGCTGACCTCCTCACGGGTCTCGCCCATGCCGAGGATCAGGTTCGACTTGGTGACCAGACCGGCGGCGCGCGCCTCCGTGATCACCTTCAGGGAGCGCTCGTAACGGAAGCCGGGGCGGATGCGCTTGAAGATCCGCGGCACGGTCTCGACGTTGTGCGCCAGCACCTCGGGGCGGGCGGAGAAGACCTCGGCCAGCTGCTCGGGTACGGCGTTGAAGTCGGGGATGAGCAGCTCCACCTTGGTGTGGCCGCCCTCGCGGCCGGCCGTCATGGCGTGGATCTGCCGCACGGTCTCCGCGTACAGCCAGGCGCCGCCGTCCTCCAGGTCGTCGCGCGCGACGCCGGTGATGGTGGCGTAGTTCAGGTCCATCGCGACGACGGACTCGCCGACGCGGCGCGGCTCGTCACGGTCCAGCGCCTGCGGCTTGCCCGTGTCGATCTGGCAGAAGTCGCACCGCCGGGTGCACTGGTCACCGCCGATGAGGAAGGTCGCCTCGCGGTCCTCCCAGCACTCGAAGATGTTGGGACAGCCCGCCTCCTGGCAGACGGTGTGCAGGCCCTCGCTCTTCACGAGCTTCTGGAGCTGGTTGTACTCGGGGCCCATCTTCGCCCGGGTCTTGATCCACTCGGGCTTGCGCTCGATGGGGGTCTGGCTGTTCCGGACCTCCAGGCGCAGCATCTTGCGTCCGTCGGGAGTGACTGCGGACACGGCTGGCTCCTACGGCTTCGATTCCTCGGCGAACCCCAGGGTACGCCCGATAAAAGTGTGGCTTTGTTTACGCCTGGCCAACCTGTGGCCAGAGCAGGGCATTCCCTAGGCGACTGCCCGCCCGGCCGCCCGCTCGGTCTCGCGCGGCTTGAGGTCCGCGTTCTCCAGCACATCGCGCAGGTGCTTCTCCGCGACGGGCAGGACGTCGGCGATGGTCACGTCCCGGCCGAGCTCCTCCGCCAGCGAGGTCACGCCCGCGTCGCGGATGCCGCACGGCACGATCCGGTCGAACCACTTGTTGTCCGGGTTCACGTTGAGCGCGAAGCCGTGCATCGTGACGCCCTTGGCGACGCGGATGCCGATCGCCGCCAGCTTGCGGTCCTCGCGGCGCTGGCCCGCGTTGGACGGGGCGTACTCCGGCCCGTTCAGCCGGGGGTCGAACTCCTCGTCCCGCAGCCGCGGGTCGAAGTCCAGCGAGAGGCCGCCGAGCGCCGGGCGCTGCTCCACCGGGTCGCCGAGCACCCACACCCCGCTGCGGCCCTCCACCCGGGTCGTCTCCACGCCGAACTCCGCCGCCGTGCGGATCAGCGCCTCCTCCAGCCGGCGCACGTGCGCCACCACGTCCACCGGCCGCGGCAGCTTCATGATCGGGTAGCCGACGAGCTGGCCGGGGCCGTGCCAGGTGATCTTGCCGCCGCGGTCCACGTCGACGACCGGCGTCCCGTCCAGCGGGCGCTCGTTGTCGGCCGTGCGCCGTCCCGCCGTGTAGACGGGCGGGTGCTCCAGGAGCAGGCAGGTGTCCGGGATCTCGTCCGCGAAGCGAGCGGCGTGGACCTCGCGCTGCTTGTCCCACGCCTCCCGGTACTCGACGGCTTCCTCGCCGAACCCCAGACGGACGAATCGCAGCTGACTCACGGCAGACGCCTCCCTCTCGTGTGCGCATCGCGCCCTCGCCACTGTACGGCGGCACCCGCGGCCACGGTCGGGCAGGTCGTAACCGTCAGCGCCCGCCCAATCCTCACACGATCGGATGAATGTGGGGCGAAGGTGGCGGTACGGACGTCGTCGCCGGTTAAATTCGCGCCGTTCCAAGGGGGTCCGCACCCCGGCCCGGAAGGCAAGGCAGGAGACCGCACACCTGATGACGGATCGCCCCCCGCAGCGCACCCCCAACCGCCAACTCGCCGCCCTCATCGCCGAAGCCGGGTTCTCCAACGCCGGCCTCGCCAGACGCGTCGACCAGCTCGGGCTGGAACACGGCCTCGACCTGCGGTACGACAAGACCTCGGTCACCCGCTGGCTGCGCGGGCAGCAGCCGCGCGGCACCACACCCGCCCTGATCGCCGAGGTCTTCACCCGCCGCCTGGGGCGCCGGCTCTCCGCCCAGGACCTGGGCCTGGACGCCTGCGCACCGGTGTACGCGGGGCTGGAGTTCGCCGCCACCCCCGAAGAGGCGATCGACATCGTCAGCGGACTGTGGCGCAAGGACTCCGGCAGCCACGCCGAACTCCGCAAGATCGCCTTCACCCCCGCCGGCCTCGTCGTCCCCAGCCGGGACTGGCTCATCGGGCGCGCCGACGAGCGCGTGGGCCGCGGCGAGCCCGCACCCGAACCGCGCGTCCCGGCCCAGGGGCGCGCCTCCGTGCCCCGCCAGCGCACCACCGACCGCGCGCCCGGCCAGCGGGTCACCGGCGGCGACATCGCCGCCCTGCGCTCCGTCGGCGAGCTCTTCCGCGCCCTCGACCACGCGTACGGCGGCGGCCACGCCCGCCAGGCCCTCGTCCGCTACCTGGAGCACGAGGCCGAACCCATGCTGCGCGGCGTCTACGGCGAGACCGTCGGACGCCGGCTGTTCGCCGCCGCCGCCGACCTGACCCGGCTGGCCGGCTGGACGTCGTACGACATCGCCGCGCACGGCCTCGCCCAGCGGTACTTCGTGCAGGCGCTGCGGCTCGCCCAGGCCGCCGGGGACCGGGCCTACGGCGCGTACGTCCTGATCACCATGAGCCGCCAGGCCGTCCACCTCGGCCACGGGCGCGAAGCCGTACAGCTGGCGCGCGTCGCCCAGCAGGGCGTCGGCTCCGCCGCGCCGCCCGTCGTCCAGGCGCTCCTGCACTCCGTCGAGGCGCGCGGGCACGCCCTGCTCGGCGAGGTCCGGGCGAGCGCCGCCGCGCTCATCAGGGCCGAGCGCGCGCTCGACGCGGCCCGGCCCGGCGACGACGTGCCGTACTGGGCGCGCTTCTTCGACGAGGCCGAACTCGCCGACGACACCGCCCACTGCCACCGGGACCTCCAGCAGTACCGGGCCGCCGTCCAGCACGCCGAGCGCTCGCTCCAGCTGCGCGCCCCCGGTTTCGCCCGCAGCCGCCTCTTCTGCCGCGTCGTGCTGGCCTCCGCCCGCCTCGGCCTGGGCGAACTGGACCAGGCGTGCGCCCTCGGGGCGGAGGCGGCGCAACAGGCGTCGGAGATCCGCTCGGCGCGCGCCGTCGAGTACGTACGCGACTTCGAGCGCCGCCTGGAGCCCTACCGGGACGCGACGGCGGTACGCGCCTACCGCGACCGGGTGGGAGCCATCGGCCTCTGACCGACGCCTCCGGCCACGGCCCTCAGGCCGCCGCCCGGCGCCCCTCCGGCGCGTCCGGGGCCTCGGCGTCGTCCCGGTGCCCCGCCGCGACCCCGAGGTCCCCCAGCACCGCGTGGGCGGCGCGGCGGCCCGAGAAGAGGGCGCCCTGCACGGTGCTCGTGTCCCGGTGGTCGCCGCACACGTACAGGCCGGCCAGCAGCCGTACCGGGCGGCGCAGATCGTGCGGCACCGGCATGGACGGCACCGCCTCCGGGTCGTGGTGGACGGCCAGCAGCTCCCAGTCCCCGGTCCCCGTGCCGTACAGCCCGGCCAGCTGGCCGCGCACGCGCGCGTGCAGGTCGTCCGGCGGCGGGCCCAGCACCGTCGAGCTGACCAGCACCCGGCCCTGCGGGGCGCGCGACGGGTCCACCGCGCTCATCACGGCCGTGTACGAGACGGGGCCGGTGCGGTCGGCGTCCAGCAGGAGCACCGGGTCGGCCGAGGGCGGCGCGGGCGCCGTGTGGTGCAGCACGGTCATCGGGTGGAAGCCGGGCACACGCAGCCCCGGCAGCAGCTCGGCGGCGGCGCGCGCGCCCGTGGCCACGACCAGGGCCCGGCACGCCAGTTCACCGTGCTCGGCGGTGACGACCCGGTTGATGGACGCGTCCTTCACGTGGACGCCGGTCTGCACCGTGCCGGGCGGCAGTGCCGCCGCCAGCCGCTCGGGCAGCGTCACGGCGCCGCCCGCCGGCACGCACAGCCGGCCCCGCGCGAACCCGCGCAGCGCGAGGTCGGCGGCCCGGCTGGACGTACTGCTCAGATCCGGGTCGCCCAGCAGCGCCGACAGCAGGGGCCGCAGGAACCTGTTGACGGTACGCGGCGGCAGGCCCCGGCCCGTCGGGGTCTCCGCCGCCGGCCGCTCGGGGCGGGCCAGCAGCCGCGCCGTCGGCGTGGTCGCCAGCCGGCCGAGCGCCTCCCCCAGGCGGGCCTGGTCCAGCGAGCGGGGGGAGCTCGTAAGGGCCCGGGCCCTGTCGAAGGCGCCTCCCATGCCGTTGAGCGGCCCCCGGGCGCCCCGCGAGGCACCCACCGCGCCCCGCGCGGCCCCGACCGCGCTCCGGGAGGCGGGCTCGGGCGCGCCACCCCGCACCGGGGCCATCCGGTGCAGCCTGCCGTCGCTGTGCACGGCGACCCCCGCCCGGAACACCCGCAGCGGGTCACCGTCCAGCCCCGGTGTCCGGCGCAGCTCGGGATACGCGGTACTGAGCAACTGGCTCATGCGGTCCAGCCGGAACCCGTCGACGGACTCGGTGCCCATCCGGCCGCCCACCCGGGGGGCGGCTTCCAGAACACTGACGGTCAGTCCGGCGCTGACCAGTTGGTGAGCCGCGGACAGGCCCGCGAGGCCGGCTCCTACGATGATGACGTCCGCGTGCTGGGCGCTATTGAGCACGTGTCCCCTCCCCGGGGTGGCGGTTCGGTGCGTGGGGGGCTCATGCCCTCGACAGGGCTGCGCAATGCCCGAGTCCCGGCCCGAGCGTAGGAGGGCCGCGCCGGGCCGGTCACTCGCGCGCACGAGGGGTCACCGATGCACGGGGGTCGCACGGGTGTTCCAGGGTCGGGCCCCCCGCGCCGCGCGGGCCCACCCGCACCCGCCCACCGCGCCGACCCGCCCTCAGGCGAGGGACACCGGGTCCGGGTACTCCTCGCTCCACAGGTCCTTGTCCGCCTCCGGGTTCCTACGCCGTCTGAATGGCCGCGTCGATCGCCGGGAACGCGAACCGGAAGCCCGACTCCAGCAGCCGGCGCGGCAGCACCCGCTGGCTGCCCAGGACGTCCGCGGCGAAGTCGCCCAGCGCGATCCGCAGCGCCGGCGCCGGGACGTGGAGGACGGCCGGGCGGCGCAGCACGCGCGCCATCGCGGAGGTGACCTCCCGGTTGGTGACCGGCTCCGGGGCCGTCAGGTTCACCGGGCCGGAGAGGGACTCGGTGTCGAGGATGTGCCGCAGGGCGGCGATCTCGTCGTGCAGCGAGATGAAGCTCCAGTACTGCCGGCCCGAGCCGAGCCGCCCGCCGAGGCCCGCGCGGAAGAGCGGGAACAGCCGCCCCCACGCGCCGCCCTCGCGCGCCACCACCAGGCCGGTGCGGGCGTACGCGACCCGGATGCCCGCGTCCTCGGCGGCCGCCGCGGCCTCCTCCCACTCCACGCACACGGACGGCAGGAAACCGTCCCCCGCGGGCGCCGTCTCGTCCACCGCGCGCGTGCCGGTGTCCCCGTAGTAGCCCAGCGCCGTCCCGCACAGCAGGACCTTCGGCGGGCTGTCCAGGGAGGCGACGGCCTCCGCGATCGCGGCGGTGCCGAGCACCCGGCTGTCGCGGATCTCCTTCTTGTACGCCTCGCTCCAGCGGCGCTCCCCGACGCCCGCGCCGGCGAGGTGGACCACGGCGTCACAGCCGGCCAGGCCGACGGCGTCGACGTACTGCCGGCGCGGATCCCACTCGACCTCGTCACCGGTCCGCGCGGGGCGCCGCACGAGCCGTACGACGTCGTGGCCGTCCGCGCGGAGGGAACGGACGAGCGCGCCGCCGATGAGTCCGGAGGCGCCGGTGATCGCGATACGGGAACGATGCATGGGCCCATCCTGCACCGGCGGCCCCCCGTGACACAGTGGCGGCATGACCGCCCCGCACATACGCATCCGTACCGCCCGCGCGGCCGATGACGACGCCCTGGGAGAGCTCGACCGCGCGACCTGGTCGCCGCTGCACGCCGTCACACCGAAGCCGCAGCCGCCGTACGAGCCGTTCTTCGACGCACGTCACCGCCCCGAGGACTTCCTGGTGGCGGAGACGGAGGCGGAGAGGCAGGGGGAGGGGGAGGGCCGCGTGGCCGGATATCTGCGGCTCGTGCCCGCCACGCCCCTCGCCTGCAACGCGCACGTCCGTCAGATCCAGGGCCTCGCCGTCGCCGAGTGGGCGCGCGGCGCCGGAGTCGGGCGGGCCCTGCTGCGCGCGGCGTTCGACGAGGCGCGCCGCCAGGGCGCCACCCGCATGACGCTGCGCGTCCTGAGCCACAACACGCCCGCGCGCAGGCTCTACGAGTCGGAGGGCTTCGCCGTCGAGGGCGTCCTGCCGGGGGAGTTCCACCTGGACGGACGTTACGTCGACGACATCCTCATGGGACGCGGCCTGATCGGCGCGGACGGGCACTGAACAGCCGCCTCCCGCCGGTCGGTTCCCGCAGGAGCACGAGCGCGCCCGGTTCCGGGGACGGCGCGTTCATGGCACCGGCACCGGCACCGGCTCCGCGTCGACGGCGGCACGCACGCCCTGACCGGCTACACCCCGAAGCGGTCCCAGAGCCGGGGGAAGCGCTCCTCCAGCGCCGCGTCGTCGTCGAAGTCGAACGGTGTGCCCTCCGGCTCCGGCGCCTGCGGCGGGATGCCGAGGTCCGGCGCGACGGTGCCGGTCAGCTGCTCGTACGCCTCGTCCGCCGCGTATCCCAACTCCTCGCCGTCCCCGTCGATCTCCTCGTCGAAGTCGTCGAGAAGCTCGGCCAGGGCGTCCGGATCGTGCAGCGCGCCCTCGAACACCTCCCGGCCCTGCCCGATCAGCCAGCAGCGGAAGTAGTCGAACGCGTCGTCGCTCGCACCGCCCAGCAGCACCGCCGCCGCGCCCCACAGGTCCCAGGTGTAGGCCCGGTTGTAGCGGGCCTCGAAGTGCCGGGCGAAGTCCAGCACGGAGTCGGGGTCGAGCTGCAGCAGCCGTTCCAGGAGCAGCTCGGCGTGGTCCTCGGGGTCGCCCTCGGCGGCCTCACGAGTCGTGTCGATGATCTCCCAGAACTCCGTTTCGTCCATCACGGGAACAGCATCCTGGGTCACGGGTAACAGTGCACGCGGAGCGGCCGAAATGAAACCGGACAGGGGATGTCGTCTTTCACTGGGACCGTCGTCGTATGACCAACCAGACCACCACGCGGCAGCCGCTCACCGGGAAGACCGCCCTCGTCGCGGGGGCGACGCGCGGCGCGGGCCGCGCCATCGCCGTACAGCTCGGTTCGGCCGGCGCGACCGTGTACGTCACCGGCCGCACCACCCACGCCCACGTCAGCGAGGTCGGCCGGCCGACCGAGACCATCGAGGAGACCGCCGAGCTGGTCACCGCGGCGGGCGGCGAGGGGATCGCCGTACCGACCGACCACCTGGAGCCCGACCGGGTCAGGGCGCTGATCGACCGCATCGACCGGGAGCGGGGACGGCTCGACGTCCTCGTCAACAGCCTCTGGGGCGGCGACCACCTCATCCCCTGGGGCAGGAAGATGTGGGAGACGGACCTCGGCCAGGGCCTGCGGATGCTGGAACTGGGCGTCCGCAGCCACATCATCACCAGCAGCTTCGCGCTGCCGCTGCTGATCCGGCACCCGGGCGGGCTGGTCGTCGAGATGACGGACGGGACCGCCGAGTACAACACGCGCTTCCGGGAGAACTTCTACTTCGACCTCGCCAAGAACGCCCCCCTGCGCATGGCGTTCGGCCTCGGCGAGGACCTGAAGGAGGTGGGCGGCACGGCGGTGGCGCTCAGCCCCGGCTACCTCCGCTCCGAGATGATGCTCGACATCTACGGCGTACGGGAGGAGAACTGGCGCGACGCCGTCGAGCGGGAGCCGCACTTCGCGATCGCCGAGTCGCCCGCGTACGTCGGCCGGGCCGTCGCCGCGCTCGCCGCCGACCCCGACAGGGCGCGCTGGAACGGCCGGTCCCTGTCCAGCGGGCAGCTCGCCAAGGAGTACGGCTTCACCGACACCGACGGCTCGCAGCCGGACGGCTGGGCCTACTTCATCGACGTCGTCCACGGCGGCAAGGACGCCACGGCCGACGACTACCGCTGAGACCGGGCTCCGTAAAGAGCCGCCATCCGGTCCGCCGCCTGCGCGAACAGCGCCCGCAGCGAGGCCGGCGCCACCACCTCGGCCTCCGGCCCGAGCCCCAGGAGCTGGCCGTACGCGACCTCCTCCGACTCCACCGGCAGGGTCACCGTCACCCGGCCCTCCGCGTCCGGCGCCCCGGCCGCCTCCAGGGCGTCACGGGCGGCGGCCCGGTCCGTCACGTACGGCAGGCCGCGCGCGCCGGCCTCCGTCAGCCGCACCACCACCTCGGCACGCAGGAGGGAGCGGGCGAACTGCGCCGCCCGCTCCTCCCAGAACGCGGGCAGGTCGAAATCCTCGTCCCGTACGAAACGGTCGTCGCCGAGCTCGACGGCGGTGAACCGGTCCACCCGGTACACCCGCACCGACTCCCCGGCGCGGGCGCACAGGTACCAGACGCCCGCCTTGAGCACGAGCCCGTACGGCGCCAGCTCCCGCTCGACCTCCCGCTGTGGCTCCCCGTCCGCGCGGCGGTAGCGGGCCGAGACCAGCCGGTCCTCCCACACCGCCTCCGCGAGCAGCGGCAGCAGCTCCGGCGTCCCGGGCTCCTGGTACCAGCCGGGCGCGTCCAGGTGGAAGCGCTGGGCCGCCGAGTCGGGGGCGTCCCGCAGCGACGGAATCAGGGCCGCCGACACCTTCAACCGAGCCGCCGAAGCCGCGTCGTCCAGCCCCATCTCGCGCAGCGCGCCCGGCACCCCGGACAGGAACAGCGCCTCGGCCTCACTGCGCGCCAGGCCCGTCAGCCGGGTCCGGTAACCGCCGATCAGCCGGTATCCGCCCGCCCGGCCCCGGTCGGCGTACACCGGGACTCCCGCCTCCGACAGCGCCAGCGCGTCCCGCGTGATCGTCCGCTCGGAGACTTCGAGCTCCCGGGCCAGCTCGGCGGCGGTCATGGACGGCCGGGACTGGAGCAGGAGCACCATCTTGATCAGCCGGGCAGCGCGCATGGCCCCCATCATGCAGGAGGCCCCCGCCGCGGCGGGGGCCTCCTGCGCCAGCCGTCCTACAGGCCGTAGCGCTCGCGGGCGTCCTTCACCAGCGAGGCCGGGACCTCACCGCGCTTGGCGAGCTGCGCCAGCGCGGCGACCACGATCGACTCGGCGTCCACGCCGAAGTGGCGGCGGGCCGCCTCACGCGTGTCCGACAAGCCGAAGCCGTCGGCGCCGAGCGAGCTGTAGTCCTGCTCGACCCACTGCGCGATCTGGTCCGGGACCTGGCGCATGTAGTCGCTCACCGCCAGGACCGGGCCCTGCGCGTCGGCCAGCGCCTGGCGGACGTACGGCACCCGCTCCTCGCCGCGCAGCAGCGCCGCGTCGGCCTCCAGCGCGTCACGCCGCAGCTCCGACCACGAGGTCGCGGACCACACGTCGGCGGTCACGCCCCACTCGGCGGCCAGCATCTCCTGGGCCTTCAGCGCCCAGTGGATCGCCGTACCGGAGGACAGCAGCTGGAGGCGCGGGGCGTCCGCGGCCGGGGCCGTGCCCTCCTTGAACCGGTACAGACCCTTGATGATGCCCTCGTCCACGCCCTCGGGCTTGGCCGGCTGCGGCATCGGCTCGTTGTAGACGGTCAGGTAGTAGAAGACGTTCGGGTCCTCGCCCGGGGCGGTCTCGCCGTACATCCGGCGCAGACCCTCCTTGACGATCACCGCGACCTCGTACGCGAACGCCGGGTCGTACGTCAGCGCCGCCGGGTTCGTCGCCGCGATGACGGGCGAGTGGCCGTCGGCGTGCTGGAGGCCCTCACCGGTCAGCGTGGTGCGGCCGGCGGTGGCGCCGACGAGGAAGCCGCGGCCGAGCTGGTCGCCGAGCTGCCACATCTGGTCGGCCGTCCGCTGCCAGCCGAACATCGAGTAGAAGATGTAGAAGGGGATCATCTGCTCGCCGTGCGTGGAGTACGCGGTCGACGCGGCGATGAAGTCGGCCATCGAGCCGGCCTCGGTGATGCCCTCGTTGAGGATCTGGCCGTCCTTGGCCTCGCGGTAGTACATCAGCTGGTCGCGGTCGACCGGCTCGTACGTCTGGCCCTTCGGCGAGTAGATGCCGAGCGACGGGAACAGCGACTCCATACCGAAGGTGCGGGCCTCGTCCGGGACGATCGGCACCCAGCGCCTGCCGGTTTGCTTGTCTCGGATCAGGTCCTTCATCAGGCGGACGAAGGCCATGGTCGTCGCGACCGACTGCTGGCCGGAGCCCTTGTCGAACGCGGCGAACGTCTTGTCGGCCGGGGCCGGCAGCGGGTCCAGGGCGTGCGTGCGGCGGGCCGGGGCCGGGCCGCCGAGGGCCGCGCGGCGCTCCTGGAGGTAGCGGACCTCGGGGGAGTCGGCGCCGGGGTGGCCGTAGGGCACCTGGCCGTCGACGAAGGCCGAGTCCGGGATCGGCAGGCCCAGCAGGTCCCGCATGTCCTTGAACTCGTCCACCGACAGCTTCTTCATCTGGTGGTTGGCGTTCTTGGACTCGAAGCCCTTGCCGAGGGTGAAGCCCTTCACCGTCTGGGCGAGGATCACGGTCGGGGCGCCCTTGTGCTCCAGGGCCGCCTTGTACGCCGCGAAGACCTTGCGCGGCTCGTGGCCGCCGCGGGAGTACTGGAAGCACTCGATGATCTTGTCGTCGGACAGCAGCTTCGCCATCTCGACGAGCGCCGGGTCCTTGCCGAAGAAGTCCTCGCGGATGTAGGCGGCGTCGCGGGTCTGGTACGTCTGGATCTGCGCGTCCGGTACCTCGCGCAGCCGGCGTACCAGCGCGCCCGTGGTGTCGAGCTGGAACAGCTCGTCCCAGGCGGTGCCCCACAGCGACTTCACGACGTTCCAGCCGGCGCCGCGGAACTGGGCCTCCAGCTCCTGCACGATCTTGAAGTTGGCGCGGACGGGCCCGTCGAGGCGCTGGAGGTTGCAGTTGATGACGAAGGTGAGGTTGTCGAGCTCCTCACGGGCGGCGAGCGCGAGGGCCGCCGTCGACTCGGGCTCGTCCATCTCGCCGTCGCCCAGGAACGCCCACACGTGGGAGTTCGAGACGTCCTTGATGTCGCGGTTGGTCAGGTAGCGGTTGAACCGCGCCTGGTAGATCGCCGACAGGGGGCCGAGGCCCATGGACACCGTCGGGAACTCCCACAGCCACGGCAGGCGGCGCGGGTGCGGGTAGGACGGCAGACCGTTGCCCCCCGACTCCTGGCGGAAGTTGTCCAGGTGCTGCTCGTTCAGACGGCCGTCCAGGAAGGCGCGGGCGTAGATGCCGGGGGAGGCGTGGCCCTGGATGTAGAGCTGGTCGCCGGAGCCGTCCTCCTCCTTGCCGCGGAAGAAGTGGTTGAAGCCGGTCTCGTAGAGCCAGGCGGCGGAGGCGAAGGTGGCGATGTGGCCGCCGACGCCGTACTTGGAGCCGCGGCTGACCATGGCGGCCGCGTTCCAGCGGTTCCACGCCGTGATCTTCGCTTCCAGCTCCTCGTCGCCGTCGAAGCCGTAGCCGGCCTCGGCGGCTGTGGGGATGGTGTTGACGTAGTCGGTTTCGAGCAGCTTGGGCAGCGCCAGACCGGCGCCCTCGGCGCGCTCCAGGGTGCGTCGCATCAGGTACGCGGCACGGTGCGGCCCGGCCGCCTTGGCGACGGCGTCGAGGGACGCCTGCCACTCGGCGGTCTCCTCGGGGTCGCGGTCCGGCAGCTGGTCGAGCTCGCTCGGCTGGATGCGGGTGGGGTCGGTCATAGTCGCCGCCTTCCGGAGTCGAAGGGGTGTGGAGCCCTTGGTCTTGGCAGGACAGGGCGAGGGGACCTCTGTTGAAGTCCGCGGATGACTGTACGACCGTGATCGATGATCGATCAAAGCGTTGGACGAAAAATCTTTCCCCAAAGGCCAAAGTCGGCATCGGGTGCCACGAAAATGGGCACCCGGTGCCTTGTTTTCGCAGGTGGGCGCGGCGAATGAGCGCCCGTGCCACCCGATGAGCGGACGCGTGCGCGCCGGTGTGAAGGGGGCGCGGAGTCAGGCGCGGGGGGCGCAGCCGAGGACGTGTTCCTTCACCAGGACCCCGATACGGGGATCCCGGCGGCGGAAGGCCTGGACGAGCTCCTCGTGCTCCTCGGCGTACGACTTCTGCACGGTTCCGAGCCAGCGGATCGACAGGGCCGTGAAGACCTCGATGCCCAGGCCCTCCCAGGTGTGCAGCAGCACGCTGTTGTGGGCTGCCCGCACCAGCTCCCGGTGGAAGCCCACCGTGTGCCGCACCTGGGCCGTGCCGTCCGCACGCGCGTCCGCCTCGTACAGGGCCGCCACGTGCGGCTCCAGCGCCGAGCAGTCCTCGCCGAGCCGGTCGGCCGCGAGCTCCGCGGCGATCTGCTCCAGACCGGCCCGTACGGGGTAGCTCTCCTCCAGGTCCGCCGCGGTGAGGTTGCGCACCCGGACGCCCTTGTTGGGCGCCGACTCGATGAGGCGCAGACTCTCCAGCTCGCGCAGGGCCTCGCGTACGGGTGTCTGGCTGACCTCCAGTTCGGTGGCGATGCGGCGCTCGACGATCCGCTCGCCCGGCTTCCAGCGGCCGCTGACGATGCCCTCCACGATGTGCTCGCGGATCTGTTCGCGCAGCGAGTGGACGACGGGCGGGGTCATGGGGGCTCCTTCGCGGCTGCGGCGGTTGATCGCCATTATTCCGCCCGGCCGGCCCCCGCGGCTGCCCCTGGAGCCGAGACACCTGTCACGCGACGACGGCGCCCCCGGCCGGGAAGATCCCGGTCGGGGGCGCGTCGTCGTACGGGCTGTCCGCCCGGGCCCGCCTTACAGGCCGAGGTCGACCTCGAACTCGCCGGCCTCCAGGATCGCCTTGACGGCCGTCAGGTAGCGGGCCGCGTCGGCGCCGTCCACCAGGCGGTGGTCGTAGGAGAGGGACAGGTACGTCATGTCGCGCACCGCGATGGTCTCGCCGAGGTCCGGGTGGTCGATGACCACCGGGCGCTTGACGGTGGCGCCGATGCCCAGGATGGCGACCTGGTTCGGCGGCACGATGACCGTGTCGAACAGCGCACCGCGCGAGCCGGTGTTGCTGATCGTGAAGGTGGCGCCGGACAGCTCGTCCGGGGTGATCTTGTTGCCGCGGACCTTGCCCGCCAGCTCGGCGGTGGCCTTGGAGATGCCCGCGATGTTCAGGTCGCCCGCGTTCTTGATGACCGGCGTCATCAGACCCTTCTCGGAGTCCACGGCGATGCCGATGTTCTCCGAGTCGAAGTACGTGATGGTGCCCTCGTCCTCGTTGATCCGGGCGTTGATGACCGGGTGGGCCTTCAGCGCCTGGGCCGCCGCCTTCACGAAGAACGGCATCGGGGACAGCTTGACGCCCTCGCGGGCGGCGAACGCGTCCTTCGCGCGGTTGCGCAGCTTCATCAGCTTGGTGATGTCGACCTCGACGACCGAGGTCAGCTGGGCCTGCGAGTGCAGCGCCTTCATCATGTTGTCGCCGATGACCTTGCGCATGCGGGTCATCTTGACGGTCTGGCCGCGCAGCGGGGACGTCTCGAGGGCCGGGGCCTTCGGGGCGGCGGCCGGGGCGGCGGCGGCCGGAGCCGGCGCGGCGGCGGCGGCCTTCGCGGCCTCGGCGGCGGCGATGACGTCCTGCTTACGGATACGGCCACCGACGCCGGTGCCCTTGACGGACCCCAGGTCGACGCCGTTCTCGGCGGCCAGCTTGCGGACCAGCGGGGTCACGTAGGCGCCCTCGTCGGCCGGCTGTGCGGCGGCCGGAGCCTGAGCGGCCGGAGCCGGAGCCGGAGCCGGAGCCGGGGCCGGGGCCGCGGCCTGAGGGGCCTGAGGCTGGGCCGGGGCGGGCGCGGGAGCCGGGGCGGCGGCCTGAGGGGCCGGAGCCGCGGGGGCGGCCGGAGCCTGGGCCGGGGCGGGGGCCTCCTGCGCCGGGGCGGGGGCCTCCTGCGCCGGGGCGGGGGCGGCTTCCTGCGCCGGGACCGCCGGGGCCTCGGCGGCGGGCGCCGGGGCCGGAGCGGCGGGAGCCTGGGCGGCGGCCGGGGCGGCACCCGGGGCGCCGATGACGGCCAGCTTGGCGCCGACCTCGGCGGTCTCGTCCTCGCCGACGACGATCTCCAGCAGCACACCGGCGGCCGGGGCGGGGATCTCGGTGTCGACCTTGTCCGTGGAGACCTCGAGCAGCGGCTCGTCCTCCGCGACCTCCTCGCCGACCTGCTTCAGCCAGCGGGTGACGGTGCCCTCGGTGACCGACTCGCCCAGCGCGGGCAGGACGACGTCGGTGCCCTCGGCCGAACCGCCGCCGGAGGCGGCCTCGGCGGTCGGGGCCGGGGCGGGGGCCTCGGACTCGGTGGACGGGGTGGCCTGCGGGGCCTCCTGCGCGGGGGCTTCCTGCGCGGGGGCCTCGGCGGCGGGCGCCGGGGCGGCCTCGGCGGCGGGGGCCTCCTGTGCCGGGGCCTGGGTGGCGGCCGGGGCGCCGGAACCGTCGTCGATGATGGCCAGCTCGGCGCCGACCTCGACGGTCTCGTCCTCGGCGACCTTGATGGAGGCCAGGACACCGGAGGCCGGGGCCGGGATCTCGGTGTCGACCTTGTCGGTCGACACCTCGAGCAGCGGCTCGTCGGCCTCGACGCGCTCGCCCTCGGCCTTGAGCCAGCGGGTGACAGTGCCCTCGGTGACGCTCTCGCCGAGCGCCGGCAGGGTTACGGAAACCGACATGGTTTCAGTTGCTCCTAACGATTTTGCGGGAAGTGGTCGTCGCGCCCGGTGACTGCGGGGCTCAGTCGTGGGAGTGCAGGGGCTTGCCGGCCAGCGCCAGGTGGGCCTCGCCGAGCGCCTCGTTCTGCGTCGGGTGGGCGTGGATCAGCTGCGCGACCTCGGCCGGCAGCGCCTCCCAGTTGTAGATCAGCTGGGCTTCGCCGACCTGCTCGCCCATGCGGTCACCGACCATGTGGACGCCGACCACGGCACCGTCCTTGACCTGGACGAGCTTGATCTCGCCCGCGGTCTTGAGAATCTTGCTCCTGCCGTTGCCCGCGAGGTTGTACTTCAGAGCGACGACCTTGTCCGCGCCGTAGATCTCCTTGGCCTTGGCCTCGGTGATGCCCACGGAGGCGACCTCGGGGTGGCAGTAGGTCACCCGCGGCACGCCGTCGTAGTCGATCGGAACCGGCTTGAGACCGGCCAGGCGCTCCGCCACCAGGATGCCCTCGGCGAAGCCGACGTGCGCGAGCTGGAGGGTGGGGACGAGGTCACCGACGGCCGAGATCGTCTCGACGTTCGTCCGCATGTACTCGTCGACCAGGACGTAGCCGCGGTCCATGGCGACGCCCTGCTCCTCGTAGCCGAGGCCGGCGGAGACCGGGCCACGGCCGATGGCGACGAGCAGCACCTCGGCCTCGAAGGTCTTGCCGTCCGCCAGGGTGACCTTGACGCCGTTGTCGGTGTACTCGGCGCTCTGGAAGAAGGTGCCGAGGTTGAACTTGATGCCGCGCTTGCGGAACGCGCGCTCCAGCAGCTTGGAGCTGTTCTCGTCCTCGGCCGGCACGAGGTGCTTCAGGCCCTCGATGATGGTGACGTCGGTACCGAAGGACTTCCACGCGGAGGCGAACTCGACGCCGATGACGCCGCCGCCCAGGATGATCGCGGACTCGGGGACCCGGTCCAGGGTCAGCGCGTGGTCCGAGGAGATGACGCGGTTGCCGTCGATCTCCAGGCCGGGCAGCGACTTCGGCACGGAACCGGTGGCGAGCAGGATGTGGCGGCCCTCGACGCGCCGGCCGTTCACGTCGACCGAGGTGGGGGAGGACAGCCGGCCCTCGCCCTCGATGTAGGTCACCTTGCGGGAGGCGACCAGACCCTGCAGGCCCTTGTACAGGCCGGAGATCACGTCGTCCTTGTACTTGTGGACGGCCTTGATGTCGATGCCCTCGAAGGAGGCGAGCACGCCGAACTGGTCGGCCTCACGGGCCTGGTCGGCGATCTCACCGGCGTGGAGCAGGGCCTTGGTGGGAATGCAGCCGTTGTGCAGGCAGGTGCCGCCGAGCTTGTTCTTCTCGATCAGTGCGACGTCCAGGCCCAGCTGCGCACCCCGCAGGGCGGCGGCGTACCCGCCACTGCCACCGCCGAGGATCACTAGGTCGAAAACGGTGCTGGCGTCGTTCGCCACGTCACGTCCTCCATGCATGTGCGCCGGTCGCCGGTCATCGACGACCGGGCGGCGGCTGGTGTTCGGCCGCTGTTTCTTCGGCCCTGTGGTGGGGGCCCTGTCCTGCCGAGAACCCATCTTCGCACCTGTCGCCCGAAGGCGGGACGCCGGGCCGCGTCATGAGACGGCTGATCGCCCGTCCCGGGCCGTACCAGTGCGTACGAAAGTACGGATTTCGTTGCGGCCGGTTGACGGAGAGTGGCCCCGGACACACCGTGTCCGGGGCCACTCGCGCAGGGGCCGCTAGCCGAGGTCGCCGGCCGCCGTGCGTTCCGCCAGCTTCACGAGGGTGCGGACCGAGGAGCCGGTGCCGCCCTTGGGGGTGTAGCCGAAGGGGCCGCCCTCGTTGAACGCGGGACCGGCGATGTCGAGGTGGGCCCAGGTGATGCCCTCGCCGACGAACTCCTTCAGGAACAGGCCGGCGACCAGGCCGCCGCCCATCCGCTCGCCCATGTTGGCGATGTCGGCCGTCGGGGAGTCCATGCCCTTGCGCAGCTCGGCCGGGAGGGGCATCGGCCAGGACTGCTCGCCGACCTCCTCGGCGATCTCGTGGACCGAGGTGCGGAAGGCGTCGTCGTTCGCCATGATCCCGAACGTGCGGTTGCCGAGTGCCAGGACCATGGCGCCGGTGAGGGTCGCGACGTCGACGATCGCGTCGGGGTTCTCCTCGGAGGCGCGGGTGAGGGCGTCGGCGAGGACGAGACGGCCCTCCGCGTCGGTGTTGAGCACCTCGACGGTCTTGCCGCTGTACATGCGCAGGACGTCGCCGGGGCGGACGGCGGAGCCGGACGGCATGTTCTCGGCGAGCGCGAGCCAGCCGGTCACGTTGACCCGGAGGCGGAGGCGGGCGGCGGTGACGACGGCGGCGAACACGGCGGCGGCGCCGCTCATGTCGCACTTCATCGTCTCGTTGTGGCCGGCCGGCTTGAGGGAGATGCCGCCGGAGTCGTAGGTGATGCCCTTGCCGACGAGGGCGAGCGTCTTCTCGGCCTTGGGGTGGGTGTAGGCGAGCCTCACGAGCCGCGGCGGGTTGGCGGAGCCGGAGCCCACGCCGAGGATGCCGCCGTATCCGCCCTTGGTGAGGGCCTTCTCGTCCAGCACCTGCACCTTGATGCC
The DNA here is from genome assembly GCF_040612535.1 of Streptomyces sp. NPDC006368. Taxonomy (NCBI): domain Bacteria; kingdom Bacillati; phylum Actinomycetota; class Actinomycetes; order Kitasatosporales; family Streptomycetaceae; genus Streptomyces; species Streptomyces sp. NPDC006368. The sequence goes on from NZ_JBEXQK010000007.1 coordinate 102,690, forward strand.
GTTCTCCTTGCCGGCCGCGGTGGCGATGGCGGCGAAGGCCTCGGGGGTGAGGTCGTTCGGCGGGGTGTTGACGAGGTCGCGGGCGCGGTTGATCTCCTCGGCCAGCGCGAGCGCGCGCTCGATCGCGGCCTTGTACGCCTTGTCGCGGGGCTTGGCGCCGAGCAGGATCACTTCGGCGAGGGGGCCCTTGGTGTCCTTGTCCGCCTTGCCGTCCTTGCCGGCCGTCTGGTAGGCGGTGAAGGCGTACGCGCCGAGGAGGGCGCCTTCCGCGATGGCCTCCGCGTCCTCGACGGCTTCGACCGGGAGCGCGAACGCGGCCTTCTTCGTACCGAAGAGGGCGCGGGCGGCGGAACCGGCGGCGCGGCGCAGCGTCTCGGCGGTGTAGGTGTCGTCCTTCTCCGGTGCGGTGCCGAGGCCGACCGCGAGTACGACGGGGGCCTTGAGGCCCGACGGGGAGGGAACCTTGGTCACCTCTCCCTCGGCACCGGAGGCGCCGAGGGTCTCCAGGACGGTGGCGAGCTTTCCGTCGAACGCCGCGTCCACGGCCTCGGCGCCGGGCGCGACGACGAGCCCCTTGCCGCCCTGCGGGCTCTTGGCGACGCCGACGACCAGGACATCGGCGCGCAGTGTCGCCGCGCCGGCGGTGCTGAGAGTGAGAGCAGTCACGGTGGTGAAATCTCGCTTCCGTTTGAGTTCTGGGGAGGCCTGAGCGGTCGAGGGGTGGGCCGACCCTGCCCGCCGCATCGTAATTGGGCCCGTGGAACGCCGGGAACGAGCCTACGCGCGCTCTCCCGTTTCGCTGAGAGCGGCGGCAATTCACTCATCCGTGGCTTCTCTTTCACGTTTGGCACTCCATTCGGGTGAGAGCTCGGTCACACTCGGCTCAATCCGGAGAGGGAGCGATCCGGCCCTTTGCATCATCTCCACAGATCCTCCGTGCGCCCCCACGCACACGGAAGGGTCCCTTCAGGGGGGACAGACATGCACGCACACGCATTCCCGGCCGGACGCGCCGCACGGACGGCCGGTGCACTGCTCGCCGCGACGCTGCTGGCCGGCGCGGTGCCCGCGGACCGCGCGGCGGCGGCCGAGCCCACGCCCCGCATCGACCTCGCCGTGCTGGTGGTGGACGACGGCGGCGGCGCCGTCGAGGCCATCGCGTCCGAGCTGAAAGGTTCCGGCACGCCGTACCGCACGCTCCGCCTGGACGACCCGGCCCGGCCCGTCATCGACGCCGCCTTCCTCGCCGACACGGTCGACGGGCGCCCGCGCGCCAAGTACCAGGGCGTGGTGCTGCCCGACGAGGCGCCGCAGGGACTCGAAGCGGCGGAGCGCGCCGCTCTCGCCGCGTACGAGCAGAAGTACGCGATCCGTCAGGTCGACGCCCACACCTGGGCGCACCCCGGTGTCGGCCTCGACCACACCAGCGAGGGCGGACGCTCCGGCGTTCTCGACGGCGTCACCACGGCCGTCACCACCGCCGGGAGGGCGGGGCCCTTCCGCTACCTCGACGGGCCGCTGACCTTCGAGGACAACGACCCGGAGATCTCCGAGAGTTACGGCTACGCCGGACGGCCCCGCACCGGTTACACCAGCTACCTCGACGTGCCCACCGACGAGGGCGGGCGCGCCAGCCTGATCGGTGAGTACGCCCACGACGGGCGGCAAGAGCTGGTCGTCACCTTCGCCTACAACCGCCACCAGCGGCAGTTCCGGGCGCTCGCCCGGGGCATCGTGGAGTGGCTGACCCAGGGCGTCCACCTCGGGCGCGGCCAGAACTACTTCTCCGTCCACGTCGACGACGTGTTCGCCCCCGACGCGCGCTGGGACACCGTGCGCAACTGCACGCCGGGCGACTTCGACTGCGTGGGCGGCGACGGCGAGGGCACGCGGCCGATCCGGATGACGGCGGCGGACGCGCAGTACGCCGCCCAGTGGCAGCGCTCCAGCGGCTTCACCCTGGACATGGTCTACAACGCGGGCTCCGGCGAGGAGTGGAAGGCCGAAAACGGAGGCACCGATCCGCTCGCGTCCCAGCTGCTCGCCGACAAGGCGCGGTACCGCTGGATCAACCACACCTGGACGCACCCCTTCCTCGGCTGCGTCCAGGACACCTCCACCGTCCCGTGGCAGTGCGCCAGGGACGCGTACGGGAACACCCGCTGGGTGAGCCGCGCCGCGATCGCCGCCCAGGTCCGCGACAACCACACCTGGGCCGTGAACCGGGGCATCGCCGTCGACCGGACCGAGCTCGTCACGGGTGAGCACTCCGGCCTCAGGACCCTGCCGCAGCAGCCCGCCGACAACCCGAACCTCGCCGGCGCGCTCGCCGACACCGGCGTCGCGTGGATCGCGAGCGACAACTCGCGCGACCCGCAGCAACGGGCCGTGGGCGCCGCGCTGACCGTGCCCCGCCACCCGATGAACGTGTACTACAACGTCGGCACGGCCGCCGAGATGGCCGACGAGTACAACTGGATCTACACCGCGAAGGAGGACGGCGGCAGCGGCGTCTGCGCGACCGACCCCGCCTCCACCTGCCTCGACGAGCCCCTCGACACGGCCACCGGCTACGCCGAGTACATCGTCCCCCGGGAAGCCCGCACCGCCCTCGGCCACGTCATCGCCAACGACCCGCGCCCGCACTACGTCCACCAGTCCAACCTCGCCGAGGACCGCCTCCTCTACCCGGTCCTCGACAAGGTCCTCGCCGACTACCGCGCCCTGTTCGCCGACAACACCCCCCTCGTCAACCCGCGCCACAGCGACGCCGGTACGGAACTGGCACGCCGCGCCGCCTGGGACAGGGCCCTCGCCGGCGGCAAGGTCACCGCGTACCGCATCGGCGCCACCGTCACCGTGAAGGCCCCGGCCGGTGTGACCGCCCCCGTCACCGCCCCCGAAGGGACGCGCAAGCAGCAGCTGCTCGGCACGACCGCGTTCGGCACCCCGTACGCCGGCGCGCGCTCCGCCTGGACCGCCCCCGACACGTTCCAGACCGCGATCACCCTCACGCTGCCGACCGCCTGACCACTTCACCTCCGGGGGGAAACCGACCGATGCCGAGCAGCGGCCGTCATGTCACCATGCTCACCGAAGGCACCTACCCGCACGTCCACGGCGGCGTCAGCACCTGGTGCGATCAGCTCGTCCGCGGCATGCCCGAGGTGGACTTCGAGGTCCTCGCCCTCACCGGCAGCGGCCGGGAACCGGTCACCTGGGAGCTGCCGTCCAACGTGCGGCGCCACACCGCGTACCCGCTGTGGGGCCCGTCGCCCCGGCGCGCACGGCCGCTGATCGGACGGGAGCGGCGCCGCTTCACCGACACGTACGAACGCTTCCTGCTGTCCGTGCTCGACCCCTCCGCGGGCTGCGACTTCGGCGAGAGCCTGTACGCCCTCGCCGCCCTCGCCCGCCGCGGACGGCTCTCCTCCGCGCTGCGCTCCGAATCGGTCCTGCGGTCACTGATGTGGATATGGACCATGCCGCATCTGCAGACCGCCGCCGCCCGCCCCACCGTCCACGACGCGCTGACCGCGACCGACCTCCTCGAACACGCGCTGCGCCCGCTCGCCGCCCGCATACCGGGAGGGACCGTCGCCCACGCCGTCTCCAGCGGCCTCGCCACCCTGCCCGCGCTCACCGCCCAGCACTTCGACGGCGTACCGTTCCTCCTCACCGAACACGGCATCTACCTGCGTGAGCGCTACCTCGGTTACCGCACCGAGGCCCAGCGGTGGCCCGTCAAGGCCCTGATGCTCGGCTTCTACCGGGAGCTCAACTCCCTCGGCTACCGCAAGGCCGACCTGATCACCCCCTGCAACCAGTACAACCGGCGCTGGGAGGAGCGCGGCGGCGCCCCCACCGACCGCATCCGCACCGTCTACAACGGCGTCGACCCGCACGCCTTCCCGCTCGCCGGACCCGAACCCGCCGTCCCCACCCTGAGCTGGTGCGGCCGTGTCGACCCCATCAAGGACCTGGAGACGCTGATCCGGGCGTACGCCATCGTCCGCGCCGAACTGCCCGAACTGCGGCTGAGGCTCTTCGGGCCCGTCCCGGCCGGCAACGAGGACTACCGCACCCGCCTGGAGAAGCTCGCGGCCGAGCTCGGCGTCAGCGACGGCATCACCTACGAAGGGCGCGTCTCCGACGTGGCCGGCGCCTACGCGGCGGGCAGCGTGGTGATGCTCTCCTCCATCAGCGAAGGGTTCCCCTTCTCCCTCATCGAGGCCATGTCGTGCGGCCGGGCCACGGTCTCCACCGACGTGGGCGGCGTACGCGAAGCGGTCGGCGACACCGGGCTGGTGGTGCCGCCGCGCGAGCCCGCCGTGATGGCCGAGGCCATCCTGGCGCTGCTGCGCGACGGGGAGCGGCGCGCCGAACTCGGGCGGCGGGCCCGGCAGCGGGTCATCGACCGGTTCACCCTCCACCGCTCCGTCGACGGCTTCCGCCGCATCTACCTGGAACTGGCCGGACGTCCCCAGCCGGAGCCGGAGGAGACCCGCGACTGGACCCTGCAACTGCGCGTCACCGCCCCGCCCCCCGGCTTCGCCGGGGGAGGCCCCCGGTTCCGCGAGCTCGATCGGACGATGTGAATGAGCGGCTCCCTCTGGCTGACCCCGCCCGCCCCCGCCGGGGCCACCGACACCCTGCCCGCCCTGCCGCGCCCCCGCCCCAGCTGGGCCGCCGCCGACCCGATCGACGAACTCACCCACCGCCTGGAGGAGGTGATAGCGGCCGCCGTCCACCCCGACGAGATAGCGGCCATCCTCGAATCCGACGGCATGACGGACGATCACATACGCCTCACCTACGGCCGCCAGGACTCCTTCGCCCTCGCCGAAGACCTCTACGCGCGCGTGGAGCGGCGCTTCCCCGAACCCGACGGCCCTCCCACCGGCCCCTGGCACACCGGCCTCGCCGGATGCCTCCTGCGCGGCCTGGTCTTCGCCCTCCCCGGCCTCGCGTACGTCCTCGGCGCCCCCTTCCTCGCCGGCCCGCCCGGCCGACTGGGCCTGCCCACCGGTACGGTCCCGCTGCTCGCCGGCGCCGTCACCGGCTGGGTGTGGAACCAGGCCCTGTCCCACCGCGCCTACTCCTGGCTCGGCCTCGGCGACCGCCAGGCCGCCGCCCGCACCCTGCTCACCGGTGCCCCGGCCGGCGCCCTGGCCGGCGCGGTCGCCGCCGTCGCCGTGACCGGGCCGGGGGAGTGGGGTGCCGCCGCCTTCGCCGCCGGACAGGCCCTGTACCTGGCCGCCGCGACCGTCCTGCTGGTCCTGGGCCGCGAGAAGGCCCTCCTGGGCGCGCTCCTGCCGCTCGCGGCCGGCGCCCCGGCCGCCTTCTGGTTCGACCTGCCGCTGCCCCTGCGCACCGCCCTGTTGCTCGCCCCCCTCCTCGCGGCCGTCGCCCTCGCGTTGCGCGCCGTCGTCCCCGGCGCCGCGCCCGGACCGCCCGGACGGGCGGCGCCACGCTTCGCCGCCTCCCTGCCGTACGGGCTCTTCGGGCTCGGCACCGGCGGGCTCGTCCTGTACGCCGCGGTGGGCGACGTCCTGGCCGAGGGGCCGGGCGCCCCCGTCGCCGCGCCGTCCGCCGTCGCGCTCACCCTCTCCATGGGCCCCGCCGAGTGGCTGCTGCACCGGTTCCGCGGCGAGAGCCTCGCCGGACTGCGGGCCAGCACCAGCGCCCGCGCCTTCCGCCGGACCACGGCCACCACGCTCGCGCTGTGCCTCGGTGCGTACCTGACCGTGCTGCTGCTCCTGGCCGCGGCCGGCACACTGCTGTGGCCGGGCGCGCCCGAACTGTGCGGACTGCGCCTGCTGACGCTCCTGCTGATCGGCACCGTGCTGTGGGCCGCCCTGCTGCTGCAGTCCTTCGGGGCGGTGCTCAGCGCGGCGCTGGTGTGCGGCGCGGCCACCGGCGTGCAGTCGGTGACGCTGGCGACGGGAGCCGGTGACCCGGCGCTCGTCGGCGCGGGCATCGCGGGGGCGGCGGCGGTGGTACTGGCCGCTCTCGGCTGGGTACTCCTCGGACGGGCGACCGCCCACCGCACATGAAGGAATCGCCCGTGGACCTCCTGGTGCCCTACTACGAGCACCCCGCCGACCGCCCCGCCGAATGGGACACCCTCATCGCCTCCGCGCCGCTGCTCTACGGGGTCGTGATCAACCCCGCGAGCGGCGCGGGCCGGGCACCCGACCCCGCGTTCGTGACCGTGGCCGACCGACTGCGCGCGGCCGGGGTGTGCGTCCTCGGCTACACCGACACGGGCTACGGGCGCCGCCCGCACGCCGACGTCCTCACGGACCTGGTCCGCCACCGCGACTGGTACGGCGCCGACGGCGCGTTCCTCGACCAGGTCCCCACCGACCCCGGACTCGTCGAGCACTACCGTCGCCTGGGCGTGGCCGCCCGCGCCGCCGGCGCCGCCACCCTCGTCCTCAACCACGGCGCCCACCCCCACCCCGCGTACGCCCCGCTGGCCGACCTGCTCGTCACCTTCGAGGGCCCCTGGGACGCCTACCGCGCCCTCGACCTGCCGGTCGCCGACCACTACTGCCACCTGGTCTACGCCGCTCCGCCCGACGCCCGGATCGCGACCCGCGTCCGGTGCGCCGTCCCCGGCGGCGGTGCCCATCCCTGGGGCACCCTGCCGCACGTCCTGGAGCACCGCCCCTGATGCGCCGCGCCGCTCTCCTCGTCCTGGCCCTGGCCCTGCTCGTCGCGGGCTGTACGACCTCCTCCGACGACGATCCCGCCCCCCACCGGGCCCGCTGGCAGCCGACGCCCGGCCAGCCCTGGCAGTGGCAGCTCAGCGGCCGGCTCGACCCGGCCGTCGACGTGCCGGTGTACGACATCGACGGCTTCGACCACCCCGCCGCCACGGTCACCGACCTGCACCGGCGCGGACGCAAGGTGATCTGCTACCTCTCCACCGGCGCGTGGGAGGACTGGCGCCCGGACGCCGCCGACTTCCCCAGGACCGTCCTCGGCCGGGGCAACGGCTGGGAGGGCGAGCGATGGCTGGACATCCGCCGCACCGACGTCCTGGAACCGCTCATGGCGGCCCGCCTCGACATGTGCCGGGCGAAGGGGTTCGACGCCGTGGAGCCCGACAACATGGACGGCTACGCCAACGGCACCGGCTTCCCCCTCACCGCCGCAGACCAGCTCCGCTACAACCGCCTCATCGCCCGCCTCGCCCACGACCGCGGCCTGTCCGTCGGCCTGAAGAACGACCTCGACCAGATCCCCGACCTGGTCGGCGACTTCGACTTCGCGGTCAACGAACAGTGCGCCGAATACGACGAATGCGGCCTGCTCACCCCGTTCATCCGGGCGGGCAAGGCCGTCTTCCACGTCGAGTACGAGCTGCGAACGCCGGAGTTCTGTCCGGAGGCCAAGCGGCTGCGGATGAGCTCGATACTGAAGCGGTACACATTGGACGCCTGGCGCGAACCCTGCTGATCCAGCGACAGCCGGAGGGTTCGCGCCAGGCCGGTGGTGACGTCGTCAGGCCGGTGTGACGTTCTCCGCCTGCGGACCCTTCGGGCCCTGCGTCACGTCGAACTGGACCTTCTGGCCCTCGTTGAGCTCGCGGTAACCGGTGCTGGCGATGGCCGAGTAGTGGACGAACACGTCGGGGCCGCCGCCGTCCTGCTCGATGAAGCCGAAGCCCTTTTCCGCGTTGAACCACTTCACAGTGCCGGTAGCCATGTCAATCCTTCTCCTTACCTCTGCTGCTGATCGTCTACCAGGCTCGGCGCGGGCCAAACCCACCCGTCCCACACTTCAGCCGAATGTCAGAACGACGAGCGCGGCCGTCGCCGCCGTCTCCGCCACCGCCCCGAACACATCGCCCGTCACCCCGCCGAACCGCCGCACACAGCGCCGCAGCAGCAGCTCCGCCGCCCCGAGCCCCCCGAGGGCCGCCAGTACGTGACCGGCGGCGCCGTACGCCCCGAACAGCAGCCCCGCCGCCGCGCACCCCGCCACCACCGGTCCCGCCACGCCGAACGCGGCCCGCCCCGGCACCGTCCCCGCCACCACCGCGCCCAGCCCCTCGGGCCGGGCGGCCGGGACGGAGGAGCGCGACGCGAGGGTGAGCGCGAGCCGGGCGACCGTGCCGCTCAGGACGGCGCCGACCGCGCCGTACGCCCAGCCCTGCCCGTACAGGCCGTGGAGCGCCGCCACCTGGGCGAGCAGCGCGAACAGCAGCGTGATGACGCCGAACGGGCCGATGTCCGACTGTTTCATGATCCGCAGCGCGTCCTCGGCGGGCTTGCCGCTGCCCAGCCCGTCCGCCGTGTCCGCGAGCCCGTCCAGATGCAGCCCGCGCGTCAGGACGGCCGGCACGGCCGCCGAGGCGACGGCGGCGAGCAGCGGCCCCGCGCCGAGCAGCAGGAGCAGCCCACCGGCCGCCGCCGCGACCGCCCCCACCACCAGCCCGGCCAGAGGAGCCCAGAGCATGCCGGTGCGCGCCGCCCCACGGTCCCAGCGGGTGACGCGGACGGGCAGCACGGTGAGGGTGCCGAAGGCGAAACGTATGCCGTCGAGGGTCGTACGGGTGCGGGATGTGGTCACCGCGCGCAGGGTAGTCGCAAGAAGGCGCGATCACGGAGCGAGTGGGATGGGTCACTGGTTTTACCGCAACATCGTCGAGCCGGGGAAGCTCCCGCTGCTCGTCGCCCTGTCCTCCTTCGTGCTGACCTTCCTCATCACGCGCACCGTCACCCGGCTCATCCGGGCCGGCAAGGGCCCCTTCCGCAACGTCTCGCCCGGCGGGATGCACATCCACCACGTCGTGCCCGGGGTCGTCCTCACCCTGGTCGGCGGGTTCGGCGCGGTCGCCGTCGGCCGGCAGGGCGTCGCGCCCATCGTCTGCGCGGTGATCCTCGGCATGGGCGCGGGCCTCGTCCTGGACGAGTTCGCGCTGATCCTCCACCTGGACGACGTCTACTGGAGTGAACAGGGCCGCAAGAGCGTCGAGGTCGTGGTCCTCACCACGGCCCTCCTGCTGCTGGTGCTGGGCGGCTTCTCCCCCCTCGGCGTCAACGAGGTCACCCCGCAGGAGCGGCAGAGTCGCGCCGGCCTCATCGTCAACTTCGGGCTGAACTTCCTCTTCGTGCTGGTCGCCCTGTTCAAGGGGAAGTTCCGCATGGCGGTCATCGGCCTGTTCGTGCTGCCCGTCGCGATCTTCGGGGCGTTGCGCCTGGCCCGCCCCGGGTCCGTGTGGGCCCGCCGTTTCTACCGCCGCAGGCCCCGGGCGCGCGCCAGGGCCGGGTTGCGCGCCTACCACCACGACCGCCGCTGGAACCGGGTCAGGTACGGCTTCCAGGACCTGATCGCCGGCGCGCCCGACCGCGTCCAGCACCTGCGGCGTCCGCACGACGAGCGGCACTGAGGACCCGGGCACGCCCGAGGGCGTCGGCGCACGCACAGCCCACCAGCACCGCCGTGATCGCCGCCAGGTGCTCCTTGCCGGCGAGGTTGTTCTTGACCAGCACCTCGACCACCATCGCCACGATCACCAGAACGCCCGTCAGCCAGGCGCCGTGGCGCCAGCACACGACGACCGCCAGCCCCAGGACCGCCGCCGACGGCCCGGTGTCGACGACCCGCGCGTCGGAGGCGGGCAGCCCCAGCGGGCTGTCCGGCCCGAGGGCGATACCGATCCGCGCGTACATCGTCCCGGCCAGCGTCGCCGCGTACGCGACCAGCAGCGTACGCACCCGGCCCAGGCAGATCTCCGCGATGCCGAACACCAGCAGTATCTGCGCCAGCGCGCCCCACACCGGCAGATCCAGCGCCGGTACGAACAGCGACAGGGGCGTACGCAGCAGAGCCACCCACAGCGGGTCCTCGGCGCGCACCGAGCCGATGTTCTGGACCGACTGATAGCCCCAGGGCTGGTTCTGCGCGATCTGGAGCAGCGCGGTCAGCGTCACGGCGCCGAGCGTCATGGCGACCGCACGCCACCGGCGGGTGACCAGACCCGTCCGTACCGCCCCGTACAGCGACCCCCATTCGCGGCGGACGAACATCACGGCTCCCGGGTTCTCGCTGGTCGACGGCGCGTGCACGGGGTGCGCACGGCGTGTGCCAAGACCCGCGGGGGCCCGGTGAAGTTCACCGGCCCCCGCGTGATGCACGTCTCCCACCCCAGGATCGTCCGTGGAGTCAGTCCGTGCCGGCTGCCTCCGTACCCTCCTCGTCGGCGGACCCGACGGGCTCGGCGGACCCGACGGGCTCGGCTCGCTCCGGCAGCTCGGCGGCGAGCGCCGCCGCCGCTTGGACGAGCGGCAGCGCGAGCAGCGCACCCGCCCCCTCGCCCACCGTGACGCCCTGGTCGAGCAGCGGGTTGAGCGCCATCCGGTCCAGCGCCTTCGCCTGCGCCGGCTCCCCGCTCACCTGGCCCGCCAGCCACCAGTCCGGCGCCCGGAACGCCGCCCGCTGCGCGACCAGCGCGCACGCCGCCGACACCACCCCGTCCAGGATCACCGGCATCCGCCGTACCGCGCTCTGCAGCAGGAACCCGGTCATCGCCGCCAGGTCCGCCCCGCCGACCGCCGCCAGCAGCTCCAGCTGGTCGCCCAGCACCGGGCGGGCACGGCGCAGCGCGTCCCGGATCGCGGCGCACTTGCGCATCCAGGCCAGGTCGTCGATCCCGGCACCGCCCCGGCCGGTCACCACGGACGCGTCCGTACCGCACAGCGCGGCGATCAGCGTCGAAGCCGGCGTGGTGCCGCCGACACTCAGGTCGCCCAGCACCACCAGGTCCGTGCCCGAGTCGGCCTCCTCGTCGGCGACCGCCATGCCGAGGCGTACGGCCTGCTCGGCCTCCTCCGGGGTCAGGGCGTCCTCGATGTCGATACGGCCGCTGCCGCGCCGCACCCGGTGCCGTACGACGGCCTCGGGCAACAGCCCCGGGTCGCAGTCCAGACCGGCGTCGACGACCCGCACCGGGACGTCCATCCGCCGCGCCAGGACGGCGACCGGGCTCACACCGTCCAGCACGGCGCGTACGAGCGTGTGCGCGCCGCCCGCGGGCCGCCCCGACACGTCGAGCCCGGCCACGCCGTGGTCACCGGCGAACAGCAGCACGCGCGGCCGGTCGATCGGCCTGACCGGGACGGCTCCCTGGGCCGCGGACAGCCACTCGCCCAGCTCGTCGAGACGGCCGAGCGCACCGGGCGGGACGGTGAGGCGCTCCCGGCGTTCCTCGGCGTCCCGCCGCGTGGCGCTGTCGGGGCGCTCGATCAGTTCGGAGAAGTCGTCGAGATTCAGCCTGCTCATTCGCGGAACACTACCCGTCAGCCCCGCAGGACAAGGGCCTGACCGGCGACCACGTGCACGACGTGCTCGCACTCGTCCGCGAAGGCCGCGTTGAGCCGTCCGAGCTCGTCACGGAACCGCCGTCCGGAGGCAGTTGCGGGGACCACCCCCGATCCGACCTCGTTGGTCACGGCGACGACGGTACGGGGTGTGGCGCGTACCGCCGCGACCAGTTCCGCGACCCGCTCGCGCAGCTCCCGCTCGCCGCCCCCGGACCAGACGTCGTCGTCCCAGGCGCCGGCCCGGTCCATCGCGTCCGTCAGCCACAGCGAGAGGCAGTCGATCAGCAGCGGCGGCCCCTCGTGCCGGAGCAGCCCGGCCAGTTCGCACGTCTCCTCCGTACGCCAAGCGCCGGGCCGCCGGTCGCGGTGCGCGGCCACCCGCGCCGCCCACTCGGCGTCGCCGGCGCGGGAGCCGCCCGTCGCCACGTACACCACCTCCGGGAACGTCTCCAGCCGCCGCTCGGCCTCCAGCGACTTCCCCGACCGCGCCCCGCCGGTCACCAGCGTCCGCCGCGGCACCTCGGGAACCCCGGGGTACTCGCCCACACCGAGCGTCGTGCCGTCCGGCACGGCCCGCGCCCCGGCGGCGGCCAGCCGCCGCTCCAGCTCGGGCCCGGGCGGCACGTCATGGTCCAAATGGACGGCGACGACATCGGTCGCCGCCCCGACCCCCCCGGCCGCTCGCAGCCGGGCGAGCCCGTCGGGCCTGTGGACGACGTCCGCCACCACCATGTCGTACGGCCGCGGCATCTCCGCGACCCCGGCGACGGCTCCGCCCGGCGGCAGGTACAGCAGCCGCAGCCCCTCCGGCGACGTCACCTCGTACCCCGTGCCCGGCGCGTCCATCGGCACCGCCCGCACCCGGTGCCCGCTGATCAGCGTCAGCTCCCGCCCGTCGGGCACCCGCCCGGCCGTCGGCAACCCGGGCGGCAACTCCACGGCCGGTCCGTCGTGCGGATGCGTCAGCAGCACCTGCCGTACGCCGCTGAGCGACCGCCCCGCCCGGGCGGCGGCGAGCGCGGCCCCCGGTGTCAGATCGAGCAGCAGCGCGCCGTCCACGAGCAGCGCGGTGGCGGCCCGCGCGTGCACGCCCCGGGCGACGGCGCACCGGGCGCAGGGGCAGTCGGGACGGGGCAGCCCGTCGGGGGCACCGGTGCCGAGCAGAGTCAGTTCCACGGTGAGATCCTCCCGCGTCCCCGCACGGGCTGCGCGCCCGGCTACGCTGCGGGCAGGAAACCGATCACCTGGTGGACCCGGGAGGCGCACATGGCATGGACGTGGCGGTTCGAGAAGTCCGACGGCACGGAGGTCCGGCCGGCGTCCCCGCCGGAGGAGTTCCCGACCCAGGGCGACGCCGAATCCTGGATCGGCGAATCCTGGAAGGACCTCCAGGAGGAGGGCGTGGACCAGGTCTTCCTGCTGGAGGACGACACGGAGATCTACGGCCCGATGAGCCTCCACGCCGAAACCGAACCCGCGGAGTAACCCCCCTGTCGGCAGCCGCCCCCGGGCCGCGACGGGCGGCCCTCTCCACGCGGGTCGGGTGGCTGCCGCGCCGGGCGGCCCTCTCCACCCGGCTCGGGGCCCGGGCGTCAGCCCGGTACTGCGGAAGGGGCGGGGGTACGTCGGAGTGGGACCGGCCCCCGGCAGGCGCCCGGCCCGACGCGGCTCTGGCGGGGTGGGGGGCGCAGCCTCGCGTCCGGCTCGGGTCCGGGGCGCACCCCGGTTCCGGGAAGGGGCGGGTGGGGGAGCCCCCCGCCCGGCGGAGGCTCCCGCCCTCACATCTCGCCCAGCGTCACCGTCGCCACCCCCCGCCTCCCTTCCCGCTCGTACGTCACCCGCACCCGGTCCCCCGGCTTCGCCGCCGCCAGGGCCTCCAGCAGGGACGTGATCGTCGTGATCGGGGTCTCCCCGAACCGGGTGATGACGTCGCCCTCCCGCAGCCCCGCCTCCGCCGCCGCCCCGCCGGACGTCGTCTCGACGATCGCCACGCCCGCGGGTCGGTAGGCGTCGTCCAGCACGGTGCGGCCCGCGATGCCGAGGGCCGCGCGGCCCGAGTCGGTGACGCGGCCGGTGCGGACGATCTGGTCGGCGACCGTGCGCACCATCGACGCGGGGATCGCGAACCCGATCCCCGGGGCCGTGCTCCCGCTCGTTCCGGGGTCGGCCGCCGCCAGCGTCGGGATGCCGATGACCTCACCGGCGAGGTTGACCAGCGCGCCCCCGCTGTTGCCGGGGTTGATGGCCGCCGAGGTCTGGATCATGTTGCCGATCGTCGCGCCCGTACCGCCGCCCGAGCGGCCCTCGCTCACGGTGCGGCCGGTCGCCGAGACGATGCCCTGGGTGACGCTGCCGGACAGGCCGAGCGGTGAGCCCATCGCGAGGACGATCTGGCCGACCTCCACCTTCGACGAGTCACCGAACCTCGCCGGCTTGAGCCCGGCCGGGGGCGCGTCCAGCTTGATGACGGCGAGGTCCTGCTCGGGATAGCTGAAGACCAGCTTCGCGGGCAGTTCGTCCTCGCCCGTCGCGACGGTCACCCGGAACGACCGCTGCTCGCCCACGACATGGGCGTTGGTGACGATGTGCCCCTGGTCGTCCCAGACGACGCCGGAGCCGAGGCCCGGGCCGGCCTCGATCTGCGCGACCGACGGCAGGACGTCCCGGATGACGTTGCGGTAGTCCTCCTCCAGCTCACCGGCTGCCCGCGCGGCCGGGGCGGCGGCCGGCGCCGTCGACGGCGGGGGCGACGCGGGCGACGCGTGCGGTGGACCGGGTGGCGCGGGCGGGGCGCCCACACAGCCGCCCAGCAGCACAGCGGCGGCGGCGATCACGGGCAGCACGCGCACGGGAGCAGCACTCATGCCGTGAGTGTCCCCGCGCGACCCCCGCCCCGGCCCGCTCAGCGCGCCCGATCAGGGGGTCGGGGCCGGAACCGCGCTCCAGCCCGCCCGTCGGCGACCGTCAGCCCCGTACACCGCACAGGTGCAGGAGCGCGGCGACCCGGCGGTACGGCTCGGTGCGACTCGCGCGGTCCTCCGCCGCCAGCAGCCGCTCCAGCTCCTCGGCCGCGGGCAGGCCCTCCTCGTTCGCCACGTTGTCGGTGAAGACCCGCACCCCGTACCAGGTCCGGAGCGGGGCCGCGATCCCCGCGAGCGTCGCCGTCAGCTCCTCCAGCCGGTCGGCCCGTACGGGAAGCCCCAGCCGGTTGACGTAGGTGTCCGACTCGAAGGCCGCCAGCGCCCCCGACCAGTCCCCGGCCAGGCCCGGCCGCATGGCCAGCGCGTCCGCGTTCCGGACGAGCAGCGAGAGCAGGCCGCCCGGCGCCAGCATCCGGGCGAGGCCCGCCAGCATGGCGTCCCGCTCGTCCACGTACATCAGCACGCCGTGGCAGAGCACGACGTCGAAGCTGCCCGGCAGGAAGTGCGCGCCGGTCTCCCGGCCGTCCCCCTCGATCAGCCGGAACCGCTCCCGGATACCCGCCGGCTCGCTCGCGAGCGCCTCACGGGCCGCCTTCAGCATCCCGGGGTCGGACTCCAGGCCCGTGACGCTGTGTCCGGCCCTGGCCAGGCGCAGGGCCTGCGTGCCCTGGCCCATGCCGACGTCGAGTATCCGCAGCCGCTGCCCCACCGGATAGCGGGCGGCCATCTGCTCGTCCAACTGGCGGGCGACGAGCTCCTGGCGCACCGTGTTGCGCAGTCCGCCGAGCCCGTCCAGCCATACCCCCGATGCGCCTCCGAAGCCGGAGACCTGGGTGCTCAGGGCCGCTCTCCGCGCTTGACCTGCGGCTTCGGCAGCCGCAGCCGGCGCATCTGGAGCGTACGCATCAGGCCGTACGCCACGGCGCCACGCTTCGGCTCGTTGGGGAAGCGCTCCTTGAGCTGCTTCTTCAGCCGGATCGACAGGCCGACCGAATCGATGACGATCATGGCGATCACGCCGAGCCACAGCAGCAGGGCGATGTTCTGCAGCTGGGCGACCCGGACCATGGACAGGACCAGGATCACCACCGCGAGCGGCAGGAAGAACTCCGCGACGCAGAAGCGCGAGTCGACGAAGTCGCGCACGAAGCGGCGCACCGGTCCCTTGTCACGGGCCGGAAGGTAACGCTCATCACCGCTGGCCAGCGCCTCGCGCTGCTTGGCCAGGTCCGCGCGGCGGGCCTCGCGCTGACGGCGCATGGCCTCCTTGCGGTCGGTCGGCACGGTCTGCGCACGGCGGCGTTGCGTCTGGGCCTCACTCCGCTTCGGGGTCGGGCGGCCCTTGGGGGCCTGGGGGTCGCGGGGCTGCTTGGAGAGGTCCGCCGTCACCTTGTCGGTGGGGGCCTTCTCTTCCTTCGAACGGCTACGGAACACAAAGCCCAAGGGTACGGGGTGGGCGGCATGGACCCCACCCCGGCGGGGAACGATCCGGCAACGGCCTGCGTCCACGGATACGAGGGGTACGGGGCCCACCTACTCCTCGCGCCGGATCGGAGCCGTGCGCAGTCGTCCTTGGGGATGAGCGCACCGGCGCTCGAACAGTGCGGTAATGGATGCAGGGCCCGTACTGTGGGTTCTGTTGGAGTGCCGCAGCCGAAGTCCGTCAGAAGGGGGCGCGCGAAGCCCATGAGCGGTGTCATGAAGCGTATGGGGATGATCTTCCGCGCGAAGGCCAACAAGGCCCTTGACCGGGCCGAGGACCCGCGCGAGACCCTCGACTACTCGTACCAGAAGCAGCTGGAGCTGCTCCAGAAGGTGCGCCGCGGCGTCGCCGACGTGGCGACCTCGCGCAAGCGTCTGGAACTGCAGCTGAACCAGCTCCAGAGCCAGTCGTCCAAGCTGGAGGACCAGGGCCGCAAGGCGCTGGCGCTGGGCCGCGAGGACCTGGCCCGGGAGGCGCTGTCCCGCAGGGCGGCGCTCCAGCAGCAGGTCACCGACCTGGAGACGCAGCACCGGACCCTCCAGGGCGAGGAGGAGAAGCTGACGCTCGCCGCGCAGCGGCTCCAGGCCAAGGTGGACGCCTTCCGTACGAAGAAGGAGACCATCAAGGCCACGTACACCGCGGCCCAGGCGCAGACCCGGATCGCGGAGTCCTTCTCCGGGATCTCCGAGGAGATGAGCGACGTCGGCGTCGCCATCCAGCGGGCCGAGGACAAGACCGCGCAGCTCCAGGCGCGGGCCGGGGCGATCGACGAGCTGCTCGCCTCCGGCGCGCTCGACGACCACTCGGGGCTGGCGAAGGACGACCTCCAGGCCGAGCTGGACCGCCTCTCCGGCGGTACGGACGTGGAGCTGGAGCTCCAGCGCATGAAGGCGGAGCTGGCCGGCGGGACCACCGCGCAGCAGGCCATCGAGGGTGGCGCCCCGCAGGACCAGGAGCGGACTCGGACCCAGCAGCAGTCGAACCCGCGGTTCGACAAGCAGTGAGGACGGCGTCATGATCGTGAGGATCATGGGGGAGGGTCAGGTGCGGGTGGCGGACAGCCACTTCGCCGAACTGAACAAGCTCGACGACGAGCTGCTCGCCGAAATGGAGTCGGGCGACGGGGAGGGTTTCCGTCGCACGTTCCGGGCGCTCCTGGACGCCGTGCGTCAACTCGGCGATCCGCTCCCCGACGACTCCCTCGAACCCTCCGAACTGATCCTGCCGTCTCCCGACGCGACCCTCGAAGAGGTCCGCTCGATGCTCTCCGACGACGGACTCATCCCGGGCTCACCGGCCTGAGCCCACCGCCGCACCGGCCCGCACCTCCGACACCGCCCAAGTGCCCCGCCCCGAACCCGGGGCGGGGCACAGCGCGTTCCACGCCGTACCGTTGCCCGACGTGAACTCCCTCGGAACCGGGCTCGTACGCGGCCGGTGCTGGCTGCGCGACCACCCTCTCGCCCTCGACGGCGCCCTGGCGCTCGCCGTCCTCGTGTGCATGGTCGCCGGTTCGTTCGCCGATCCGCACGGCAGCCCGAACGGCCCCACGTTCGGTGACCGCACCCCCGACGCGCGCAGCGTGCTGCTCATGCTGACCGGTGCCGCCGCCCTCGTCTGGCGCCGCCGCACCCCGCTGCGCGTGCTGCTGCTCACCGGCGCCGTCTCCGTCGTCGAGCTCGCCGAGGGCGATCCGGCCGCGCCCGTCGCGATGAGCGCCGTGATCGCGCTGTACACCGTCGCCGCGCGCACCGACCGGCCCACCACCTGGCGGGTCGGCCTGCTGACGATGACGGTGCTGACGGCCGCGGCGATGCTGCTCGGCTCCGCTCCCTGGTACAGCCAGGAGAACCTCGGCGTCTTCGCGTGGAGCGGCATGGCCGCGGCGGCGGGCGACGCCGTGCGCAGCCGCCGCGCCTTCGTCGACGCCATCCGTGAGCGCGCCGAACGCGCCGAACGCACCCGCGAGGAGGAGGCCCGCCGCCGGGTCGCCGAGGAGCGGCTGCGCATTGCCCGTGACCTCCACGACGTCGTCGCGCACCACATCGCGCTGGTCAACGTGCAGGCGGGGGTGGCCGCCCACGTCATGGACAAGCGGCCCGACCAGGCCAAGGTGGCCCTCGCGCACGTCCGCGACGCCAGCCGCTCCGCGCTGAACGAACTGCGGGCCACGGTCGGCCTGCTGCGCCAGTCCGGCGACCCCGAGGCGCCCACCGAACCGGCCCCCGGCCTCGCCGTGCTGGACGACCTGCTCGCCACGTTCCGGCATGCCGGGCTGCCCGTGGAGCTGGCCCGCACCGACCACGACACGCCGCTGCCCGCGGCCGTCGACCTCGCGGCGTACCGGATCATCCAGGAGGCGCTCACCAACGTCCGCAAGCACGCGGGCCCGGACGCCACGGCCGAGGTGAGTGTCGTACGGGTGGGCCGCACGGTCGAGGTGACCGTCCTCGACAACGGCGTACCCGCCCGCGCCCGAGGGGATGGCCCGCTCACCCCCGCCCAGGGCGACAGCGGTGGCCACGGACTCGTCGGCATGCGCGAACGCGTCACCGCCCTCGGCGGCACCCTCACCGCGGCCCCCCGCTACGGCGGCGGTTTCCGCGTGCACGCGATACTTCCCCTCACCGCGCCGACAGGGGAGGCCACGTGACCATCAAGGTGCTGCTCGCTGACGACCAGGCGCTGCTGCGCAGCGCGTTCAAGGTCCTCGTGGACTCCGAGCCCGACATGGAGGTGGTCGGCGAGGCGGCCGACGGCGCCGAGGCCGTGGCCCTGGCCCACTCGCGGCGGGCGGACGTCGTCCTGATGGACATCCGCATGCCCGGCATGGACGGGCTGGCCGCCACCCGCGCGATCAGCGCGGACCCGGACCTCGCGGGCGTACGCGTCGTGATGCTGACGACCTTCGAGGTGGACGAGTACGTCGTCCAGTCGCTGCGCGCCGGGGCTTCGGGCTTCCTCGGCAAGGGCGCCGAGCCGGACGAGCTCCTCAACGCCATCCGGATCGCCGCGGCGGGCGAGGCGCTGCTGTCACCGGCGGCCACCAAGTCCCTGATCGCCACCTTCCTCAGCCAGGCCAGGGACACCGCGGACCCCTCCACCCGCTCCGACCGCCTTTCCGCGCTGACCGTACGGGAGCGGGAGGTCCTCGTCCTCGTCGCCGGCGGCCTGTCCAACGACGAGATCGCCGACCGCCTCGAAGTCAGCCCGCTGACCGTCAAGACCCACGTCAACCGGGCCATGGCGAAGCTGGGCGCCCGCGACCGCGCGCAACTGGTGGTCACGGCGTACGAATCGGGCCTGGTACGCCCCAGGGCGGAGTGACCCACTACTCCATCCGGTGTAGGCGGCCCGTGAGCAAACGGGACCTGGGACCGACGGAACCCTCCCCTCCATGGCCGATCGTGTGAAGACCCGCCGATACGCACGCCATAGAAGAGAGACCCCATGTCCTGGCTGTCCCGGTTCAGCCTCGCGCAAAGGGCCCTGATAGGGCTGATGTCCATCGTGGCGATCGTCTTCGGGGCGATCGCCATCCCGCAGCTCAAGCAGCAGCTGCTGCCCACCATCGAACTCCCGATGGTGTCCGTCCTCGCCCCCTATCAGGGCGCCTCTCCGGAGGTGGTCGAGAAGCAGGTCGTCGAGCCGCTCGAATCGACCATCAAGGCGGTCGACGGCATCGAGGGCATCACCTCCACGGCGAGCGAGGGCAACGCCGTGATCATGGCCACCTTCGACTACGGCGACGAGTCCGCCGAGCAGCTCGTCGCCGACGTCCAGCAGGCCGTGAACCGCGCCCGCGTCCAGCTCCCCGAGGGCGTCGACCCGCAGGTCGTCGCCGGCTCGACCGACGACATCCCGACCGTCGTCCTCGCCGCGACCTCCGACCACGACCAGCAGGCCCTGGCCGACCGGCTGGAGCGGACCGTCGTCCCCGCCCTGGAGGACATCGACGGCGTCGGGCAGGTCTCCATCGACGGCGTGCAGGACCTCCAGGTCTCGGTCACACCCGACCCGGCCGGGCTGGCGGCGGCCGGACTGGACACCATGTCCCTGGCCGAGGCCCTGAAGGCGGGCGGCGCGACCGTCCCCGCGGGCTCCTTCTCCGAGGGCGGCACGAACCGTACGGTCCAGGTCGGCGGCGGCTTCACATCCCTCACCCGGATCCAGGAACTCCGTATCCCCGCCAAGAACGGCAAGGCCGTCCGCCTCGCCGACGTCGCCACCGTCGCCCGGACGGAGTCCACCCGCGTCTCGCTCACCCGCACCAACGGCAAGCCCAGCCTCGCCGTGATGGCCACCATGGACAACGGCGGCAGCGCGGTCGCCATCTCCGAGGCGGTCAGGGAGAAGCTGCCCGAGCTGCGCGAGGACCTCGGCTCCGGCGCCGAGCTGACCGTCGTCAGCGACCAGGGCCCGGCGGTCTCCAAGGCGATCTCCGGCCTCACCACCGAGGGCGCGCTCGGGCTCGTCTTCGCCGTCATCGTGATCCTGGTCTTCCTGGCGTCCCTCCGCTCCACCCTGGTGACGGCGGTCTCCATCCCGCTCTCCGTCGTCCTCGCCCTCATCGTGCTGTGGACGCGGGACCTCTCCCTCAACATGCTGACGCTGGGCGCGCTGACCATCGCGATCGGCCGGGTCGTCGACGACTCGATCGTCGTGCTGGAGAACATCAAGCGGCACCTCGCCTACGGCGAGGAGCGGCAGGCGGCCATCCTCACCGCCGTACGCGAGGTCGCGGGAGCCGTCACCTCCTCCACCCTCACCACCGTCGCCGTGTTCCTCCCGATCGGGCTGGTCGGCGGCATGGTGGGCGAGCTGTTCGGCTCCTTCAGCCTGACGGTCACCGCGGCCCTGCTGGCCTCGCTGCTCGTCTCCCTGACGGTCGTGCCGGTCCTCTCGTACTGGTTCCTCCGCGCCCCCAAGGGCACCTCCGCGGACCCCGAGGAGGCCCGACGCGCGGCCGAGGACAAGGAGTCGCGCAGCCGGCTCCAGCGCCTGTACGTCCCCGTCCTGCGCTTCGCCACCCGCCGCCGTCTGACGAGTGTCGCCATCGCCGTCGTCGTCCTCGTGGGCACCTTCGGCATGACGCCGCTGCTCAAGACGAACTTCTTCGACCAGGGCGACCAGGAGACACTCTCGATCCGGCAGGAACTGCCGCCCGGCACCAGCCTGGAGTCCGCCGACGCCTCCGCGAGGAAGGTCGAGAAGGTCCTCTCCTCCCTCCCCGAGGTCGAGGACTACCAGGTCACCGTCGGCTCGTCCGGCTTCATGGCGGCCTTCGGCGGCGGTACGGGTGCGAACCAGGCCTCGTACCAGGTGACCCTCGCCGACTCGGCGTCGTACGAGAAGACCCGTGACCGCATCGACGCGAAGCTGGCCGGGCTCGACGGCATCGGCGACACGACGATCGCCGCGGGCGACGGCTTCGGGAACCAGGACCTGAGCGTCGTGGTCAAGGCGGCCGACGCGGACACCCTCAGGAAGGCGGCGGACCGGGTACGCGCCGAGGTCTCCGGGCTGGAGGACGTCACCGACGTCCAGAGCGACCTCTCCCAGTCCGTTCCGCGCGTCTCGGTCACGGCCAACGCCAAGGCGGCGGACGCCGGGTTCACCGACGCCACCCTCGGCATGGCGGTCACCCAGGCGGTACGCGGCATCCCGGCCGGCAAGGCGGTCCTGGACGACACCGAGCGCGACATCGTCATCACCCCGGCGTCCCCGGCCCGCACCCTGGCCCAGCTCAAGGCGGTGCCCCTCGGCCCCGCCAAGCTGTCCGACCTGGCCGACGTGAAGCTGGTCCCCGGCCCCGTCTCGATGACCCGGATCGACGGCTCGCGGGCGGCGACGATCACGGCGAAGCCGACCGGTGACAACACGGGCGCGGTCAGCGCCCAGCTCCAGTCGAGGATCAGGGCGCTGGACCTCCCGGACGGGGCCACGGCGACCATCGGCGGTGTCTCCGAGGACCAGCAGGAGGCCTTCCTGAAGCTGGCCCTGGCGATGCTGGCGGCGATCGCGATCGTCTTCATGCTGCTGGTCGCGACCTTCCGGTCGCTGATCCAGCCGCTGATCCTCCTGGTCTCCATCCCGTTCGCGGCGACCGGCGCCCTCGGTCTCCTGGTGGCCACGGGCACCGCCATGGGCGTCCCGGCCCTGATCGGCATGCTGATGCTGATCGGCATCGTGGTCACCAACGCGATCGTGCTGATCGACCTGATCAACCAGTACCGGGCGCAGGGGCTGGGGATCGTCGAGTCGGTCATCGAGGGCGGTCGCCACCGCCTCCGCCCGATCCTCATGACGGCACTGGCGACGATCTTCGCCCTGCTGCCCATGGCGCTGGGCATCACGGGCGAGGGCGGCTTCATCGCCCAGCCGCTCGCGGTCGTGGTGATCGGCGGCCTGGTGACGTCCACCCTGCTCACCCTGGTGCTGGTCCCGACGCTCTACGCGATGGTCGAGCTCCGCAAGGAGCGCCGCGCGAAGAAGAAGGCGGCCAAGCGCGCGGCGCAGCCGGCCCCCGCGACGGAGAAGGTGCCGACGCCGACCGGCGTGTGACCGCACCCGGCAGCGCGAAAGGGGCGCCCCGCTTCCCGGCGGGGCGCCCCTTTCACACGCGTAGGGGCGGGGTTACGGCAGCGCCAGCATCCGCTCCAGCGCCAGCTTCGCGAAGCTCTCCGTCTCGCGGTCGACCTGGATCCGGTTGACCAGCTTGCCCTCGGCGAGCGACTCCAGCGTCCACACCAGGTGCGGCAGGTCGATGCGGTTCATCGTGGAGCAGAAGCACACCGTCTTGTCGAGGAAGACGATCTCCTTGCCCTCATCGGCGAAACGGTTCGCCAGACGGCGGACCAGGTTCAGCTCGGTACCGATCGCCCACTTCGAGCCGGCCGGAGCCGCCTCCAGCGTGTTGATGATGTACTCGGTGGACCCGACGTAGTCGGCCGCGGCCACGACCTCGTGCCTGCACTCCGGGTGCACCAGCACGTTCACGCCGGGGATCCGCTCGCGCACGTCGTTCACGGAGTCCAGCGAGAAGCGCCCGTGCACGGAGCAGTGCCCGCGCCACAGGATCATCTTCGCGGCGCGCAGCTCCTCGACCGTCAGCCCGCCGTTCGGCTTGTGCGGGTTGTAGAGGACGCAGTCGTCCAGCGACATCCCCATGTCGCGCACGGCGGTGTTCCGCCCCAGGTGCTGGTCGGGCAGGAAGAGCACCTTCTCGCCCTGCTCGAAGGCCCAGTCCAGGGCGCGCTTGGCGTTCGACGAGGTGCAGATCGTGCCGCCGTGCTTGCCGGTGAAGGCCTTGATGTCGGCGGAGGAGTTCATGTACGAGACGGGGACCGTCACCTCGGCGATGCCCGCCTCCGCGAGCACGTCCCAGCACTCGGCGACCTGCTCGGCCGTCGCCATGTCGGCCATGGAGCAGCCCGCCGCCAGGTCCGGCAGGACGACCTTCTGGTCGTCGCCGGTCAGGATGTCGGCCGACTCGGCCATGAAGTGCACGCCGCAGAAGACGATGTACTCCGCCTCCGGCCGCGCCGCCGCGTCACGGGCGAGCTTGAAGGAGTCGCCGGTGACGTCGGCGAACTGGATGACCTCGTCGCGCTGGTAGTGGTGCCCCAGCACGAAGACCTTGTCGCCGAGCTTCTCCTTGGCCGCGCGGGCGCGCTCCACCAGGTCCGGGTCGGACGGCGACGGCAGGTCACCGGGGCACTCGACTCCCCGCTCGCTCCTCGGGTCGGCCTCGCGGCCGAGCAGCAGAAGGGCGAGCGGCGTCGGCTGGACATCCAGGGGCTGGGCGGTGGTCACGTCACGCACCCTTTCTTCTAAGCCTTTTCGTCTAATTGACGCTATCTATCATAACCGCTTCACGTCACTTTGACGATGGCCATAGTGTCGATGTGACACATCCCCTCTCCCCGTGGCGGTGCTTGCCCGGAGGCCGGTGTGCGAGCATGAAGGAACAAGACAAGCGCTCGGCCCCGGAATGAATCCGCGGCCCCGCCGGTTGCAACCGTCGGCAAGCAGTCTCCGTACAACCCGGGAGAGAAGCAGATGTCCGTATCGGACGAGAAGACCACTGTCAGCGACGGCATCCTCCTGTCGGACGCCGCCGCGGCCAAGGTCAAGGCCCTGCTCGACCAGGAAGGCCGCGACGACCTCGCGCTGCGCGTCGCCGTACAGCCCGGCGGTTGCTCCGGCCTGCGCTACCAGCTCTTCTTCGACGAGCGCTCGCTCGACGGTGACGTCGTCAAGGACTTCAACGGCGTCAAGGTCGTCACCGACCGCATGAGCGCGCCGTACCTCGGCGGTGCCTCCATCGACTTCGTCGACACGATCGAGAAGCAGGGCTTCACCATCGACAACCCGAACGCCACCGGCTCCTGCGCCTGCGGCGACTCCTTCAGCTGATCCCGGCGTCGCGGCTGAGCCCGGCGTACGGCCTGACGTACGCGGGCGCCTGACGTGCGAAGGCGGCGGCCCCCACCATCCGGGGCCGCCGCCTTCGTCGTACGTCCTCGGCCGTCGTGCGTCCTCGGCGCGGAAAAGCCAGGGGTTACTTCCGCGGTACGGCGGTGCCGCCGGCCGCGTCCACGACCTTCCGGTCACCCAGCGGCTTGTCCAGCGTCACCGACGCGGTCTGCTCCTGGGCGATCGCGATGCAGTACCGCTCCGGCTCCGGCGGCGACTCGACCACCGTCACCCTCACCTGCGTGGCGCTCTCCGCCGCCTTCACCGTGTACGTGCTGCACACGCCGCCCCAGAACGTGACGGTCAGCTTCCGCCCGGCGCCGTCCACGCGGTACGACTCGACCCGCCGCCCCGACGCGTCGGGCAGCTCCGGCCGCGTCGGCGCCGGCGCGGGCGCCAGGTGCGCGGGGGACACCGCCGGATAGGTGATCGTGAACGGCTCCGCGCCGCCCTTCGGCTCCACCTCGAACAGCCACGACGGTACGAGCGCGGGGCGCCCCTCCGTGAACTGCGCCGCCAGCCCGAAGACCGCCGAGCCGATCGTCACCGTCTCCTTCTTCGCGGTGCGCTCCGGCTCACAGGGGGCGGCCGGCTCGGCGTCGCCGCGCTCCACCGGCGCCGGTGTCGCGCACCCGCCGATCCCGACGCGCCCGTCCCCGGACGACCGGTTCAGCAGTTCCAGCGCCTTGTCGGCGCCGATCACCGGGTACTCGTCGCCCTTGGCGGGCTCCTTCAGCCGCCCGCTGCCCCCGACGACACGCCCGTCCGGGCCGACCTGGACGCCCGTCGACCAGCCGTACGTCGGCAGCCCGCCGACGACCGGGTCGGCGTTGACCACCCGGACCGCGCCCATCAGCTGCGTGGCGTCCAGCTTGGCGTCGTCCTGGCCCAGCGCCTTCAGCACGGGCGCGGCGGCCTTCTCCGCGGCCTCCTCGCTCACCGGCCGCCCGCCCGGGAAACCCCCGGCCGAGGCGCCCCCGCCCGAGGGGCACCGCGTGGCCTTGCGGCAGTCGTCCCCGGTCGGCGCGGCTCCGAGCGTCCACGTCCCCGGCGCCTCCCGGCCCACCTGGAGGTGCGAGCCCGAGCCGTCCTTCTCCGGGCCGACCTTCCACGCCGAGCCGTCCAGCCGCGGCGTCCCCGTCACGCCCAGCGCCTTGGCCAGCCGCGCCACCTCGCCGGCGCCGACGGTGCCCCGCGGCCGGTACAGGTGCGCCGAGTCCGGCCCGTCCGGCAGCTCGCCCCGGGCCCGGTACACCACGCCGCCCGGATCCGGCTCACCGGGCGCGATCCCCGGCGTCCCGGTGTGCCCGTCGAGCGCCAGCGGCGGAGGCGTGGCGCGTCCCGCGGCCGGCGTGGCGGAGCCGTCGTCCGACGCTGCCGTGGCGAGGTACGCCCCGCCACCCCCGGCGAGCAGCACCGCCGCCGCCACCGAGGCGACGGCGAGCGGCGAACGCCGCCGACGGGGGCTGTCCTGAGGTGTGGGCTCCGTACTGCTCACCGCAACGCTCCTTCGTCCGTCGTATCCCCCGCGCGGGAGACACCGATGGGACGGAGCGGAGGAGCGCGCGGTTCCCCCGGCCCTCAGGCGCCGTACTCGGCCGTGGCGTCGATCAGCCGCGCGGACGCGGCCGGGACGACCACCCCGTGGATCAGCGACGGCGAAACGGGCGCCGAGGGCACGTCCTCCGGAGGTGCCACCCAGTGGGGCACCATGCGGGCGCTGTCCCCGCACAGCTCGGCCAGGCCGAACTCGACACCCGTCTCGGATCCCTCGTGCCCCCGCGAAACGCTGTACTTGGTCATGAACGCACCGTACGCACGAGAAAGGGCACCGAAAAAGACCTACTATCGGGTAGTTTCCGCCCTGGGGGGCCGGAGCCGGACCCGGTAGCGTTAACCGTCAACCTCCCCTCCCCGCAGGAGCGCCCAGCCGTGCGTATCGCAGTCACCGGCTCCATCGCCACCGACCACCTCATGACCTTCCCCGGCCGATTCGCCGACCAGCTGGTCGCCGATCAGCTGCACACGGTCTCCCTCTCCTTCCTGGTCGACAACCTCGACGTACGCAGGGGAGGGGTGGCGGCCAACATCTGCTTCGGCATGGGACAGCTCGGGACGCGCCCGATCCTGGTCGGCGCGGCCGGCTCCGACTTCGACGAGTACCGCGCCTGGCTCGACCGGCACGGCGTCGACACCGCCTCCGTCCGGATCTCCGAGGTCCTGCACACCGCGCGCTTCGTCTGCACCACCGACGCCGACCACAACCAGATCGGCTCCTTCTACACCGGCGCCATGAGCGAGGCCCGTCTGATCGAGCTGAAGGCCGTCGCCGACCGCGTCGGCGGCCTCGACCTGGTCTCGATCGGCGCGGACGACCCCGAGGCGATGCTCCGCCACACGGAGGAGTGCCGGACCCGCTCCATCCCGTTCGCCGCCGACTTCTCCCAGCAGATCGCCCGCATGGACGGTGACGAGATCCGCACGCTCCTCGACGGCGCGACGTACCTGTTCTCCAACGAGTACGAGAAGGGGCTCATCGAGTCCAAGACCGGCTGGACCGACGAGGAGATCCTCACCCGCGTCGGCCACCGCGTCACCACCCTCGGCTCCCGGGGCGTCCGCATCGAGCGGGCCGGCGAGCCGGTCATCGAGGTCGGCTGCCCCGAGGAGGAGGCCAAGGTCGACCCGACCGGCGTCGGCGACGCCTTCCGCGCCGGCTTCCTGTCCGGCCTGTCCTGGGGCGTCGGCCTGGAGCGCGCCGCCCAGGTCGGCTGCATGCTCGCCACGCTCGTCATCGAGACGCTCGGCACCCAGGAGTACACGCTGCGCCGCGCCCACTTCATGGAGCGCTTCGCCAAGGCGTACGGCGACGAGGCCGCCGCCGAGGTCCAGGCCCTCCTGCCGCGCTAACCCACCCGGCGGACCACGTAGGCCACACCGTGGTCCGCCGGTCGCTCGCCCACGTACTCCTGGCCGCGCATCTCGCACCACGCCGGGATGTCGAGCCGGGCGGCCCCGTCGTCGCTGAGGACCGTGACGGTCCCGCCGACCGGCACGTCGTCGATGACCTTCGCCAGCTCGATCACCGGGATGGGGCAGCGCTTCCCGATCGTGTCCACGACCAGCGACTCACCGCCGTCCCGCGCGGCCACGTCGCCGTGGTCCGGAGCGCCGAACCGCTCCCGTATCCCCTTCACCGCCGCAGGCAGCACCTCCAGGAACCGGTCCACGTCGGCCTCGGCCGTCCCCGCAGGCAGGGACACCCGCACGTTGCCCTCCGACAGGACTCCCATGGCGCGCAGCACATGGCTGGGTGTCAGCGTCGAACTCGTGCACGACGAACCGGACGAAACGGAGAAACCCAGCCGGTCCAGCTCGTGCAGCAGGGTCTCCCCGTCGACATAGAGACACGAGAACGTCACCACATGGGGGAGCCGCCGCACCGGGTCGCCGACCACCTCCACATCCGGCACCATCTCCGGCACGCGCGTCCGGATCCGCTCCACCAGCCCGCGCAGCCGCTCGCCCTCCGCCGCCGCCTCGGTCCGCACCGCCCGCAACGAAGCCGCCGCCGCCACGATCGCCGGGATGTTCTCGAACCCGGCCGCCCGCCCCGACTCCCGCTCGTCCACCGGCCCCTTGGGCGCGAACCGGACCCCCTTGCGCACCACGAGCAGCCCCACGCCCGCAGGCCCACCCCATTTGTGGGCACTTGCCGTGAGCAGCGACCAGTCACCGCGCACCGGGCCCCACGCCAGCGACTGCGCGGCGTCCACCAGGAGCGGCACCCCCGCCTCCCGGCAGGCCTCGGCGACCCGGGCCACCGGCTGCTCGGTTCCCACCTCGTGGTTGGCCGACTGGAGACAGGCGAGCGCGGTGTCGTCCCGCAGCACCGCCGCGTACGCGTCCGGCTCCACCCGCCCGGCCCGGTCCACCGGCACCTCGGTCACCGTCCCGCCGTCCGCCTCGTGCGCGGCAGCGGCATGGAGCACGCAGGAGTGCTCCACCGCCGACACCACCAGATGCCGCCCGACACGCCGGCGCCCGGCGAGCGCCCCGGCAACCCCGGAGTGCACCGCCCGCGTACCCGATGGAGTGAACACGAGCTCGTCGGGCCGGCACCCCACGGCCTCCGCGGCGGCCTCCCGCGCCGCGTCGAGCAGCAACCGCGCCCGCCTCCCCTCCCGGTGGAGCCGCGCGGGATCGGCCCACCCCTCGTCGAGCGACGCCTGCAGGGCCTGCCGCGCGACGGGGTGGAGGGGAGCGGACGAAGCGGAATCGAAGTAGGCCACACGCCCACGCTAACCCCGCCCCCTTCCGGCCCGCCCACCCCCGTGTCCCCCGGGCGTCGCCGGCGCCCTCGGGCGGGCGAGCCTCCCCGAAAGAGGGGCCCGGCGGCGCGTTGGGCACCCTCCCCGCGCGACCCCAAATAGCGTCCAGTAGGGTTTGGTCCGCATAAACATCCAAACCCCTGCCCGCGTCAGGGCCGGCGACCGACCAGCGTGACGGCCGCAGCCGAACGCGCGGGCGAGACTCTCGGGAAGGCGCTACGTGAGTCCCAACGGCTCCGACCGCTCGTCGCGGCGCCCGATGCGGCGGAAGCTGCCGCAGGTGCTGACTGCGGGCCTGATCCTGGCTACCGCCTCCGGTTGCTCGTACAACTGGGAGGACTTCCCCCGCCTTGGTATGCCCACCCCGGTGACGGAGGAGGCTCCGCGGATCCTCTCCCTCTGGCAGGGCTCGTGGGCGGCAGCGCTCGCCACGGGCGTGCTGGTCTGGGGCCTGATCCTGTGGAGCGTCATCTTCCACCGGCGCAGCCGCACCAAGGTCGAGGTTCCTCCGCAGACCCGGTACAACATGCCGATCGAGGCCCTGTACACGGTGACCCCGCTCATCATCGTCTCGGTGTTGTTCTACTTCACCGCGCGCGATGAGTCGAAGCTCCTCGAACTCTCCAAGAAGCCGGCGCACACGATCAGCGTCGTCGGCTACCAGTGGAGCTGGGGCTTCAACTACGTCGAGAACGTCGACGGCAAGGCCGAGACCGACGCCAAGTCCAGCACGGAACTCGCGGTCATTCCGGACAGGCTCCGGAAGGACTTCCCCGCGGGTGCCGAGGGCGTCCACGACTACGGCATCCCCGGCACCCGCAACCCCCAGAACGGCAACCCGGGTCCGACCCTGTGGCTGCCGAAGGGGGAGAAGGTCCGGTTCGTCCTGACGTCCCGTGACGTCATCCACTCCTTCTGGGTCCTTCCCTTCCTGATGAAGCAGGACGTTTTCCCCGGTCACAACGTCAACGTCTTCGAGGTGACGCCGACCCAGGAGGGCACCTTCCGCGGCAAGTGCGCCGAGCTGTGCGGTGTCGACCACGCCCGGATGCTCTTCAACGTCAAGGTGGTCTCCCCGGAGCGCTACCAGCAGCACCTGAAGGAGCTGGCCGAGAAGGGGCAGACCGGTTACATCCCGGCGGGCATTGAGATGACCGACTCGGCCAGGAACTCGGAGAGCAACCAACTGTGAGCATCCTCAACGAACCTCAGGGTGCCGCCACGGCAGCCGACGGCTCGGTGACCGAGCCGTATGAGAACGAACATCCCGTACGGCGCAGGCGGCCCGGCAATGTCGTCGTGAAGTGGCTGACCACCACCGACCACAAGACGATCGGCACGCTCTACCTGGTCACCTCGTTCATCTTCTTCTGCATCGGTGGTCTGCTGGCGCTCTTCATGCGCGCCGAGCTGGCTCGTCCGGGCACGCAGATCATGTCGAACGAGCAGTTCAACCAGGCGTTCACGATGCACGGCACGATCATGCTGCTGATGTTCGCGACGCCGCTGTTCGCCGGATTCGCGAACTGGATCATGCCGCTGCAGATCGGCGCGCCCGACGTGGCGTTCCCGCGGCTGAACATGTTCGCCTACTGGCTCTACCTCTTCGGCTCGCTGATCGCGGTGGCCGGCTTCCTCACCCCGCAGGGCGCGGCCGACTTCGGCTGGTTCGCCTACACGCCGCTGTCGGACGCGATCCGCTCGCCCGGTGTCGGCGCCGACATGTGGATCATGGGTCTGGCCTTCTCCGGCTTCGGCACGATCCTCGGCTCGGTCAACTTCATCACCACGATCATCTGCATGCGCGCTCCCGGCATGACGATGTTCCGCATGCCGATCTTCACCTGGAACGTGCTGCTGACCGGTGTGCTGGTCCTGCTCGCCTTCCCGGTCCTCGCCGCCGCGCTCTTCGCGCTGGAGGTGGACCGCAAGTTCGGTGCCCACATCTTCGACCCGACCAACGGTGGAGCGCTGCTCTGGCAGCACCTCTTCTGGTTCTTCGGGCACCCGGAGGTGTACATCATCGCGCTGCCGTTCTTCGGCATCGTGTCGGAGATCATCCCGGTCTTCAGCCGTAAGCCGATGTTCGGTTACATCGGCCTGGTGGCCGCGACCATCGCGATCGCCGGTCTGTCCGTGACGGTGTGGGCGCACCACATGTACGTCACGGGCGGTGTGCTGCTGCCGTTCTTCTCCTTCATGACCTTCCTGATCGCGGTGCCGACCGGTGTGAAGTTCTTCAACTGGATCGGCACCATGTGGAAGGGCTCGCTGTCCTTCGAGACCCCGATGCTCTGGACGATCGGCTTCCTGGTCACCTTCACCTTCGGTGGTCTGACCGGCGTCATCCTGGCCTCGCCCCCGATGGACTTCCACGTCTCCGACTCGTACTTCGTCGTCGCGCACTTCCACTACGTCGTCTTCGGCACCGTGGTCTTCGCGATGTTCGCGGGCTTCCACTTCTGGTGGCCGAAGTTCACGGGCAAGATGCTGGACGAGCGCCTCGGCAAGATCACCTTCTGGACGCTCTTCATCGGCTTCCACGGCACGTTCCTGGTGCAGCACTGGCTCGGTGCCGAGGGCATGCCGCGTCGCTACGCGGACTACCTCGCCGCCGACGGCTTCACCGCGCTGAACACGATCTCCACGATCGCCTCGTTCCTGCTCGGCCTGTCGATCCTCCCGTTCTTCTACAACGTCTGGAAGACGGCCAAGTACGGCAAGCCGGTCGGCGTGGACGACCCGTGGGGCTACGGCCGGTCGCTGGAGTGGGCGACGTCCTGCCCGCCGCCGCGGCACAACTTCCTCACGCTGCCGCGCATCCGCTCCGAATCGCCGGCCTTCGATCTGCACCACCCTGAGATCGCCGCTCTCGGCCAGCTCGAGAACGACGGGCAGAAGGACACCGCGCTGTTCGGTGGCAAGGAGGTCGGCAAGTGAAGATCCAGGGCAAGATGTTCATCTGGCTGAGCTTCTTCATCCTGGCCATGGCCATCGTGTACGGCCTGTGGTCCAAGGAGCCGGCCGGTACGACGGCGCTCTTCCTGGCCTTCGGCCTGGCGATCATGATCGGCTACTACCTGGCCTTCACGGCCCGGCGCGTGGACGCCATGGCGCAGGACGACAAGGAGGCGGACGTCGCGGACGAGGCCGGTGAGGTCGGCTTCTTCTCGCCGCACAGCTGGCAGCCGCTCTCGCTGGCGATCGGTGGCGCCTTCGCGTTCCTGGCCGTGGCGCTCGGCTGGTGGCTGCTGTACTTCTCCCTGCCGCTGGTCCTGATCGGCCTGTGGGGCTGGGTGTTCGAGTACTACCGGGGCGAGAACCAGAACCAGTAGTCCGGTTCCATGCTCCTCAAGGCCCGGTGCCCTCCGTATGGAGGGCACCGGGCCACTCTTTTGGAGTCATCCCGCGTGCCGCTGCGCACCGCTCTTCCTACGGTGTGCTTTATGAGCCACACCCCACGCATAAGCACCGCCTTCAGCTGCACCCTGCTGGTCGCCGTCGTCGGGGCGAGCGCGACCGCGTGCGGTGGCCCGGAGGGCCACCCCCTGGCCGCTGAGCCGTACGACGCGGCCCGGCAGATCTCCTTCAACGCGCCCTCCGGTGACCGCAAGGCCCCTCTGGACAAGCCGCTCGAAGTCACCGCCAGGGGCGGGGACGGCCGCATCACGGACGTCACGGCGGTCGACACCGCGGGCCACTACCTGGCCGGCGAGCTCTCCGCGGACGGCAGCCGGTGGCGCTCCACGGGCCCGCTGGTGGCCGGGACGCGCTACACCGTCAAGGTCGCCACGGAGGACAGTGACGGCGCTCCGGGCGGCCGTACGCTGACATTCGAGACGGCGCCCGCCAAGAGGGTCCTGACCGTCTCATTCGGCCCGCAGGCGGGCACGTACGGCGTCGGGCAGCCCGTCACCGCCGAGCTCAGCGCCCCGGTCGCGTCGAGGGAGGGCAGGGCCGCCGTCGAGCGCTCCCTGAAGGTCCGTTCGGCCCCGGCCGTCGAAGGGTCCTGGTACTGGGTGGACGACAAGAAGCTGCACTTCCGGCCCAAGGAGTTCTGGCCCGTCGGCGCGTCCGTCACGGCGACCGGCAATCTCGCGGGCGTCCGGATAGAGCGCGACCTGTACGGCGGCCGAGTCAAGGACCTCAGCCTCACCATCGGCGACCGCGTCGAGGCCATCACGGACGCCGCGGCGCACCGGATGACGGTCAAACGCAACGGGCAAGTGATCAACACCATTCCGGTGACCACCGGAAAGCCGGGCTTCTCCACCCGTAACGGCATCAAGGTGGTGCTCGGCAAGGAGTACTTCGTACGGATGCGGAGCACCACCGTCGGCATCGCCGCGGGCAGCAGCGAGTCGTACGACCTGCCCGTCTACTACGCGACGCGGGTCACCTGGAGCGGGGAGTACGTCCACGCGGCGCCCTGGTCCGTCGGATCGCAGGGTTCCGCCAACGTCAGCCACGGCTGCACGGGCATGTCCATGAGCAACGCCGAGTGGTTCTTCAAGACCGTCCGGCCGGGCGACCTCGTCACGGTCGTCAACAGCTCCGGCAAGGAGATGGACCACTTCGGCAACGGGTTCGGCGACTGGAACCTGCCCTGGGACGCGTGGCGTACCGGCAGCGCGCTGACCGCCCCGACCCACCCGCACGCCACCCCGGAGGACCCGGCGAGGCTCCGCCCCGCCGTCGCCTGAGGCGAACCGGCCCCCCGAGGAATCACGCCTCCACGGCGAGCCGCCCGCGCAGCAGGGCGGCCAGGGCGTCGGCGAACTCGACCGGGTCC
Organism: Streptomyces sp. NPDC006368; assembly: GCF_040612535.1. Lineage (NCBI taxonomy): Bacteria > Bacillati > Actinomycetota > Actinomycetes > Kitasatosporales > Streptomycetaceae > Streptomyces > Streptomyces sp. NPDC006368. Next base: position 136,031 of record NZ_JBEXQK010000007.1, read on the forward strand.
ACGGGGAGGGTGACGGCCGCGTCCGCGCGGCTCCAGGTGGCCAGCCAGGCGTCCTGGGGGCGGCCGATCAGCAGGAGGACGGGCGGGCAGCGGAAGATCTCGTCCTTGATCTGGCGGCAGACGCCCATCCCGCCGGCGGGCGTCGCCTCGCCGTCCAGGACGCAGACGTCGATGCCGCCCTTGTCCAGCTGTTCGAGTACGGCCGGGAGTGTCGCGCACTCGATGTACTCGACCGGCGGAACGTCGGCCGCGGGCCTGCGTCCGGTCGCCAGCCGCACCTGCTCGCGGGTGTTGGCGTTGTCGCTGTAGACCAGGACGGTGGCGCTCGACTGCATTGTTCCTCCGAGGACGTCGGCGGCATGGGCAGGAACCGATGCGCCGGATGCTACTCCTCCGCGCCCCGTGTCCACACCGGTTCGGACATGCCTTCGACGGGTGGCCGGAGGCCCGCTTCGGTGGGCCGTTCGGGCTGGCCGGACCCCATCAACACACCGAACGGCACCCCCCGGAGTGAGGGCGGGATAAGCGACCGACATAATGTCGGTCGTGGCGACAGCAACGACAGTAGAAACCGGGCACGCGCACCCGTCGGTCAATCGGCCGAACCTCACCAGCGTCGGAACCATCATCTGGTTGAGTTCCGAGCTGATGTTCTTCGCGGCCCTCTTCGCGATGTACTTCACCCTGCGATCGGTGACGGGTGCCGAGTTCTGGGCAGAGAAAGCCAATGCGCTGAACTTCCCGTTCTCGGCGACCAACACCACGATCCTGGTGCTCTCCTCCCTCACCTGCCAGCTCGGCGTGTTCGCCGCCGAGCGGGGCGATGTGAAGAAGCTCCGGGCGTGGTTCATCATCACGTTCGTGATGGGTGCCATCTTCATCGGCGGCCAGGTCTTCGAGTACACCGAGCTGGTCAAGCACGAGGGGCTCTCCCTCTCGTCCGACCCGTACGGCTCGGTGTTCTACCTGACGACCGGCTTCCACGGCCTGCACGTGACGGGCGGTCTGATCGCCTTCCTGCTGGTCCTGGGCCGGACGTACGCGGCGAAGAGGTTCACCCATGAGCAGGCAACCGCCGCCATCGTCGTGTCCTACTACTGGCACTTCGTCGATGTCGTCTGGATCGGCCTCTTCGCCACGATCTACATGATCAAGTAATCGGGCCCGTACGCAGGTACGCCCGACACATCCAGCAAGCATCGACGCAGAAGATCCTGACACCGGGGAAATCCGTGAAAAAGCTCTCCGCACGACGACGCCATCCGCTGGCGGCGGTCGTCGTCCTACTTCTCGCGCTGGCGGCCACTGGGGGGCTGTACGCCGCGTTCGCACCCGCGGACAAGGCGCAGGCCGATGAGACCGCCCAGTCCCTCGCCATCGAGGAGGGGAAGAAGCTGTACTCCGTCGGCTGCGCCAGCTGCCACGGAACCGGCGGTCAGGGCACCTCTGACGGCCCCAGCCTGGTCGGCGTCGGCTCCGCGTCCGTGGACTTCCAGGTCGCCACGGGCCGCATGCCGGCCCAGCAGCCGGGCGCCCAGGTGCCCGAGAAGAGGAACATCTACTCGCAGGCCCAGATCGACCAGCTCGCCGCGTACGTCGCGTCCCTGGGCCCCGGCCCGGTGACCCCGACCGAGAAGCAGTACAGCCCCAAGGGCGCGGACATCGCCCGCGGCGGTGACCTGTTCCGTACGAACTGCGCCCAGTGCCACAACTTCACCGGTCAGGGTGGTGCTCTGACCAAGGGCAAGTGGGCGCCGAGCCTCGATGACGTGAGCCCGAAGCACATCTACGAGGCCATGCAGACCGGCCCGCAGAACATGCCGTCCTTCCCCGACACCACGATGCCGGAGAAGGAGAAGCAGGACATCATCGCGTACATCAAGACCGTGAACGGTCAGGACACCGCGACCCCCGGCGGCTTCGGACTGGGTGGTCTCGGCCCGGTGCCCGAGGGCCTCTTCGGTTGGATCTTCGGTCTCGGTTCGCTGATCGCTGTTGCCGTCTGGGTCGCGGCCCACACCGCTAAGGCCAAGAAGTCATGAGTAGCCAAGAGATTCCAGAAGCACAGAGCCTGCCGAGCGAGCAGGACACCGCGCACGGCACGGCGGTGGCGGAGAACCCGTTCGCCGACCCGGGGCTGCCGCCCCACAAGCCGCGCATCCAGGACATCGACGAGCGGGCCGCCAAGCGCTCCGAGCGCACGGTTGCCCTGCTGTTCACGCTGTCGATGCTGGCCACGATCGGCTTCATCGCCTCCTTCGTGATCTTCCCGGTCGACAAGCTCGTCTACGTGTGGCCGCTGGGCCGTGTCAGCGCGACGAACCTGTCGCTCGGTCTGACGCTGGGCATCGCGCTCTTCTGCATCGGCGCGGGCGCGGTCCACTGGGCCCGCACCCTGATGTCGGACGAGGAGGTCGCCGACGACCGGCACGCCATCGAGGCCGAGCCCGACGTCAAGGCCAAGGTCCTGGCGGACTTCGCCGACGGCGCGCGCGAGTCCGCGATCGGCCGCCGCCCGCTCATCCGCAACACGATGTTCGGCGCGCTGGCCATGGTGCCGCTCTCCGGCGTGGTGCTGCTGCGCGAGCTGGGTCCGATGCCCGAGAAGAAGCTGTTCCACACGTCGTGGGCCAAGGGCAAGCAGCTCATCAACATGAACACCAATGAGCCGCTGCGTCCCGAGGACGTCGCCGTCGGCTCGCTGACCTTCGCCAAGCCCGAGGGCCTGGAGGAGGACGACCACGAGTTCAACACGAAGATCGCCAAGGATGCCCTGATGATCGTCCGGATCCAGCCGGAGGACATCAAGGACAAGCGCGAGCTCGAGTGGTCGCACGACGGCATCGTGGCCTTCTCCAAGATCTGCACCCACGTGGGCTGCCCGATCTCCCTGTACGAGCAGCAGACCCACCACGTCCTCTGCCCGTGCCACCAGTCCACCTTCGACCTCGCCGACGGCGCCCGCGTCATCTTCGGCCCGGCCGGCCACCCCCTTCCGCAGCTGCGGATCGGTGTGAATGACGAGGGCTTCCTCGAGGCGCTCGGCGACTTCCCCGAGCCCGTCGGCCCTGCATTCTGGGAGCGCGGATGAGCACCACGACCGCAAAAGACGCACAGCGCAAGGCGCCGGCCGGCGAGCGCGTCGCCGACTGGGCGGACGGCCGGCTGGGGATCTACTCCCTGGCCAAGGCCAACATGCGGAAGATCTTCCCGGACCACTGGTCCTTCATGCTCGGTGAGATCTGCCTCTACAGCTTCATCATCATCATCCTCACGGGTGTGTACCTGACGCTGTTCTTCCACCCGAGCATGAACGAGATCGAGTACCACGGCTCGTACGTGCCGATGCAGGGCATCCGCATGACGGAGGCGTACGCCTCGACGCTGGACATCAGCTTCGACGTCCGCGGTGGTCTGCTGATCCGGCAGATCCACCACTGGGCCGCCGTCGTCTTCATCGCCGGCATGTTCGTGCACATGATGCGCGTCTTCTTCACCGGCGCGTTCCGCAAGCCGCGTGAGATCAACTGGCTGTTCGGCTTCCTGCTGTTCGTCCTGGGCATGTTCACCGGCTTCACCGGTTACTCGCTCCCGGACGACCTGCTCTCCGGCACCGGTGTCCGCTTCACGCAGGGCGCGATCCTGTCCATGCCGATCGTCGGCACGTACATCTCGATGTTCCTGTTCGGCGGCGAGTTCCCCGGCCACGACATCATCGCGCGGTTCTACTCGATCCACATCCTGCTGCTGCCGGGCATCATGCTCGGTCTCGTGGTGGCCCACCTGATCCTGGTCTTCTACCACAAGCACACGCAGTTCCCCGGCCCCGGCCGGACGAACAACAACGTCGTCGGCATGCCGCTGCTGCCGGTCTACATGGCCAAGGCGGGAGGATTCTTCTTCCTGGTCTTCGGTGTCATCGCGATCATCTCGGCGCTGTTCACGATCAACCCGATCTGGGCCCTCGGGCCGTACCGCCCGGACCAGGTGTCCACCGGCGCCCAGCCCGACTGGTACATGGGCTTCGCCGAGGGTCTCGTCCGTGTGATGCCGGGCTGGGAGATCAACCTCTGGGGCCACACGCTCGTCCTGGGCGTGTTCATCCCGCTGATGGTCTTCGGCCTGATGCTCGCCGCGATCGCGCTCTACCCGTTCATCGAGTCGTGGATCACCGGCGACAAGCGGGAGCACCACCTGCTGGACCGGCCGCGCAACGCGCCGACCCGGACCGCTCTCGGCGTCGCGTGGGTCACCGGCTACATGATCATGCTGCTGGGCGGTGGAAACGACATCTTCGCCCTGTACTTCCACATGTCGCTGAACGCGATCACGTGGTTCGTGCGGATCGCCTTCTTCGTCGGCCCGGTCGTCGCGTTCATCGTCACCAAGCGGATCTGCATGGGTCTGCAGCGGCGTGACAAGGACAAGGTGCTGCACGGACGCGAGTCCGGCATCATCAAGCGCCTGCCGCACGGCGAGTTCGTCGAGATCCACGAGCCCCTCAGCCAGGCCCAGCTGCACGCGCTCACCGCGCACGAGCAGTACCAGCCGGCCGAGATCGGCCCGGAGGTCGACGAGAACGGCGTCGAGCGCAAGCTCACCCGTCGCCAGAAGCTCCGCGCCAAGCTGAGCAAGGGGTACTACGGCGAGGGGAACCAGGTCCCCAAGGCCACCGTCGAGGAGTACCAGGAGATCACGAGCGGCCACGGCCACCACTGATCGCCCGGTCCTCACCGGCCCGACCGACACCAGGTCGCCACAGCATCGAGCCCCGTCCATTCGCCGGACGGGGCTCTTTGCCGTGCCGCCGGCTCGATAGGGTGGAGTGGTCATTCCCCTACGCACGGACACCAGGAGCGACCATGAGCGCTGTGCAACCCGCTGGAGGACCGAGCGCGGCGGGTCGTTCCTGGCCCGAGGTGCTGAACGGCCTGCTGGAGGGGCGCGACCAGAGCGCCGACGACACCGCGTGGGCGATGGACCTCATCATGCGCGGCGAGGCGACCGACGCCCAGATCGCCGGGTTCATGGTGGCGCTGCGGGCCAAGGGCGAGACGGTCGAGGAGATCTCCGGCCTCGTCCGCACCATGTACGAGCACGCCAATCTGATCGAGGTGCCCGGCCCGTCGGTGGACATCGTCGGCACGGGCGGCGACGGAGCCAGGACCGTCAACATCTCCACCATGTCCGCGATCGTCGTCGCCGGTACGGGCGCCAAGGTCGTCAAGCACGGCAACCGCGCCGCGTCGTCCGCGTCCGGCTCCTCGGACGTCCTGGAGAAGCTGGGCGTCAACCTGGAGCTGGCACCCCGGCGGGTGGCGGAGGTCGCCGGGGAGGCGGGCATCACCTTCTGCTTCGCGGTGAAGTTCCACCCGGCGCTGCGCCATGTGGCCGCGGCCCGCAGGGAGCTCGGCATCCGTACCACCTTCAACTTCCTCGGCCCGCTCACCAACCCGGCACGGGTCCGCGCCCAGGCCACGGGCGTCGCCGACGCGCGCATGGCGGCCATCATGGCCGGGGTGCTCGCCCGGCGCGGCTCCTCCGCCCTGGTGTTCCGCGGCGACGACGGGCTCGACGAGCTGACCACCACCGCCACCTCGAAGGTGTGGGTGGTCCGGGACGGGGCGGTGCGCGAGGAGACGTTCGACCCGCGCGACGTGGGCGTCGAGCTGGTGCCGGTCGAGGCGCTGCGCGGCGCGGACGCGTCGTACAACGCGGACGTGGCGCGCCGGCTGCTGGGCGGCGAGACGGGGCCGGTGCGGGACGCGGTGCTGCTCAACGCGGCGGCGGCGCTGGTGGCCCTGGAGCCGTCGGACGCGCCGCTGACCGAGCAGATCCATGCGGGCATGGCGAGGGCGGCCGAGTCGATCGACTCGGGCGCGGCGCGCGCGGCGCTGGAGCGGTGGGTCGCGGCCAGCAACGCGTAGCTCTCGCGGTGTTACGGAGGGGCCCGGGCGTGAACCGGGCCCCTGTCGCGTGTCCCGGTATCCGGGCACGGGTTGCGCGGAGGCGATCGCGTGCCTTAACTTCTCGGCAGGTCATGAGTGACAGCGACTACGGCCCCGGCCCGCTGTCCGGCAACCCTCCGTCCGTGGCGGGGTGCCCCGGGTGAAGACCAGGCCGCAGGCAGGACGTCTGTGGCAAGCGCGGACCCCTGGCATCGGTGAATGTCACAGCCCCTGGGGTCCTGGTCCTCAAGGGAGCAGTCTCGTGAGCAAGCGAATGCGATAGGGCTCGAAGCCCCTCCTTCGGTTCCCCCTTTTTCCCTCCGCCGCGGCCGCACCGTGCGCTCTTCCGGTGCGTCGACGCGCGGTTCTCGCCTGCCTCGTACGGGAGTTCGCCATGTCCGCCACCTCCGTTGCCGCCGACCGGTCCGTCCGCGCCCCCCTGCCCGTTCTGGGACGGGATGTCACCGTCCCCCTCGTCACCGGTGGCGAGGTCACCTACGCCGCCCTCGACTACGCCGCGAGCGCGCCCGCCCTCCAGCGGGTGTGGGACGACGTGGCCGCGTACGCGCCCTACTACGGCAGCGTGCACCGGGGCGCCGGGTACCTGTCGCAGCTGTCGACCGACCTGTTCGAGAACAGCCGCGCCACGGTCGCCGAGTTCCTGGACTGCCGGGAGGACGACCAGGTCGTCTTCACCCGGTCGACGACCGACTCGCTCAACCTGCTCGCCGCCGCCCTGCCCGCCGACTGCCGGGTCTTCGTCTTCGAGACCGAGCACCACGCCTCGTTGCTGCCCTGGAGGGACGCCCGGGTCACCTACCTCAACGCGCCCCGCACCCCCGCGCAGGCCGTCGAGACGCTGGAGCGTGCCCTCGCCGACCGCGACCCCCACGGCCCGGCGCTGGTCTGTGTGACCGGCGCGTCCAACGTGACCGGCGAGCTGTGGCCCGTGCGGGAGCTGGCCGCCGCCGCCCACGCCCACGGTGCGCGCATCGTGCTGGACGCCGCGCAGCTCGCGCCCCACCACCCGGTCTCCGTGCGCGACCTGGACGTCGACTGGGTGGCGTTCTCCGGGCACAAGCTGTACGCGCCGTTCGGCTCCGGCGTCCTCGCCGGGCGGGCCGACTGGCTGCGGGACGCCGAGCCGTACCTCGCCGGGGGCGGCGCGTCCCGCAAGGTGACCCGACGTGTCAGCGGCGAGGGCGCCGGCGGCGTGGACGTGGAGTGGCACACCACCGCCGCCCGCCACGAGGCCGGCTCGCCCAACGTCATCGGCGTCCACGCCATCGCCTCCGCCTGCAAGGCGCTCACCGAGGCCGGGTTCGAGAACCTGGTGGCGCGCGAGCGGGAGCTGATCGGGAAGGTCCGCGAGGGGCTCGCCGAGGTGCCCGAGGTGCGGGTGCTGTCGCTGTTCGGCGACGACTCCGCGCGCGTCGGGGTCATCTCGTTCGTCGTGAAGGGCTGGAACAGCTCGCACTTCGCCGCCGCGCTGTCCGCCGAGTACGGCATCGGGGTGCGCGACGGCCTGTTCTGCGCCCACCCGCTGGTGCGCACCCTGCTGGACGGCGACCCGCAGGACGCCGGCGAGTGCGGCGCGCCGGACGGGGGGACCACCGCGCTCAACGCCATCCGGGTCAGTTTCGGGGCGGGGACGCCGGACGAGCACGTCGACCGGTTCGTTCGGGCCGTGAAGGAGCTCGTGCGGGACGGGGCGCAGTGGAACTACCGTACGGAGGACGGGCGTTGTGTGCCCGACCGGGGCTGACCAGCAGCGTGCCGAGCAGGACCGTGCGCAGGGCCCGCTCGGCCGCGTCCGTGAGGAGCTCGGCGGCACGGTCCAGCGCCTCCCGCAGGGGTACGGGCCCGGCGGCGATCGACTCGTAGGCGTCCAGGCCCGACTCGTGCGCGCCCTCACCGAGGCTGCCCGCCAGCGCGAGGACCGGGACGCCCGCCTCCCGCGCCCGGCGCGCCACCTCGCCCGGGATCTTGCCGCGCACCGTCTGGGCGTCCAGGGCGCCCTCGCCGGTGATCACCAGGTCGGCGCGGGCGAGCCGGGCGCTCAGGTCCAGCCCGTCGAGCAGCACCTCGAAGCGCGGCAGCAGCCGGGCGCCGACCGCCGCGAGCCCCGCGCCCAGGCCCCCGGACGCGCCGGTGCCGGGCGCGCCGCGCAGGTCGACGACCGGGGTGAACGCCTCCGTCAGGAGGCCCGCCCAGTGCTCCAGGGCGGCCGACAACTCCTCCACCTGCGCGGGCGTCGCGCCCTTCTGGGGGCCGAAGACGCGGGCCACGCCGCGCTCGCCGCACAGCACGTTGTAGGGGTTGCACGCCACCAGGAGTTCGGCGCCCGCGAGCCGCGCGTCGAGTCCGCTCGCATCGATGGCGGCGAGGCGGACCAAAGCGCGTCCGCCGTGCGGGAGTTCGCGGCCGGCCGCGTCCAGGAGCCGGGCGCCCAGCGCCTGGAGCGCGCCGGCTCCCCCGTCCGACGTACCGGAGTCGCCGCAGCCGACCAGGATGCGGCGCGCCCCGGAGTCCAGGGCCGCGCGCAGCAGTTCGCCGACGCCGTACGTCGTCGTGGCACCCGGGTCGCGACGGTCCGGGTCCACCAGCGCGAGCCCCGCCACCGCGGCCATCTCCACGACCGCGGTGCCGCAGCCGAGCACCGCGAAGTGGCTGTCGACCGGTGAGCCGAGCGGGCCGGTCGCGGTGTACGGCACGAGCCGGCCGCCCGTCGCGGCGGCCAGCGCCTCCGCCGTGCCCTCGCCGCCGTCCACCAGCGGGATGAGGTCCAGTTCGGCGTCCGGCAGCACCCGCAGCACGCCCTCGGCGATGCACTCGGCGGCCTGCCGTGCGGACAGGGACTCCTTGAAGCCGCTGGGCGCGACGGCGATGCGGCAGGTCATCGGGGGGTCTCCAGGAGGACGGGCACGCCGAGCAGCGGCCAGACGGTCAGGGCGAAGAGCAGGACCACGCCCGCGGTGAGCGGGGCCAGGACCGCCGACAGCCGGAGCAGGTCGCGCGGCGTGTAGGTCGGTACGCCGTCCGGTATGTCGGCGAACAGGGCCACCGGCTTGGCGGACGACGGCAGGGTGTGGCAGAAGCCGGCCGCGGCGGTGGAGGCGAGCGCGGCGGTCACCGGGTTGACGCCGGCCGCCGCGGCGGCGGCCACCACCAGCGGCACGAGCACCGACGACCGGGCCGACCGGGACTGCAGGACGAGATGCGCCGCCGTACTGACCACCACGACGACGCCGAGGAACAGCCAGGGCGGCGCGTCCACCGGCAGCCCCGTCACCAGCCACCTCGCCGCACCCGAGTCGGAAAGCGCCACACCCATCGCCGCCGTCGCCGCCATGAACAGCAGCAGCGGCCACGGCACCGTGGTCAGGCCGTCCTTGAGGCGGACGGTGCCGAGCGCCGGTGACGCGGCGACGACCGCTCCGATCAGCGCGACCACCGCCGGTGACACCCGGTGGAGCGGCTCGCTGCACCACAGCACCACCACCGTCGCCAGCAGCAGCGCGCAGCGCTGCTCGGCGGTGGTCAGCGGCCCGGTGACGGGCGTGGGGGAGTGGGCCTCGATCTCGGCCGCGGTGATGCGCACCGGTCCGCGCCGGTCGGGGCGCGAGGTGGTGGTGAGCAGTACGGCCTCGGCGGCGAGATGGGACGAGACGATCGCGAGCGGCAGGCCGAGCAGCAGCCACTCCACGAACCCGAGCCGCCGTCCGGACTGTTCCCACAGGACGTCGACGGTGATGAGGTGGGCGCCCGCGCCGATCAGGGTGGCGACGGCGGACAGCAGCACCACGGTCGGGAAGAGCAGCGCCAGCATCACCACCAGCCGCCGCCGGTCCGCCAGCACCCGGGCCAGGGCAAGGAACACGGGGAGCGCGAGGGCGGCCCGCCCCGAGGTGGCGGGTACGGCGAAGGAGGTCACGACGAGGGCGGCGGTGGTGAGGTGGACCAGCTGGCGCACCGTACGGGCGCCGCTGACCAGGAAGGCCGCCGCCCGCCCGGCGAGACCCGTCCGGGTGACCGCGGCCGCCAGCACGAACGCGCAGATCAGCAGCCAGATCGTCTCGTCGCCCAGTGTGGCGAACAGCGTCGCGCTGCTGATCACCCCGGTCGCGGTGAGGGCGAGGCCCGCGCCCAGCGCGATGTACGTGTCGTCGACGGACGTGGCGATCCACGCCACGGTGGCGAGGACGAAGACGGCCAGGGTCAGGCGCGCGTCGGCCCCGAGACCGGGGAAGCGGGAGGGCATGGCCAGCAGCGCGCACACACCGAGCGCGGCGCCGAGGAACGCGGCCCGGCTGGGGGAGAGGGTCACGGTGTCCAGTCTCCGGACGCGCCGTGAGCCCTCAATGAGCGCTTTGTGAAGGAAAGTTCATCTACGGCATGCGGTACCCCATGCCGCGTACCGTCTCCAGCCGCTGCGCGCCGAGCTTCTTGCGCAGCGCCCGGACGTACACGTCCACGATGTTCGAACCGGGATCGAAGTCGTACCCCCATACGTGGGACAGGATCTGTTCCCGTGACAGCACCTGTCCGGGGTGGCGCAGGAACAGCTCCAGCAATACGAATTCACGGGCCGTCAGGTCCACGGTCCGCGCGTCGGCGCGGGCGCGGCGGGTGCGCAGGTCCAGGCTGAGGTCCCCGCTGCGCAACACCGTCACCTCGGGCGCGCGGGCGGCGGTGCGCAGCCGGAGCCGTACCCGCGCCAGTAACTCCTCGAAGCGGAACGGCTTGGTCATCCAGTCGTCGGCACCGCCCTCCAGCCCGGCGACCGTGTCCCCCACCGAGTCCCGCGCGGTCAGCACGAGCACCGGGAGCGTCACCCGGGCCTCGCGCAGCTCGCGCAGGACGGTGAAGCCGTCCCGCCCCGGCAGGCCGATGTCCAGCACCATCAGGTCGAACCCGCCGGTGACGGCGTAGTCCAGGGCGGTGTCGCCGTCGGCGGCGACGGTGCTGGTGAAGCCGTTGGCGCGCAGCCCCTTCTCGACGAAGGAGGCGATCCGCTCCTCGTCCTCGGCGATCAGAATGCGGTTCACCGGTCGTGATCCTCTTCCAGTACGAGTACGAACGTGGCCCCGCCGCCCTCGGTGGGGCGCAGTTCGACGCGCCCGCGATGGCCCTCGGCGATGGCCTTGACGATGGACAGGCCGAGCCCCGCGCCGCCGCTCGTGCGGGTGCCGCGCCGCGGGGTGCCGCGCCGGAACCGCTCGAAGATCACGGCGGCGTCCTCGGTCCGCACCCCCGGTCCGCTGTCCGCGACGTACAGCTCGATCCGGCCGTCGGCCTCCCGCGAGCCGATCCTTATCCGCTGGCCGGGCACGGTGTGCTGGACGGCGTTCTGGGCGAGCTGGACCATGGCCTGGGTGATGCGCTGCGGGTCGAGCTCGGCCTCGCGGTCGGCGACGCCGTCCAGCACCCACTCCCGCTCGCCCAGCGCCCGGGCCTTCACGAACACGTCGGCGGTCAGCTCGCCCAGCTGCACCGGCCCGGGCGTGACGAAGTCGGGGCGCTCGGCCTTCGCCAGCAGGAGCAGGTCCTCGACGATACGGCTCATCCGGTCGAGCTCGTCGGTGACCAGGCGGATCGTCTCCGCCTGCTCGGCCGGGTCGTCGCCCATGAGCTCCAGGTGGCCGCGCACGATGGTGATGGGCGTGCGCAGCTCGTGCCCGGCGTCGTCGACGAACTGGCGCTGCGCGGCGAAGGCCCGCTCCAGCCGGTCGAGCATGGCGTTGAACGTCTCGGCGAGCAGCGCGATGTCGTCGCGGCCCCGGACGGGAATGCGGCGGGTGAGGTCCTGCTCGGTGAGCTGCGCCGCGGCCCGGCGGACCACGCGTACGGGGGCGAGGATGCGGCCCGCGACGGCCCAGCCGATGCCGGTCGTCATCAGCAGGGCCACGCCGGAGATCGCCAGCTGGGTACGGAACGCCTCGGCGGCGATGGCCTGCTCGTGACCGGCGTGGAAGGCGACGACGAACGCGCCGGGCGGTGCGGCGGACGGTACGGCGGGCGGGCGCGCGGGCGCGATGGGCACCTTGGCCCAGCGCACGTCACCCTGCGGCCGGTGCAGGGTGCCGAAGGACGCGGACGACGCGAGGATCCGGGCGAGCGCGTCCCGGTCGCGGTACAGGGCGGCGCCGGCCGTGTCCCGGGGCTGGCGCAGCACGGACGGTGCGGAGCCCGGCGCCCCGGTGAGGCCGAGGAGCTCCTCGTCGGGGTCGGAGTACTGCCGCTGGAGGAACACCTCCAGCAGGCGGCGCGGCTCCGTGAACCGGGCGCCGGTGTCGGGGTCCACGCCCTGGTCGACGAAGTTGGCGAACTCGCGGGTCTCCTGCGTCAGCAGCTGGCTGATCCGGTGGTCGACGTCGCGGAGCAGGATGGAGCGGGTCGTCATCGCGACGGCGGTCAGCGCCACGGCCATCATGAGCAGCAGCCAGAGCAGGATCCGTACGCGGGCGGAGACGCGGCGGTCAGTTGTCGTCAAAGGCGTCGTCACCGAGGTCGTCTTCGTCGTCGTCCCCGCCGGTGGCCGGTGGTCCCGGCACCACGGCGTCGGTGGGCGTCGCGGCCGGCGCCGTCGCGCCGCCCGCCGGGGGCGGTGCGTCCGGTGGGCCGCTCGGCGCGGGCGTGCGGGCGGGCGGTACCGCGCCGGGCGAGCCGACGGGCGAGGGGTGCGCGGGCGAGGAGCCCGCGGGGAGCGAGCTGCCGGGCGGCGTCCTGCCGGGGGAGGGGTCGCCGGGTGACGCGCTGCCGGACGGCCCGTCCCCCGGGGACGAGGCGCCGCCGCCCGGCCGTGGTGTGGCGCCCAGCTCCACCTCGGGCGGCACCTTGGGCGCCTCGGGCGAGTCGGTCAGCGTGTAGCTGGTCGCGGCGATGCCGAGTGGGATGGCGACAACCGCGGCGAGCGTCGCCATGCGATGGGTGAAGGCCATGACCCCATCCTGGGTGGAGCGCGCCCTCCGGCGAATGAGCCCAGGATGAAGGCTCCTTCATGAAACCGGCGTCCGGCCGGCGCGCGCGTCCTCGTGGCGCCGGCGTTACGCGTCGAGGCCGATCGCGAACGCGGCCTCCAGGTCGTGCTGCGAGTACGTGCGGAACGCCACGTGCGTGTCGGTCGCCTCCACGCCCGGGATCTTGCTGATGCGGCCCGGGATGACGTCCGCCAGGTCGTCGTGCCTGGCCACGCGCACCATGGCGATCAGGTCATACGTTCCGGTGACGGAGAAGACCTCGCTGACGCTGTCGAGCGCGGCGATCGACTCGGCGATCTCGGGGATGCGGTCCACGCTGGTCTTGATGAGCACGATCGCGGTGATCACGGCTGTCCTTCTCCCTCGGTGGCCGCTGCTGGGGTCTTCACTCTAGCCCCCCACCCGAACCGCACCCAGGCGTAGAGGAACCCCAGGCCGAACCCCACCAGATGCGCCAGATACGCCACCCCGGGGCCGCTGCCCGCGCCCCGGGCCGCCAGCCACTGGAGCACGAACCAGAAGATCAGCACGATCCAGGCCGGGAAGCGCAGCGGCAGGAAGAACAGGAACGGATAGAGGCTGGTCACCCGGGCCCGCGGGAAGAGATACAGAAACGCCCCCAGCACCCCCGAGATCGCCCCCGAGCCCCCGACCAGGGTCTGCTGCGACTGCGCGTGCGCCGCCGCGTACGCGACCAGGGCGAGACAGCCGCAGACCAGGTAGAAGAGGCCGAACTCCCCGTGCCCCAGCCGCTCCTCGGCCATCGCGCCGAAGACGTACAGGAAGAGCATGTTGCCGAGCAGGTGCAGCCAACTGCCGTGCACGAACAGCGCGGTCAGCGGCGACGACAGCGCGTCCACGTCGCCGGCCAGCAGCTCGGCGGGGATCACGCCCCAGCGCCGGAAGTGCGCGCCCTGCGCCGCGAGCAGCGCGTCACCCGTCCCGTACGCGTGGTTCAGCCCCGACACCGGACTGATCAGGAAGATCAGACAGCACGCGCCGATCACGCCGTACGTCACCAGCGGTCCCCGCGGTTCCCGACGATCCAGCATGGACAGATCATGACGTAAACGGAGGGAGTGGGGCAGGGTGCCTCGCCGCGCCACAGGGGTACCCGTGAGGCCGTAGGGTTACGGGCAGTGCATCCGCAGTCCGACGGCGCACCGCGGCTTCTCGCACCCGGCACCCGCACCACGTACCAGGAAAGAGGACGGCACGATGACGACGGTTCCCCTGCCGACCGCGACGACCCGCTGGCGCTGCACACTCTGCGGCAACCTGACCCGGTTCGACGTGACGCGTTCCTCCAAGGTCGTCGAGTACGTCCACCTGGACCTCGCCGGTGAGCCGAAGGTCGAGGAGCGCGAGGTGGTCAGTGAGACCATCGAGTCGGTCCGCTGCCGCTGGTGCAACGCGGTGGACCGGATCGAGCTGGTGGACAGGCCGGACGCCGCCTCCGTGGAATCCGCGGAATCCAAGGATTCCTGACAGGCGGCCCGCAAGGGTGAGAACGACGGGTAGTGGGGTGACGGAATCGTGGAGCAGCCCGCCAGCGGTGCTGAACCGGCCGGTGCGGCCGGTGACGCCGCCGAGGCGCTCGACCGCCCGCTGCCGGAAGGGGTGCGGCGCCGGGTCGTCACGCTCGTCTCGGACGCCTTCGGCGGCCTGACCGTCGCCGAACTGCCCACCCAATTGCGGCAGTACGCCCGCTTCACCCCGACCCGCCGCGCCAAGTTCGCCGGCAACGCCATGGCCGCCGCCCTGGAGAGCGACCCGCTCTTCCGGCAGCGGATCGGCGAGCGCGTCAAGGCCGCCCAGCCCGAGCTGGCCGGCGCGCTGGAATCCGGTGCGGTCCCGGCGGCGGCCGACCCGGTCGACGTCGCCGCCGCCGCGTACGTGCTGCGCCCGGCCGGGTGGTCCAAGCTGGTCGCCGCCGCCGGTGAGGAGGCCCAGCGGGCGGACGCCGAGCGGGCCGAGGAGGAGGTGCGGCGCGAGCTGGAGCGGCTGCGCGCCGAGCTCGCCGAGGCCCGCGCCCAGACGCGCGCGGAGACCGAGCGGCTGCGTACCGAGCTGGACGCGGCCCGCAAGGAAGCCGAATCGCTTCAGCGCAAGCTGCGCAGCGCCCAGAGCGACGTCAAGCGCGGCGAGGCCGCCCTGCGCCGTATCCAGGCGGACATCGACTCCATCCGGGCCGAGGCGAACGCCCGGGTCTCCGCGGCCGAGAGCGAGACGCGCCGCCTCAAGGCGCGGCTCGGTGAGGCGGAGGCCGCCCTGGAGGCCAGCCGCCGGGCCGCCCGTGAGGGGCGCTCGGTGGAGGACATGCGCCTGCGTCTGCTCCTGGACACCGTGCTGGAGTCGGCGCAGGGCCTGCGCCGCGAGCTGGCCCTGCCTCCCGTCTCCGTACACCCGGCGGACACGGTCGACGCGGTGGAGCCGGGCCGCATGTCGCCCAAGGACATCGCGGCCCGCGCCCTGTCGGAGACCGATCCGGCGCTGCTCGACCAGCTGCTCGCCCTGCCGCAGGCGCACCTGGTCGTGGACGGCTACAACGTCACCAAGACCGGCTATCCGACGATGCCCCTGGAGAAGCAGCGGCTGCGGCTGCTCGGCGGGCTGTCCGCGCTGGCCGCCCGTACGGGCGCCGAGGTCACCTGCGTCTTCGACGGCGCGGAGCTCGCGGCTCCGGTGCTCCTCGCGCCGCCGCGGGGGGTGCGCGTGCTGTTCTCCAAGCCGGGTGTGACGGCCGACGAGCTGATCCGGCAGCTGGTACGGGCGGAGCCGCCGGGGCGGCCCGTCGTGGTGGTCTCCACCGACCGCGAAGTCGCCGACGGCGTCGCGAAGTCCGGTGCGCGGCCGGTGGCGTCCCTGATGTTGCTGAAGCGCCTTTCGCGGCTGTCGTGAACTCCTGGGTCTAATGCCCGTATTCGCGGCCTCTTTGTGGAACGTACCGTCAAGTGCTCATGACGCAGTGTGGAATGCGCGTAAATAAAGTGGCGCCTGAGCGAGATTTTTCGCATGAGGATTTGAACCGATCACAGGATGGTCACTAAGGTCTGCTCGAACCCTCGCGCAGTTGATCGCTCATCCGGAGCGACAGCGAAGGAACCGCCTCATCCGTCTCCGCCGTGTTCAGACGGCGGATTCCGGACGGCCGGGGCGGCTCTCGAAGGAGAAGGAGCTCGCCTCCGTGGCGTCCCACCGTCGTCCCAAGCAGCCGAGCCGCGCTCGTGTGACCGTCCTCACCGCGACTGCCGCCGCTGCCGTCGCCCTGTCCTCCCAGACCGCTCAGGCAGACCCCAAGCCGAGCAAGAGCGAGGTCAAGGCCAAGGTCGACAAGCTCCACCACGAGGCCGAGGAGGCCACGGAGCAGTACAACCTCGCCGAGGAGCGGCGCGAGAACCTCCAGAAGGAGATCGGCGCGCTCCAGGACAAGGTCGCGCGCGGCCAGGAGGAGCTCAACACGCTCCGCGACAGCATCGGCGCGGTGGCCAGCGCCCAGTACCGCGCCGGCGGCATGGACCCGTCCCTCCAGCTGTTCCTCTCCTCCGACCCGGACACCTACCTCGACAAGGCGTCCGCCGTCGACCAGTTGAGCGCCAAGCAGGCCGAGGTCCTGGAGACCATCCAGGCCAAGCAGCGCACCCTCGCCCAGCAGCGCGCCGAGGCCACCGCGAAACTCGCCGACCTCGAGGACGTCCGCAAGACGCTGGGCGAGAAGAAGAAGTCCTTCCAGGGCAAGCTGGCCGAAGCGCAGAAGCTGCTCAACACCCTCACCGCCGCCGAGCGCACGAAGATGCAGCAGGAGGAGCAGCGCGCCAGCCGCGAGGCCGGCGAGCGCGTCGACCTCGGCAACGAGGTCCCCGCCTCGCAGCGCGGCGCCGCCGCCCTCGCCGCCGCCGACACCCAGGTCGGCAAGCCGTACGTCTCCGGCGCCGAGGGCCCCAACTCGTACGACTGCTCCGGCCTGACGCAGTGGGCCTACCGCCAGGCCGGCGTCAGCCTCACGCGCACCACCTACACGCAGCAGAACGACGGCGTGAAGATCGGCCGCAGCCAGCTCAAGCCCGGCGACCTGGTCTTCTTCAACGGCCTGTCGCACGTCGGCCTGTACGCCGGCAACAACACGGTCCTGCACGCGCCGAAGCCCGGCGCGTACGTCCGGTACGAGTCGATGGACTGGCTGGGAACGTTCCAGTTCGGCGTACGCATCTGACGCGCCCGTGAACGCCCCCGATCGGGGGAATCGCCGTACCCCACGCTGACGCTCCGCCCCGCCGGTGACCTCGCGGTCTACCGGTGGGGCGGCGCTGTTCGAACCCTCCGGTACCCGGCGCGGCCTTTGGTCTGTGTGTAGCCGTCCGACTACTGTCTGGCGCGCAACGCACCAGCGTGGCCGCGTACAGCGGCCGCGTACAACCGAAGGGAGCGCGGTTCGTGGCGTCCCATCGCCGGTCCCCGTCATCCTCGACCCCGGGCTTCTCCCGGAGCGCGACGGTCACCGTCCTGTCCGCCGCGGCGGCCACCGCCGCAGCCGCCCTCGGCGCCGCCCCGGCGGACGCCACCCCCGCCGACCCGGCCGAGCTCACCCGCGCCAAGGTCGACCGGCTCTACGAAGAGGCCGAACGCGCCACCGAGGGCTTCAACAAGGCGGACGAGCGCACCGACGCGCTGCGCGAGCAGGTGGACCGGGCGCAGGACAGCGTGGCCCGCGGCCAGGAGCGCATCAACCGCATGCGCGGCGCGCTCGGCACCGTGGCGGGCGCGCAGTACCGCTCGGGGGGCATGGACCCGGCGCTCGCGCTGCTGCTGTCCGAGGACCCCGACTCGTACCTCGACAAGGCCGCCGCCCTCGACCGCATCAGCGCCCGCCAGGCCGACGCCCTGTCCCAACTGAGGCGCGCGCAGCGGCTGCTGGGGCAGGAGCGCGCCGAGGCCACCCGGGACCTCGCCGAACTGGAGCGCAGCCGGGCCGTCGTGGCCCGCCACAAGCGGCTGGTCGAACGCAAGCTGGCCGAGGCGCGCGCGCTGCTCAACTCCCTGCCGTCCGGTGAGCGCGACGCCTTCGACCGCGCCTCGCGCTCCGGGCGCGACGGCCTGCCCCCGCTCTCCGGCGAGGCCGCCTCCGCCCGTGCCGCCGCGGCGGTCCGCGCGGCCCGCTCCGCGGTCGGACGCCCCTACGTGTGGGGCGCCGCCGGGCCGCACGGCTTCGACTGTTCGGGCCTCGTGCAGTGGTCGTACGCCCAGGCGGGCGTCGGCCTCCCGCGCACCTCGCAGGCCCAGCGCGACGCCGGACGGCACGTCCCGCTCTCCGAGGCGCGCCCCGGCGACCTCGTCACGTACCGGTCGGACGCGAGTCATGTCGCGATGTACATGGGCAACGGCCAGGTCGTCCACGCCCCCTACCCCGGCGCGCCCGTGCGCTACGACCCGGTGGGCATGATGCCCGTCTCGGCGGTCACACGGGTCTGACCGTACGATCGGGGGATGGCGGGGCGGAGGCGGGCGACGGCGGCACTGTGCCTGGTCGTGCTGCTGGGCGGCTGCGGCGGTGCCCCGGCCCCTTCCGGTCCGGCATCCGCCGCGGCGTCGGACACGGCGGCCGGTACGGCGTCGGATGCGCGGGCGTTCCGGGCCGCCGTGGACCGGCGCGCCGCCGCGCTCCGGGACCGGGAACTGGCCGAGGTGCCGCTGAGCTCCTTCTCGTACCGCGTCACGCGGGTGCGGCGGGACGGTGACCGGGCGACCGCGGTGGCCGAGCTGAGCTACCGCGTCGCCGGATACGACAGCGGCGCCGTCACCGGCGAGCGGACGCTGGAGCTCGCGCGGCGGGACGGCCGGTGGCACGTGACGGCCGACCGGCCGGCGAAGGGCGCCGCCGAGCAGTTCTGGGAGCGGGGCCAGGTCGGCGTCGTACGCGGGAAGCGGAGCCTGGTCATCGGCACCGGCGCCGGCGGGACCCCGGACGGTGCCCGGCTCAGGGCCGTCGCGGCCGCGGCCGACCGGGCCGTGCCCACGGTGTCCGCCGCCTGGCCCGAGCGGTGGGCCGGGCGCGTCGTGGTCCTGGTCCCCGACTCCCTGGACGCCATGGGCGCGCTGCTGGGGGCGCCGGCTGCCGGGTACCGGGGGATCGCGGCGGTGACGACCGGCGAGGCGGGCGGCGGGCCGGACGCGCCGGCGGACCGGGTGATCGTCAACCCCGAGGCGTACGAGGCGCTCGGGGCGTTCGGCCAGGACATGGTGCTCGCCCACGAGACCGCCCACGTCGCGACCCGGGTGCACACCTCCGCGGCCACGCCCCTGTGGCTCTCCGAGGGCTTCGCCGACTGGGTGGCCTACCGGGACGCGGGGCGCTCGGCGGCGGAGGCCGCGCCGGAGCTGCGCGCCGCCGTCCGCGCGGGCGCCACCCCGGCGTCGCTCCCGTCGGACCGGGACTTCTCCTTCGGCGGCGACGCGGGGGCCCTGGCCCGCGCCTACGAAGGCGGCCGGCTGGCCTGCGCGATGATCGCCGACCGCTGGGGCGAACCGCGGCTGAGGGCCTTCTACCGGGCGGTGGGCGCGCACGGGCGGCGCGAGGGCGCCGTGGAGAAGGCGCTGCACGAGGTGCTGTCGACGACCCCGGAGGCGTTCACGAGCCAGTGGCGGAATCATGTGCGGGAGCAGCTGGGCTGACGTCCCCCGACCACCGTCGGCCACCCCTTCTCCGGCTCCGGCTCAGGAGGTGAGGACGGCCTGGTCCCGGGTGGTGGCCTGAGCCGGGATCCTGCCCCGCTCGCGCAGGCGGGGCTCGGTGACGGTCTGGAGCCACAGCACCCGGCAGGCGGTGAGCGTGGCGGCGACGAGGAGCCCGTTGCGTACGACCAGCAGCGCGAGGCCCAGCGGGTCGCTGTCCGCCACGTGCGAGAACCAGATCGGGAACTCCAGCAGCGTCACACCGGTCGCCGCCAGCACCAGCCGGGCCGCCCGGCGCATCCGGCTCCCGCGGAAGACCAGGCAGACCGCCGCCAGGCCGACCAGCCACAGCATGTACTGGGGGCTGATCACCCGGCTCGTCGTGGTGAAGAGCAGCACCGCCACGAACGCCGCGTCGCACAGCGTCGTCGTGGAGAACTCACGCGCCCGCACCCGCCATACCAGTAGCCAGCCGAAGGCCGCCACGGACAGCGCGAGCGCCGCGCCGGAGACGACCGGGACGTACGGCCCGAGGAACTCCACCGACCCGTAGTTGAGCGTGGCCCGCCCCTCCCAGCCGAAGTGCCGCGCGACGTGGAACACCAGTCCGCCCAGCGACTCCACCTCGGTGCCCCGGTCCCGCTGGAACGTCAGGAACGCCAGCGCTCCGGGCATCGCCGTCGTGCACAGCAGGAGCAGGCCCGCCGCCGTGCCCGCGGCGGTGGTCCACGACCGCAGCGTGACCCGGCCGCGGCGCGTGCCCGCGAGCAGCAGCACCGGCCAGACCTTCAGCATCGCGCCGAAACCGGCCAGCGCGCCGAGCGCCCGCGGGTGCCGGACACCGGCGAGCAGCGCGGCGACGGCGACGGCGGTGACCATCACGTCGTAACGGGCGTACGCGGTGGGCCCGAGCAGCGCGACACCCGCCACCCACACCCAGGCGCCGGACAGGCACTTGCCGGGGCGCCGTCCCGCGTACAGCAGCAGCCCGAACACGGCGGCGTCACAGAGGAAGGCGAGGACGAAGAAGGCGGACGTGTACCCCAGGAAGGGCAGCAGACCGGGGGAGAGGACGGCGAGGGCGGCGGCCGGCGGGTACTGCCACGTCACGTCGTCCAGCGGATAGGTGCCGGTCCGCAGCACCTCGTACCACCCCTGGTAGATCTGCGAGATGTCCGTGGTGATGTCCGGGCCGGGGAGGACGAGCACCCTGAACACGAAGAGCAGAAGAAGGACCCTGGTCAGGAGCCATATGGAGATGGGGCCCTTCATGCCTACCTCTACCTCGTCCGGGGGTGGGGGTGATCGGGGGTCGAGCGGTGGAGCGGGGCCGTTCGGTACTGTCGGCAGCGATGCACAAG
Organism: Streptomyces sp. NPDC006368; assembly: GCF_040612535.1. Taxonomy (NCBI): domain Bacteria; kingdom Bacillati; phylum Actinomycetota; class Actinomycetes; order Kitasatosporales; family Streptomycetaceae; genus Streptomyces; species Streptomyces sp. NPDC006368. The sequence goes on from NZ_JBEXQK010000007.1 coordinate 156,989, forward strand.
ACCTTGATCGTAACCAACGACTTTCCGCCCAGACCCGGTGGGATTCAGGCGTTCCTGCACAACATGGCGCTCAGACTCGATCCCGAGCAGATTGTCGTATACGCCTCCACGTGGAAGCGGGGGCGTGAGGGCGCCGAGGCGACCGCCTTGTTCGACGCGGAACAGCCGTTCCGGGTTGTCCGCGACCGTACGACGATGCTGCTGCCCACCCCGCGCGTCACCGCCCGCGCGGTCGCGCTGCTGCGCGAGCACGGCTGCGAGTCGGTGTGGTTCGGGGCGGCGGCCCCCCTCGGCCTGATGGCCCCGGCGCTGCGCCGGGCGGGCGCCAGGCGCCTGGTCGCCACCACGCACGGCCACGAGGCCGGGTGGGCCCAGCTCCCCGGCTCCCGGCAGCTGCTGCGACGGATCGGCGAGGGTACGGACACCATCACCTACCTCGGCGAATACACGCGTTCCCGCATCGCGGCGGCGCTGACGCCCGAGGCGGCCGGGCGGATGGCGCAGCTGCCGCCCGGCGTCGATGAGAAAACGTTCCACCCCGGCTCCGGCGGTGACGCCGTCCGTGAACGGCTCGGCCTGGCCGACCGGCCCGTCGTCGTCTGCGTCTCCCGCCTGGTCCCGCGCAAGGGTCAGGACACGCTGATCAGGGCCATGCCCGCGATCCTGGCGCGCGTGCCGGACGCGGTCCTGCTGATCGTCGGCGGCGGCCCCTACGAGAAGGACCTCCGCCGCCTCGCCGCCGAGACCGGCGTGGCCGGATCGGTGCGCTTCACCGGAGCGGTGCCGTGGGAGGAGCTCCCGGCCCACTACGGCGCCGGCGACGTCTTCGCCATGCCCTGCCGCACCCGCCGCGGCGGTCTGGACGTCGAGGGCCTCGGCATCGTCTACCTGGAAGCCTCGGCGACCGGCCTCCCGGTCGTCGCCGGCGACTCGGGCGGCGCGCCGGACGCCGTCCTGGACGGCGAGACGGGCTGGGTGGTCCGCGGCTCCTCCCCCTCGGACTCCGCGGACCGCGTCGTGACGCTTCTGGAGGACCCGGAACTCCGCCGCAGGATGGGCGAACGGGGCCGCGCCTGGGTCGAGGAGAAGTGGCGCTGGGACCTCCTGGCGGAGGAGCTCAAGACCCTGCTCTGACGGGGCGCCTGCGGGGGCGGGGCGCTTCGTGCGGGGTGCCGCCGAGAGCGGTTCGTTGCCCCTTCCTCGGGGTGCGGGCCGGCGCCTGCCGGTGGGTGGGGGGCGGGGCCCTCGGGGCTCGACTCTTCCCCCAGTGGGGGCACGCCCACGGGGCCGGCGGCCTTCGGGCCCTGCGTACCGAGTGCCCTGCCTGCGCCGCCGACCCGCTGCGGGGACGACCCCGCACGGCCCCACCCCGGTGCCGCACGCCGGGTGCGGATCGGGGACCCGGAGCTCGTTCGCGCGTCCCGATCCGTCGAGGTGCGAGTTTGCCGTTGCCCGGCGTGACGTCCTTGTCGCCCCTGGTGGCTCCGGTCTTCGGGGGTTTCGCGGCGGGAAGGCGTGGGGGCAACCCTCTGTCACCCCGGGGGGCTCGGGGCCGCCGGGGGGCTTGGCGGGAAGCCGTCCGGGTGGGGGCCCGGTTCGCGCGGCCGCTCTGCCGCAGCGTGAGGCCGCCGTTGCCCGGCGTGACGTCCTTGTCGCCCCTGGTGGCTCCGGTCTTCGGGGGTGTCGCGGCGGAAGCTGTTCGCCCCTGTGGCCGCTCGCCGAGCGTGCGGGCCCCCGGAGCTCCGGTCAGCGAGGCGTCGCGGCGCGAAGCTGCCGCCCTGGGGGGTGGGGGCGGGCAGCCCTCACCTCAGGGTTCCGGGGGCGCAGCCCCCGGTTCGGGAAGGGGCGGGGGGGGGAAAAGTCACCGCCCACCCGCCCTACGCCCCGTAAATCGCCTCGATCTCGTCCGCGAAGTCCTTCGCCACCACGTTCCGCTTCAGCTTCAGCGACGGCGTGATGTGACCCGCCTCCTCCGTGAACTGCGCGTTCAGGATCCGGAACTTCCGCACCGACTCCGCCTTGGACACCGCCGCGTTGCCGTCGTCCACGGCCCGCTGCACCTCCGCCAGCAGCTCCGGGTCGTCGCGCAGCGCCGCCGCCGTCGACCCGGCCGGCTTGCCGTGCTCCGCGGCCCAGCGGCCCAGGAACTCCTCATCGAGGGTGATCAGCGCGCCCACGAACGGCCGGCCGTCGCCGACGACCATGCACTCGGCGACGAGCGCGTGCCCTCGGATGCGGTCCTCGATCACCGCCGGGGCGACGTTCTTGCCGCCCGCGGTGACCAGGATCTCCTTCTTCCGGCCCGTGATGGCCAGGTAGCCGTCCTCGTCCAGCGTGCCGATGTCACCGGTGTGGAACCAGCCGTCGGCGAGCGCGTCGGCGGTCGCCGCCTCGTTGTTCCAGTACCCCGTGAAGACGTGCTCGCCGTGCAGCAGCACCTCGCCGTCATCGGCGATCCGCACCACCGACCCGGGCAGCGGCTGCCCGACGGTGCCGATCTTCTGCCGGTCCCACGGGTTGAACGCGGTCGCCGCGCACGACTCCGTCAGGCCGTACCCCTCCAGCACCGTGAAGCCGATGCCGCGGAAGAAGTGCCCGAGCCGCTCACCCAGCGGCGCCCCACCGGAGATGGCGAACTCACCGCGTCCGCCCAGCACCGCGCGCAGCTTGCTGTAGACCAGCTTGTCGAAGACGAAGTGCTTCAGCCTCAGGCCGAGCGACGCGCCCTGCGGCGTGGACAGCGCCCGGCTGTAGGCGATGGCCGTGTTCGCGGCCTTGTCGAAGATCTTCCCCTTGCCGTCCGCCTGCGCCTTCGCGCGGGCCGAGTTGTAGACCTTCTCGAAGACGCGCGGCACACCGAGGATCAGGGTCGGCCGGAAGGAGGCCAGTTCGTCGGTGAGGTTTTTGATGTCGGGGACGCAGCCGAGGCGGATGGGCGCGAGGACCGAGGCAACCTCGACCAGCCTGCCGAAGACGTGCGCGGCGGGCAGGAAGAGCAGGACGGAGCACTCGCCCGTACGGAAGAGGGGCTTGAGGCGCTCGACGACGTTGCCGCACTCGGCGAAGAAGTTGCGGTGGGTCAGCACACAGCCCTTGGGGCGGCCGGTGGTGCCCGAGGTGTAGACGATGGTGGCGATGTCGTCGGCCTTGGCGCTGGCGCTGCGCTCGTCGACGGTCTCCTCCGTGACGTCCGCGCCGACCCGGACGAGCTCCTCGATGCCGCCCTTGTCGATCTGCCAGACGTGCCGCAGCTCCGGCAGCCGGTCGCGTACGGACTCGACGGCTGCGGCGTGGGCGTCGCCCTCCACGACCACCGCGACCGCGCCCGAGTCGCCCAGGATCCACTGCACCTGCTCCGGGGAGCTGGTCTCGTACACCGGTACGGTCACCGCGCCCGCGCTCCAGATGGCGAAGTCCATCTGCACCCACTCGTAACGGGTGCGGGAGATCAGTCCGACCCGGTCGCCGGGCCGGACGCCCTGGGCGATGAGCCCCTTGGCGGCGGCGCGCACCTCCGCGAGGAACCGGGTGGCGGTCACGTCCGTCCAGACGCCGGCCACCTTGCGGGCCATGACGGCCACATCCGGGTGCTGCGCGGCATTGCGGCGGATGAGATCCGTCAGGTTGCCGTCCGTGGGGACCTCGTACAGGGCCGGAAGGCTGAACTCGCGCAAGACTGCTGCTCCTCATCGGGCGCCGGCGCCACGGCTCTGTGTGATGCACCGGTTGCGGTCCAAGGTCGGGCAGGTGCTCAGTGGGGGTGAGCACGACTGGACTGCCCGGACGTTACCCACCAGTACTCGATTCCCGATAGGGGCCCTGGCGAGATGTTCGCTGCGTCACACGTGTTTGGGGGTGCTTCGCGCACAGTAGTCCACAGTCGTGACGACTCGAAAGTAACCGCAGGTCCGGCCGTATGGGGACGGTCCGGGGGCTCGCATAAGGTGGGTGCCCATGCGAGTGCATGTGGTCAGTGACGTACACGGGAACGCCGAGGACCTGGCCAGGGCGGGCGACGGGGCCGATGCCCTGATATGCCTCGGCGACCTGGTGCTCTTCCTCGACTACCACGACCATTCACGCGGCATCTTCCCCGAGCTCTTCGGCGTCGGGAACGCCGACCTGATCGTCGAGCTGCGCACCGCCCGCCGCTTCGACGAGGCCCGCGAGCTGGGCCGGCGGCTGTGGGCCGGGCTGGACACCGACCGCGCGACCGCCATCGAGGCGGCGGTGCGCAAGCAGTACGCCGCGCTGTTCGCCGCCTTCCCGACCCCGACGTACGCCACGTACGGCAACGTCGACATGCCGGAACTCTGGCCCGAGTACGCGGGCCCCGGCACCACCGTGCTGGACGGTCAGCGCGTCGAGCTCGGCGGCCGGGTGTTCGGCTTCGTCGGCGGCGGGCTGCGCACCCCGATGCGCACGCCCTACGAGATCTCCGACGAGGAGTACGCGGCGAAGGTCGAGGCGCTCGGCGAGGTCGACGTGCTCTGCTCGCACATCCCGCCGGAGGTCCCGGAGCTGACGTACGACACGGTGGCCCGCCGCTTCGAACGCGGCAGCCGCGCGCTGCTCGCCGCGATCCACCGCACGCGCCCCCGCTACGCCCTGTTCGGGCATGTTCACCAGCCGCTGGTACGGCGGATGCGAGTCGGGGCCACGGAGTGCGTGAACGTCGGCCATTTCGCGTCGACCGGAAGGCCATGGGCCCTGGAATGGTGAGGGTCGCCCACGCGATAACCTTCCCCCCTCAGGAGACTCACCCGTCGGCACCGCAACCGGAGGAGCCCAGGCCATGGCCGAACACACCAGCTCGAGCATCACGATCGAGGCGGCGCCGGCCGACGTCATGGGCGTGATCGCCGACTTCGCCCGCTACCCCGAGTGGACGGGCGAGGTGAAGGAGGCCGAGGTCCTGTCGAGGGACGCCGCCGGCCGTGCCGAGCAGGTCCGCCTGCTGCTCGACGCGGGCGCGATCAAGGACGACCACACCCTCGCGTACACGTGGACCGGGGACAACGAGGTCAGCTGGACCCTGGTCAAGTCCCAGATGCTCCGCGCGCTCGACGGCTCCTACCGCCTGGCCCCGCTGGACGGCGGGGCCCGCACCGAGGTGACGTACCGGCTGACGGTCGACGTCAAGATCCCGATGCTAGGCATGATCAAGCGCAAGGCGGAGAAGGTCATCATCGACCGCGCCCTGGCCGGCCTCAAGAAGCGCGTCGAATCCACCCACTGACCGCCCGGAGCCGGGCCGGAAGGCCCGACCGGTAGCGTGGGTCACCATGCGAACCATCCTCGTCACCGGCCCCGGCGGCGCCGGCCGTACCACGGTCGCCGCCGCGACCGCCCTCGGCGGTGCCCGGCAGGGGCAGCGGGTCCTGTTCCTCACCGGTGACCGGGTGCCCGACGGCTGGTTCGAGGGCGACGAAGGCCCCGTCGTCCGTCATGTCGACTCCGGCGCCCACTTCCGCGCCGAGATTCTCGCCTTCCAGGAGCGCGCCGCCCCCGCCCTCGGGCTCCTCGGCGCCACGCCCTTCGCGGACGAGGAGCTCACCGAACTTCCCGGCAGCGACCGGTTCGCGCTGCTGAGCGCCCTGCGGGACGCCGCCGCCGGCGACTGGGACCTCCTCGTCGTCGACATGCCTCCCGTCCACGACGCCATCGCCGTCCTCGCCCTGCCCGCACAGCTGCGCCGCTATCTGCGCCGCGTCCTGCCGCCCGAGCGGCAGGCCGCCCGCGCGCTGCGGCCGATGCTCGCCCAGCTCGCCGGCGTACCGATGCCCGCGGAGTGGCTGTACGAGACCGCCGCCCGCCGGGACGCCGAACTGGCCGCCGTCCAGGACCTGATCGAGGCGCCGACGACCACCGTCCGGCTGGTCGCCGAGCCCGGCCCGGACACCGCCGACGCGCTGCGCACCGCCCGCGCGGGGCTCGCCCTGCACCGCGTCGCCGTCGACCCGGTCGTCGCCAACCGGCTGCTGCCCACCGCCTCCCCGGACCCCTGGCTGTCCGCCCTCTCCGCCCAGCAGCAGGCCCACCTGAAGGCGCTGGGCGAGGCGCACGAGCTGCCACACCTGGGGCGGGCCCCGCGGTCCGCCGGCGACCTGGCCCGGCTGGAGCCGCCCGCGGCCACTGCGGGCGCCGCGCCGGAGTGGACCGTCGAGGACCGCCGTGACCCCGAGGGCGTCCTGGTCTGGTGCATCCCGCTGCCCGGCGCCACCAAGCCGCACCTCGGCCTGGTCCGCCGCGGCGACGAACTCGTCCTCACCGTCGGGCCGTTCCGGCGCATCGTTCCTCTGCCCTCCGTACTGCGCCGCTGCACCGTCTCGGGAGCGGGCCTCGCGGACGGCGTGCTGAGCGTGCGGTTCGCACCCGACCCGGATTTGTGGCCCCGCACGCGGTAACGTCGGGAGTACCGAGCCGCGTCAGCGGCAGCCGCCGTATCCGTTGAAGCCGTATCCGGCCGTACAAGCCGTAGCCGTACAAGCCGTAGTCGCAGGAGTACGCCATGAGCGATGCCACCCAGCATCCCGACGCCGACGCCTGGGCGAAGGCCTGCGCCGAGGACCTGGAGGCCGAGCGGGCCCGCCGCCGCGGCCGGAGCGGCCCGCCGCCCGGCGCCGCCGCCGACGAGCTGCGCAAGCTGGTCGACGCCGTCGCCGACAAGGTCGCCTCGCTGCGCGGCCCGCTGCTCGGCGCGGGCGCCCAGGACACCGTGCGCAACCTCGTCGACCAGGCCAGGAACGCCGTCGAGCCGGTCATCGAGCGCAACCCCGAGGTCTTCGACCACCTCGCCGCCGCGGGCAGCGAGCTCCTCGCCGCGTACCGCTCCGCCGTCGAGGGCCAGGAGCGCCGCTGGACCCGGGGTGAGGGGAAGAGCGACAAGAAGAAGGCCACCGGCGGCGCCGGCGACGACAACGACGGCGGCCCTGACGCGAGCGAGCACATCGACCTGGACTGACGGCTCCGTGCCCGCCCTCGGGTACGGTTGGCCGTAGCGGGGCTCGACCGAAATCTGAGGGACACATGGGACTCACCATCGGCGTCGACATCGGCGGCACGAAGATCGCGGCCGGAGTGGTCGACGAAGAGGGCACGATCCTCGACATCCACAAGGTGCCCACCCCGCCGACCGCCGACGGCATCGTCGACGCGATCTGCGCCGCTGTCGCCGAGGCCGGCAAGGGCCATGAGATCGAGGCGGTCGGCATCGGAGCCGCCGGCTACGTCGACGACAAGCGCGCCACCGTCCTGTTCGCGCCGAACATCGACTGGCGGCACGAGCCGCTGAAGGACAAGGTCGAACAGCGCGTCGGCCTCCCGGTGGTCGTGGAGAACGACGCGAACGCCGCGGCCTGGGGCGAGTACCGCTTCGGCGCCGGCCAGGGCCACGACGACGTCATCTGCATCACCCTGGGCACGGGGCTCGGCGGCGGCATCATCATCGGCAACAAGCTGCGCCGCGGCCGGTTCGGCGTGGCCGCCGAGTTCGGCCACATCCGGGTGGTGCCCGACGGCCTGCTGTGCGGCTGCGGCAGCCAGGGCTGCTGGGAGCAGTACGCCTCCGGGCGCGCCCTCGTGCGGTACGCCAAGCAGCGCGCCAACGCGACGCCGGAGAACGCCACCATCCTGCTGGGCCTCGGCGACGGCACCCCCGAGGGCATCGAGGGCAAGCACATCAGCGACGCCGCCCGCCAGGGCTGCCCGGTGGCCGTCGACTCCTTCCGCGAGCTGGCCCGCTGGGCCGGTGCGGGCCTGGCCGACCTGGCCTCGCTGTTCGACCCCTCGGCGTTCATCGTGGGCGGCGGCGTCTCGGACGAGGGCGAGCTGGTCCTCGGCCCGATCCGCAAGTCGTTCCGCCGCTGGCTGGTGGGCGGGCAGTACCGCCCCCACGCCCAGGTGCTCGCGGCCCAGCTGGGCGGCAAGGCCGGGCTGGTCGGCGCGGCGGACCTGGCCCGCCAGGGCTGACCACGCGTACGTGTGACGGTGCCCGCCGCGTCCTTCACGAGGACGGGGCGGGCACCGTCGTATGTTGCTGCCATGTCGATCACCGAACTGCCCAACTCCCGCACCGAACCGGACGGTTCGGCCGTGATCCGGGTGCTCAGCTACAACATCCGGTCGATGCGTGACGACGAGGACGCGCTGGCCCGCGTGATCCGCGCCTGCGCGCCCGACCTCGTCCTCGTCCAGGAGGCGCCCCGGTTCTTCCGCTGGCGCAAGCACGCCGCGCGCCTCGCGGCGAAGAGCGACCTGGTGGTGGTGAGCGGCGGGGCGACCGCGTCGGGGCCGCTGCTGCTGAGTTCGCTGCGGGCGACGGTCGAGCGCACCGAGGACGTCCTGCTGCCGCTGACGCCGGGCCTGCACCGGCGGGGCTTCGCGACGGCGGTGGTACGGATCGGGCGCGCCCGCCTGGGGGTGCTCAGCTGCCATCTGAGCCTGCGGGAGGAGGAGCGGTACGCCCAGGCCGGGATGGTCCTGGACCGGCTGGCCGCCCTGGACGCGCCGCACGCGGTCGCGGCGGGCGACATCAACGAACGGCCCGGTGGGCGCTCGTTCCGCCGTCTGGCGGCGGAACTGCAGGACTGCTGGGCGGTGCGGCCCCGGGGCGGCGAGTACACCTCGACCCCCGGCGATCCGCACCAGCGGATCGACGCGGTCTTCGCGACGAAGGAGATCGAGGTGCTGGGCTGCGGCGTCCCTCACGGGCTGCCGGGCGTCACCGACGCCGACCTCCGCGCGGCCACGGACCACCTCCCGGTCCTGGCCGCGCTGCGGGTGCCGGCGACCTGAGGGGCACCGGTGCCCGAACGGGATCCGGCGACCTGACGGGTTCCGGCCGACCGAGCCCGCTAGACGACCGCCCCGCGGCCCGGGTCGTCGTCCTCCTCGTCGTCGCCGTGGCGCATGCGCGCCACCAGCGTGAGGAAACCGCCCACGAAACCGCCCACGCACAGCGTGGTGAGCCACCAGGTCATGTCCCACTGGAGCAGCACGGCGACCAGCATCAGCACCGGCCCGCCGACGACCCCCAGCCAGGCGAACTTGGCGGTCGTGTCCGCCTCCGGCAGCGGCGGCGGCTCCGGCGGGACGAAGTGGCCCTCGTCCGCGGCGTCGAGGTCGTCGTCCTTCGCCTCGGCCACCTCGTAGTCGCGCGGCCCCCCGCCGACGCCGGGAGCGAAGACGACCGAGCTGCCCAGCGGCCGGTCCGCGTCCCCGGGGCCGGCGCGTCTGCCGTCCTCCGGGTCGTCGTTGAGGTCGTCCTCCAGCAGCGCCAGGTCCTCGATCGGCTTGAACGGCTTGGCTCCCGGAGGGTCCGCCGGCTCCTCGCCGTACCCGGCGACGATCGCCGCCCAGGCCGCCTCCTCGTCGAACGGCTGCTCGTCCCGCTTGTCCGAGTCGTGCTGCTCAGCCACCGGTGGTGCTCCCCTTCTCGACGACGCTCGGAGCGAGCCGGCCGATGAACGCGTAACTCTCCTCGAAGATCCGCCCCGCGTCGTGGTCCAACGTCGCCACGTGGTAGCTCTGTTCCAGCAGGATCTCCGTGACGTCCACCGAGGAGATCCGGCTCAGGACGCGGGCCGAGTCGGCGGGCGGCACCACGTGGTCCCGCGGGCTGCGCATCAGCAGGACCGGCTGCGTGACCTGCGGCAGCTCGCCGTCCACGATCCGGAAGAACTGCCGCACCGAGTGGGCGGCGTGCAGCGGCACCCGGTCGTACCCGATCTCCGTCACGCCCTCCTTGGCGATGTCGCTCGCGATTCCCGGCTGCGAGGGGACCAGGTGGCGGATGACCGGCAGCGCGTGCGCGGCGAGCCCGTGGACCTTGTTCGCCGGGTTCACCAGCGCGATGCCCGCCACCGCGTCGCCGTGCTTGGCGGCCAGCCGCAGGGTGAGCGCCCCGCCCATGGAGAGCCCGAAGACGAAGACCCGGCCGCACCGCGCCAGCAGGGCCCGCAGCTCCCGGTCCACCTCCGCGTACCAGTCCTGCCAGCCGGTCACCTGCATGTCCTGCCACCGGGTGCCGTGCCCGGGCAGCAGCGGCAGCGATACCGTCAGGCCGCGCTCGGCGAGATACTCGGCCCAGGGCCGCAGCGACTGCGGCGAACCGGTGAAGCCGTGACAGAGCAGCACGCCGACCTCGCCGCCCTCGTGGCGGTACGGCTCGGCTCCGGGGAGGACCGGCACGGGGGTCTCCTGTTCGGGAATCGATTCGGGGAATCGGAGGGTCTCGGGAAGGTGTACTTCACCGTACGCGACCGGGCTGACACCGACCAGAGCCGTCGCCCACCGGGCGGCCCGCGGGAGAGGGGCCGTGCCCCGCGCGGGTTATGGTCTGATCGACGGAACACAGGAGAGGCACTCGGACGTGATCTACGGCGCAATGAAGTTCTCCATCGGAGGGGCACTGAAGCTCGCCTTCAGACCCTGGGTGGAGGGCCTCGAGAACATTCCCGCCGAGGGGCCGGCGATCCTCGCGAGCAACCACCTCTCCTTCTCGGACTCCTTCTTCCTGCCGGCGGTGCTGGACCGCAAGGTGACCTTCATCGCCAAGGCCGAGTACTTCACCTCGCCCGGGGTGAAGGGCAGGCTCACCGCGGCGTTCTTCAAGGGCGTCGGTCAGCTGCCGGTGGACCGTTCGGGTGCCCGGGGGGCGGGCGAGGCGGCCATCAAGAGCGGTATCGACGTCATCGAGCGCGGGGAGCTGTTCGGTATCTACCCGGAGGGCACCCGCTCGCCGGACGGCCGGCTCTACCGGGGCAAGCCGGGTGGCCTCGCGCGCGTGGCGCTGGCCACGGGGGCGCCGGTGATCCCGGTCGCCATGATCGACACCGAGAAGATCCAGCCGCCCGGCAAGGTCGTCCCGAAGCTGATGCGCCCCGGAATCCGGATCGGCAAGCCGCTGGACTTCAGCCGTTACCAGGGCATGGACGGCGACCGCTTCATCCTGCGCTCCGTCACCGACGAGGTGATGTACGAGATCATGAAGCTGTCCGGCCAGGAGTACGTCGACGTCTACGCCACAGCCGCGAAGCGCCGGATCGCCGACGCCGAGAAGGCCGCCAAGGAAGCCGCCAAGGAGGCGGCCCGGGAAGCCGCCAAGCGGGGTCAGTCCGGCACCGCCTGACCGCGTCGTCCGTCCGGGGGTGGGGAAGTTGGCCAAGCGCGAGCGTGTCGTCCGCATGTCCGTCGAGCAGCCGCTGTGGCGGGCGCTGACCGCCTACCGCGTCCTGACCATGGTGTACGCGGTGCTCCTCTTCGTCTTCACCCGGGACAAGTTCGAGCGCCCCTGGGTGGCCGTCGCGTTCCTGGCCGTGATGTCCCTCTGGACGCTGACCACCCTCCCCAAGGTGGCGGGCGCCGCCCACTGCACCAGGCGCTTCCTGGTCGCCGACCTCACCCTCGCCCTCACCGGCATCCTGCTGACGCCGCTGGCCGACGCGGACGCCCAGACGCACGACGGGTCGACGCTGCCGACGATCTGGACGGCCGGCTCGGTCCTCGCGTACGCCATCAAGGGCGGCTGGCGCTGGGCCGCGTTCGCCTCGTCCCTGGTGGCGATCGCCAACATCGTCGAGCGCGGCGACCCCAGCCGGGACACCCTGCACAACGTGCTGCTGGTGTGGGTGGCCTCCATCGCCATCGGTTACGTGGTGGAGGTCGCCCGCGCCTCAGAGCGCACCCTCGCCCGGGCGCTGGAGATCGAGGCGGCCACGCGCGAGCGGGAGCGGCTGGCCCGCGACATCCACGACTCGGTTCTCCAGGTGCTGGCGATGGTGCAGCGCCGGGGCACGGCCCTGGGCGGCGAGGCGGCCGAGCTCGGCAGGATGGCGGGGGAGCAGGAAGTCGCGCTGCGCACCCTGGTCGCCGGCGGTCTGACCCGTACCTCGCACGTCTCGGAGGACGAGTCGCAGGGCGCCGTCGTCCGGGTGGTGGAGGAGCCGGACGAGCCGGACGGAGACGACCCGGCCGATCTGCGCACCCTGCTCGCCCCGTACGCCGGATCCCGGGTCACGTTCTCGGAACCGGGTGCTCCGGTGCTGCTGCCGCCCGCCGCCGCGAGGGAACTGGCGGCGGCTGTCGGTGCCGCCCTGGACAATGTCGGCAGGCACGCGGGTGAGGACGCCCGGGCGTGGATCCTGGTCGAGGACTGGCCGGACGAGGTGATCGTCACGGTGCGGGACGACGGGCCGGGCATCCCGGACGGGCGGCTCGCGCAGGCGGAGGGCGAGGGGCGCATGGGGGTGGCCCTCTCCATCCGCGGCAGGCTCCGGGATCTGGGCGGCTCGGCCGACCTGATCTCGGTCCCGGGCCAGGGCACGGAAGTCGAGTTGAAGGTCCCGAAGGCAAGGGCCGCACGGGGGAAGGCAGGACGATGAGCGAGCAGCAGCGGATCAGGGTGATGGTGGTCGACGACCACCCGATGTGGCGGGACGCGGTCGCCCGCGACCTGTCCGAGGCCGGTTTCGACGTGGTCGCCACCGCGGGCGACGGCGAGCAGGCGGTACGCCGCGCGCAGGCCGCCGCGCCCGACGTCCTGGTCCTCGACCTGAACCTGCCCGCCAAGCCCGGCGTGCGGGTCTGCAAGGAGCTCGTCGCCGCCGACCCGGCGCTGCGCGTGCTGGTGCTGTCGGCGAGCGGTGAGCACGCCGACGTACTGGAGGCGGTGAAGTCCGGCGCGACCGGCTATCTGCTGAAGTCGGCCAGCACGGCGGAGCTGATCGACGCCGTGCGCCGCACCGCCGTAGGCGACCCGGTCTTCACACCCGGCCTGGCCGGCCTGGTCCTGGGCGAGTACCGCCGGCTCGCCGGTGAGCCGGCGTCCGGCGCGGGGGCGGACGAGTCCAAGGCCCCCCGGCTCACCGAGCGGGAGACGGAGGTGCTGCGGCTGGTCGCCAAGGGCCTGAGCTACAAGCAGATCGCCGAGCGTCTGGTGATCTCGCACCGCACCGTCCAGAACCACGTGCAGAACACGCTCGGCAAGCTCCAGCTGCACAACCGGGTCGAGCTCGTGCGGTACGCGATAGAACGCGGCCTCGACGACGCCTGACGGGAGAGGGCGTAACTCTCCTACGCCCGCCAGGAATTCACCTTTCGTACCGTCCCGGAGTGACGCCGGTCACCTCTAGCGTGGTCCTGCAGGGCCGGGTCCCTGCGGGGCTCCGTGCGTCTTCCGTGACGACGAAGGGAACGATCCATGCGGGTCGGAGTACTGACCGGGGGCGGGGACTGCCCCGGCCTCAACGCGGTCATCCGCGGCATCGTCCGCAAGGGTGTCCAGGAGTACGGCTACGACTTCACCGGCTTCCGGGACGGCTGGCGCGGTCCCCTGGAGGGCGACACCGTACGGCTCGACATCCCCGCCGTGCGCGGCATCCTGCCGCGGGGCGGCACCATCCTCGGCTCCTCGCGCACCAACCCCCTCACCGCGCCCCAGGGCGTTGGCCGCATCAAGGACAACCTCGCCGAGCTGGAGGTGGAGGCGCTGATCGCGATCGGCGGCGAGGACACCCTCGGCGTCGCCGCGCGCCTGACCGACGAGTACGGCGTGCCGTGCGTCGGCGTGCCCAAGACCATCGACAACGACCTGTCCGCCACCGACTACACCTTCGGCTTCGACACCGCCGTCTCCATCGCCACCGAGGCCATCGACCGCCTCCACACCACCGCCGAGTCCCATATGCGGGTCCTCGTCGTGGAGGTGATGGGCCGTCACGCCGGCTGGATCGCCCTCCACTCGGGCCTGGCCGGGGGCGCCAACGTCATCCTCATCCCCGAGCAGCGCTTCGACGTCGAACAGGTCTGCGCCTGGGTCGCCTCCCGCTTCAAGGCGTCGTACGCGCCCATCGTCGTCGTCGCCGAGGGTGCCATGCCCAAGGGCGGCGACATGGTGCTCAAGGACGGGACGACGGACTCCTTCGGCCACGTCCGGCTCTCCGGGGTCGGCGAGTGGCTGGCCAAGGAGGTGGAGAGGCGCACCGGCAAGGAGGCCCGGACCACGGTGCTCGGCCACGTCCAGCGCGGCGGCACACCGAGCGCCTTCGACCGCTGGCTGGCCACCCGGTTCGGGCTGCACGCCATCGACGCCGTCCGTGACGGCGACTTCGGGAAGATGGTCTCCCTGCGCGGCACGGACATCGTCCGCGTACCGATCCGTGAGGCGACCGCCCGCCTCAAGACGGTCGACCCGAAGCTGTACGAGGAGGTCGGCGTCTTCTTCGGCTGACGGCGCGGGGTCCCGCTATGGGTCGTAGAGTCCGGATAGGCGGTATTTCCGCCCTGTCCGGTGCGATCGGCGCGACGGCCCCCAGCTCTCCCCGGGAGAAGGCGTGGACATCCTGGCATTCGGCGTACAGACCGACGAACGCCCACTGATGGAGGCGGCGTTCGAAGGACGCCACGACCTGCGCTGCGTGGACGTCTTCCTCACCGAGGACACCGCCCCCATCGCCGCCGGACACGAGGCCATTTCGACCAGCGTCAACGCCGACCTGGACGGCCGTGTGCTGCGCGCCCTCGCGGCCGGCGGGACGCGGATGATCGCCCAGCGGTCCACCGGCTTCAACAACATCGACCTCACCGCCGCCCAGCGGCTCGGCCTGACCGTCGCCCGCGTCTCGTCGTACTCGCCCTACTCCGTCGCCGAATTCGCCTGGACGCTCGCGATGGCCGTCAACCGCCGCGTCGTCCGCGCCTCCAACCGCACCCGCGACTTCGACTTCCGCCTCGACGGGCTGCTCGGCCGCGACCTGCGCGGGCGCACGGCCGGCGTGCTCGGCACCGGCAGGATCGGCGAGGCGTTCACCCGGATCGCCCACGGCTTCGGTATGAACCTCCTCGGCTGGGACCTCGCCCCCAACCCGGCCTGCGAGGAGCTCGGCATGAGGTACGTCGGCAAGGAGGAGCTCTTCGCCGCGTCCGACGTCATCAGCCTCCACGTGCCGCTCCTCCCCGGGACCCGGCACCTGGTCGACGCCGCCGCCCTCAAGGCGATGAAGGACGACGCCATCCTGGTGAACTCCAGCCGCGGCGGCCTGGTCGACACCGAGGCGCTGGTCACCGAGTTGCGCGCCGGGCGTTTCACCGGCGTGGGGCTGGACGTGTACGAGGCGGAGGCCGGGCTGTTCTTCCTGGACAAGTCCCTGGAGGCCGTCGATGACGACACCCTGGCCCGGCTGGTGACCTTCCCGAACGTCGTGGTCACCTCCCACCAGGCGTACTACACCGTCGACGCGGTGACGCAGATCATCGCGACGACGGTGCGGAACATCGACGACTACGTGGCGGGCCGCCGCAGCGAGAACGTGCTGGTCCCGCCGCCGGACGACCTCATCGCCGGCTGAGGTCCACCCCCCGCACCAGCTCCCGTACGACGGACGCCCCGCGCAGCGTCAGCACCGACTCCGGATGGAACTGCACGCCCGCCAGGCCCGGACCGCGCAGCGCGTGGACCTCGTCCGTCGCGGGATCGCGGCTCACCTCGACGCCGCGCTCGGCCGCCAGCCGGGCGGCCGTCCCCCCGTCGCACCGGGCCGTGAAGCTGCTGTAGTAGCCGACCGTCTCCTCCGTGCCGAACAGGTCGATCCGCGCCTGGGCACCCTGGAACGGCACCCGCTTGCGCACGATGTCCATCCCCAGCTCGGCGGCGATCAGCTCATGCCCGAGACACACCCCGAGCAGACCGTGCCGATGGCCCCGTACGAGACCCGCGGTGAGCGACCGCAGGAACACCATCTTGGGGTCGGCGGGATCCCCCGGGTCGCCGGGGCCGGGGCCCAGCACCACCAGGCCCTCGTGCGCGAGCGCCGCCTCCCGCAGGCCCGGCTCGTCGAACCCGCGGACCGTGACGTCCAGCCCGGAGGACCGCAGCAGATGCGCGAGCATCGCCGTGAACGTGTCCTCCGCGTCCACCACCAGCGCGTGCCCCGCCAGATCGGCCGACCGGTGCTGCATCCGCAGCCAGAACGGCGCCAGGTTCGCGCGGCGCCCGTCCAGCGCCGCCCGCACCCGCGGATCGTCCGCCGGCCGGGGCCGCGCGGACCGCCCGCCCGCCGGCCCCGGACGTCCCTCCGCCCGCTCCCGCGGTCGTGGCGGGACGACGCCCAGCGCCGACAGCACCCCCGCCGCCTTGGCGTGCGTCTCGGCGACCTCGCTCACCGGGTCGGAGTGCCGCACCAGCGTGGCGCCCACCGGGACGCGCAGCTCGCCGTCGGCCGCGATGTCCGCGGTGCGGATCAGGATCGGCGAGTCCATCGTCTGCGCGCCGCCCGCGTCCGTACCGAGGAGCGCCAGCGCGCCCGCGTAGTAACCGCGGCCGCCGCTCTCATGGCGCCGGATGACCCGGCAGGCGTTCTTGACCGGCGACCCGGTGACCGTCGCCGCGAACATCGTCTCGCGCAGCACGTCCCGTACGTCCAGGGAGGAACGGCCCCGCAACTCGTACTCGGTGTGCGCGAGGTGCGCCATCTCCTTGAGCCGGGGGCCGACCACCACCCCGCCCATGTCGCCGATCGTGCACATCATCTTGAGTTCCTCGTCCACGACCATCGACAGCTCGTCGGTCTCCTTGCGGTCGCCGAGGAAGCGCAGCAGATCCTCCGTGTCGGGCCCCCCGGCCGGATAGCGGTAGGTGCCGCTGATCGGGTTCATCACGACCGTTCCCCCCGACATCCGCACATGCGCCTCGGGGCTGGCGCCCACGAGGGTCCGCTCCCCGGTGTGCACCACGAAGGTCCAGTACGCGCCCCGCTCCTGCGCCAGCAGCCGGCGGAACAGCGCCAGCGCGTCCCGCCGCCCGAACCCGGGGATCCGCCCCCGGTAGGTGCGCCGGATGACGAAGTTCGCCCCCTCGCCGCGCCCGATCTCCTCCTCGACGACCCGGCGCACGGTGCCGGCGTACTCCTCGTCGGACACGTCGAAGGCCCCGCCCTCCACCGTCACGTCGTGCGCGGGGAGCCGCTCCAGCGCCTCGGCCAGCGGCATCTCGTACGCCTCGTCGGCCACCAGCACGGACAGCGGCGTGCCGTCGTCGCGTACGTCGAAGCCGCGCTCCGCGAGCTGCCGGAACGGCACCAGTGCGAGGGACGGCCGCTCCCCGAGGGGGACGTCGGCGAGACGGGGCGCCTCCCGCACCGCGCCGATCAGCACCTCGACGGTGTCGTGGTCACGGCCGGGCGTACGGCGGCGCAGCAGGGCGAAGGGCGGACAGGACTCGTCGAGCAGCCGGGTGAGGTCCATGGGGTGTTCCTTCCAGGTGGATGGTCCAGGTGGAGAGGAACGGCCCGTGAAACGGGAGAAGGCCGCCCCTCGGGCGGCCTTCGCGTGTGTCGGTGTACGCGCAGTCAGTGGGCCGCCGGACGAGCGGTCCACCACCAGGTGCGGGTCGTGTGCGTGTACATGGGTCGCACCTTACCCGATGATCCCTTGTCTCATCAGGTGAGCTCACAGATGGACGCCCGGGCAGACCCCGTAAGGTTGTGCAGGTGACCGTGAACGCTAAGACCACCGCTGTCGGTGGCAACACCTGGCGAGACCTGCCCGCGGCGCAGCAGCCCGAGTACCCGGATGCCGAGGCTCTGCGCGATGTGATCGCGGACCTCGAGTCGTATCCGCCGCTCGTCTTCGCAGGCGAGTGCGATCAGCTGCGCGCCCGGATGGGAGCCGTCGCCAGGGGCGAGGCGTTCCTGCTCCAGGGTGGCGACTGCGCCGAGGCCTTCGACGCCGTGTCGGCCGACCACATCCGCAACAAGCTCAAGACGCTGCTCCAGATGGGCGCCGTCCTGACGTACGCCGCGTCCGTACCCGTCGTGAAGGTGGGACGGATCGCCGGCCAGTACTCCAAGCCGCGCTCCAAGCCGACCGAGACGCGCGACGGCGTGACCCTGCCGACCTACCGCGGCGACTCCGTCAACGGCTTCGACTTCACCGAAGAGGCCCGCATCCCGGACCCGCAGCGGCTGAAGCGCATGTACCAGGCGTCCGCCTCGACGCTGAACCTGGTGCGCGCCTTCACCACCGGCGGCTACGCCGACCTGCGCCAGGTGCACGCCTGGAACCAGGACTTCGTGAAGTCGTCGCCGTCGGGTCAGCGCTACGAGCAGCTGGCGCGCGAGATCGACAACGCCCTCAACTTCATGAAGGCGTGCGGCACGGACCCGGCGGAGTTCCGCACGGTCGAGTTCTACGCCTCGCACGAGGCGCTGCTGCTCGACTACGAGTCGGCCCTCACCCGCGTCGACTCCCGGACCGGGCAGCTCTACGACACGTCGGGCCACATGGTCTGGATCGGTGAGCGCACCCGCCAGCTGGACGGCGCGCACATCGAGTTCGCGTCGCGCATCCGCAACCCGATCGGCATCAAGCTCGGCCCGACCACGACGGTCGACGAGGCGCTGACCTACGTCGACCGCCTCGACCCGGACCGGGAGCCGGGCCGGCTGACCTTCATCGTCCGCATGGGCGCCGACAAGGTCCGCGACAAGCTCCCCGAGCTGGTCGAGAAGGTCACGGCGTCCGGTGCGACGGTGGCGTGGGTGACCGACCCGATGCACGGCAACACCTTCGAGGCGGCCTCCGGCCACAAGACGCGCCGTTTCGACGACGTGCTGGACGAGGTCAAGGGCTTCTTCGAGGTCCACAAGGAGCTCGGTACGCACCCGGGCGGCATCCATGTGGAGCTGACCGGTGACGACGTCACCGAGTGCGTGGGCGGCGGCGACGAGATCTTCGTCGACGACCTGCACCAGCGGTACGAGACGGCCTGCGACCCGCGGCTCAACCGCAGCCAGTCGCTGGACCTGGCCTTCCTGGTCGCCGAGATGTACCGGGACCAGTGAGCTCGGCTCGACTGTGAATGTGGCTTGAACAGGCCTTGACGTGCGGGTGGGGCGCGGATCCATGTGATCCGCGCCCCATCGCCGTTTTCCGGGCTTTCGCGCTTCCCGCGCTATGGGTAAGGTTAGGTTAGCCTCACCGATCAACGGGGTGGCTGCGACCCTTCGATCCCGCCGATCCCCGCAGGGAGGTGACCCGCGTGTACGTCTGCTCGTGCTTCGGTATCACCGAGAAGCAGGTCAAGGAACACGCGGACGCCGGTGCCTGCACGCCCCGCCAGATCGCGTCGGCCACCAAGGCCGGCACCGACTGCGGTTCGTGCGTACGCCGCATCCAGGGGATTCTCGGCCGGGGCGGCTGCCCGCGGCGCGACATGCTGGACCAGGGCAGGCCCGCGCTCGCCGCGAACCTCGCCGAGGGGGCGGACGCCGTCGAGCGGCTGTCCGAAGCGGCCTAGCGGATCCCGCCCGGCTCTTCTAGCTGTCCGGCTCGATCAGCTGGGCGATGTACAGCGCCTCTCCGAGCTTGTCGATCAGGGCGAGCTGGGTGTCGAGGTAGTCGATGTGGTGCTCCTCGTCCGCCAGGATCGACTCGAAGATGTTCGCCGACGTGATGTCGCCCTTGTTGCGCATGACCTCGATGCCGCGCCGGAGGCGGTCGATGGCCTCCACCTCGACCTGCCGGTCCGCCTGGAACATCTCCGTGACCGTCTGGCCGACGCGGACGTGGAAGAGCCGCTGGTAGTTCGGCAGCCCGTCCAGGTAGAGGATCCGGTCCGTCAGGACCTCGGCGTGCTTCATCTCGTCGAACGACTCCGCACGGGTGTACTTGGCCAGCTTCGTCCACCCGAAGTTCTCCTGCATCTTGGCGTGCAGGAAGTACTGGTTGATCGCCGTCAGCTCGGCGGTCAGCTGCTCGTTGAGGAACTCGATGACCTCGGTGTCGCCCTGCATCGCAGAGGTCTCCTTCCGCGCGTGTGAAAGAGGCAGATGCCGCGCATCCTCGCACCGCTGGAGGAGGCCGTCCAGTAAGTGCAGGCTTAGTCGGAGTTGTCCGAATCGGCCTCATCCCTGGTCGTAACCACCCCTCCCGGTCTGTCACCATTGAGACATGGGTCAGCCAGGGAGCGGGGAACACCGGGCAGCAGGAGAGTCCGAGCTTCCGCCGGGGCAGCGGCTGCAGCGAGGCTGGCCGGTCACCCATTACGGCCCCGTCCCCAAGTTCAAGCCGGACCGCTGGGAATTCCGCGTCTTCGGCGCCACGGCGGACGGCGACAAGCGGTGCTGGACCCACGAGGAGCTCTCCGCGCTGCCGTTCTCCACGGTCGTGGCCGATCTGCACTGCGTGACGAAGTTCAGCATGGTGGGGGCCGAATGGGGCGGCGTCCCCGCCCGTACGATCCTGGAACTCGCGCCGCCGGCCGCCCGCGTCACGCATGTGATGGTGTGGGCCGAGTACGGCTTCAGCGCCAATATGCGGCTCTCCGACTTCGCCTCGGAGCGCACGATTTTCGCCACTCACAAGGACGGTGAGCTGCTCACCGCCGAGCACGGCTTCCCGTTGCGGCTGATCGTGCCGCATCTGTACGCCTGGAAGGGGCCCAAGTGGGTCCGGGGCGTGGAGTACATGACCGCCGATCGCCGCGGCTTCTGGGAGGAGCGCGGATATCACAACATCGGCGACCCGTGGCGGGAGCAGCGGTACTCGTACCAGGAGGAGCCGGGGGACGGCCCGGAGTTGTAGTACCCCCTGGAGGTATCGCCGCGGGTGTCAATGGTACTGGTGGACCACCGCGTGCCCCTTGCCGCGACCGATCATCCACTTGTTGACGGGGGTGGTGATGATGAACGCGGCGAACAGGGCGAAGGCGAGTACGCCCCAGAAGAACGCGTCCGTCAGGTGCGCGTCCATCGCGCCCGGCCACAGGGCGAGGACACCGTTGTCGATCAGCTCCATGACGGCGATCGAGAGCGTGTCGGCGGCGAGGGCGACGCGGAAGGCGGTCCGGAAGTCGACGCCGGCCTTCAGGATGCCGCGCAGGGTGAACGCGTAACCGAAGAAGAAGGCCAGGACGATGGCCAGCACCATGGTGGGGAGGTCGGCCCAGCCCAGCGCGGTGCCGATGACCATCCCGAGTACCTCGCCGATGGCGCACCCGGTGAGGCAGTGGAGGGTGGCCTTCGCGGCCATGGACCAGGTGGCCTTGCCGGTGCCGTGCTCCTGGTGGGCCCGCGCGTCGTGGTGCTGCTCATGGTGAGCGTGGATCGTGTGCTCGCCGTGTCCCGCGTGCATACCGTGCTGGATGTGACCTTCGTGCCGCATGAGAGCCCCAAAGTCCGGTAGCGGTTCCTGTCGATGACAGAAACCGTATACCCCCTAGGGGTATTCCTCAAGGGGGGTGATGTCACCGCGGCGCGCCGTCACCGCAGCTTCTTCAGCCGCTCCATGTCCGCCGCGTGCCCCTCCTTGCCGCCGGGCGTCTCGATGATCAGGGGTACCCCCTCCGTCGCCGGATGACGCAGCAGCTCCCGGAACGGCTCCTCGCCGATGTGGCCCGCGCCGATGTTCGCGTGGCGGTCCTTGTGGGCGCCCACGACGTCCTTGGAGTCGTTGGCGTGGATGAGCTTCAGCCGTCCCTCGCCGACCGTCTCCACCAGCAGGTCGAGCGTCCGCCGCATGCCGTTCTCACCCGTGAGGTCGTGCCCGGCCGCGAAGATGTGGCAGGTGTCCAGGCAGACACCCAGCTTGGGATGGGCGTCGAGAGCCTCGAAGTACGGGCCGAAGTCCCAGGTCCGGGAGCAGAGCGAGGAGCCCTGCCCGGCCGTCGACTCCAGCAGCAGGAACGGGTCGTCGTCGTGCGTCAGCTCGTCCAGCAGCGGCAGCATGTGGGTCCGCACCTGCGCGAGGGCCTCCTCGCGGGGGCGGCCCCCGGTCGCCGACCCGGTGTGCACCACCACGCCGAGCGCGCCGATGTCCCGGGCCCGGCGCAGCGAGTGGCGCAGGGACGTCACCGAGAACTCGACGGTCGCCTCGGTGTGGGAGCCGAAGTTGATCAGGTAGGGGGCGTGGACGTACGCCGGTATGCCCTCGGCGGCGCACTCCGCGCGGAACAGCTCGTCCTGCGCGGGGTTCCCGGCGGGCGTCGCCCAGCCGCGCGGATTGGCGACGAAGACCTGGACGGTTTCGGCGCCCAGCTCGCGGGCGTACGAGAGGCCGGTCCTGGCGAGGCCGCCGGCCACGGGGACATGGCCGCCGACGGGGTTGCGCATGTGTGGTCAGATTCCCTTGGTCTTGATGGTGATGGTGCTGCCCTCGGGCGCCTGCTCGCCGCCCTCGACCGACTGGCCGCTCACGGTGTCACCGAGGAACGGGAAGGTCTTCTCGACCTTCACCTGGAAGCCGGCCGCCTCCAGCTCGCGCCGGGCGTCGTCGACCTGGTCCCCGGTGACGTCCGGGACGTCGACCATGCGGGGGCCCTTGGAGACGGTCAGTGTGATCGTGTCGCCCTTGGCCGCCTTGCCGCCCTCCGCCGGGCTCTGCCGGGCGACGGCGCCCGCGTCCTCGGGGGAGTGGACCCTGTCGGCCGCGAGCTGCACGGCGAAACCGGCGTCCTCCAGCGTACGGGTGGCGACCTCGACCGGGTCACCGGTCACGTCGGGGACGTCGACGGGGGCGCCCTTGCTGACGACGAGGGTGACGGCGGAGTCGGGGGCGCGCTCGGTGCCGGGCTCCGGGTCGGTGCTGATGACCGAGCCCTGCCCGATCTCCTGGCTGAACGCCTTGGTGACGACCCCCGGGGCCAGGCCCGCCCTGGTCAGCTCCCGCCTGGCCTCGGCCAGCGGCTTGCCCTTGAGGTCGGGGACCTTCACGACCTCGGGGCCGCGGGAGACGGTGAGCGTCACGGAGCCGTTGCCACGGATCCGCTCGCCGGGGGCGGGGTCGGTGGCCATGATCGTGCCGCGCTCATAGGCGCTGCTGAAGTCACGCCTGACGCGTTTCACGTCGAGCCCGGCGTCCGCGAGCCGCTGCTCCGCCTGGGCCTGGGGCCGGCCCAGGACCGGTGGGACGCGCGTGAACTGTCCGGAGTTGATGTACCAGACACCCGCCCCGACGCAGAGGACGAGGAGGACGGCGACCAGCGCCGTGACGGGGCCGCGGCCGGGTCTGCGGCGGGGCGCCGCGTGCGGCGGGCGCACCGGCTGCCCCTCGTGCCGTGCGGGCATCTCCAGGCGGCTGGTGTGCCGCACGGCCTCCTGCGGGCTCGGCAGGGGCCGCGCGATCACGCTCGTCACGTTCTCGGAGCCGACGTCACCGCCCTCGGTGGCCCGTGCCCGCGGCGGGACGAGGTCGAGCTGTTCGTCGCCGAGCGCGGCGCGGGCCTCGCGGGTCTGCGCGAGGAGCGCCACGGCGTCGTGCGGGCGGACCTCCGGGTTGCGGGCGGTGGCGCTCGCCACCAGCTCGTCCAGCTCGACGGCGAGCCCGGGGGCGGCGGCGGACGGTGGCGGCACATCGGCGTTCAGGTGCCGGTAGAGGACCTGGGCGGGCGTGTCACCCGAGTGCGGCTTGGCGCCGGTCAGCATTTCGTACAGGACGACCCCGCACGCGTACACATCGGCGCGGGTGTCGGCGGTGCCGTGCTCGATCTGCTCCGGCGCCAGGTAGGAGACGGTGCCGAGGACGGAGCCGGTGGTGTTGGTGGCGGCGCCGACGGCCCGTACGAGACCGAAGTCGGCGACCTTGACCCGGCCGTCGTCGCCTATCAGGACGTTCTCCGGCTTCATGTCCCGGTGCACGAACCCGGCCAGGTGTGCGGCGCCGAGCGCGGCGAGCACCGGCTCCAGGATGTCGAGCGCGGCCCGCGGCTGGAGCGCGCCCCGCTCGCGCAGCACGTCGCGCAGGGTGCACCCGGCGACGTACTCCATCGCCAGGTAGACGTACGCCCCGTCGGCGCCCTGATCGAAGACCCCGACCACGTTCGGGTGGGACAGGCGCGCGACGGACTTGGCCTCGCGGATGAACCGCTCGACGAAGGTCGCGTCCGTCGCGAGGGCGGGGTGCATCACCTTCAGCGCGAGCACCCGGTCGAGCCGGGTGTCCAGCGCCCGGTACACCGTGGCCATGCCCCCGACGGCGATGCGCGCCTCGACTCGGTAGCGGCCGTCGAGCAGCTGGCCCACGAGCGGGTCGTGCAGGGTCGTATCCACCCGCACGAGTCTACGAGCCCCCGCCGACACCCCCGCCGCGCCTGTGCACGCACCGCGACGACTGCAGCCGACCTGTGACACCCCGGCCGTGCCCCGGCCCGCACGGGCGCCGGGGCGGCAACGGACGGACGGCCCCGGCCATCGCGGCCCGCGCCGTGGCGTCGCGCTCGGGGGCGCGGCCCGCACGAACGACCGCCGCGCCGGCGGATGGGCTCAGGCCGCCGCCGCGCCATGGCGTCGCCACTCGGGGCCGACCGCTCGGGGGCCCGGGGCGCCCGAGCGGCGCCGGCCCGGGTCGCGGCCTTCGCGTGGCGGGCCGGCGGGTACGGCCTCCCGGGTTCGGCGAGCCCGCGAGCGGGCCGGCGGGTCGGAGGCGCCGAGCGCGCGGCGCGCTGCCGCGGGCGGGCGGGGGCGGGGCGCCGGCCCCACGGACGAACACCCCCATGGGACCCGGGGACGGAGACCCCGTAGCAAAGGGCGCGGGGCGCCGGGGAACGCGTCAGAACGCCGGGCGTTCCGGGTCCAGCACCGCCCGCCCCTCCACCGGCGAGGACGCCGCCGCGAAGTGCCGTCGCGGAATGCGTCCCGCCCGGTACGCCAGCCGCCCCGCCCCGACCGCGTGCCGCATCGCCTCGGCCATCAGCACCGGCTCCTGCGCACGGGTCACCGCCGACGCCAGCATCACCGCCGCGCACCCCAGCTCCATGGCCAGCGCCGCGTCGGACGCGGTGCCGGCGCCCGCGTCCAGGATCACCGGCACGCGCGCGTGCTCGACGATCAGCTGGAAGTTGTGCGGGTTGCGGATCCCGAGCCCCGAGCCGATCGGCGATCCGAGCGGCATGATCGCGGCGCAGCCGACGTCCTCCAGCTTGCGCGCCAGCACCGGGTCGTCGTTCGTGTAGGGCAGGACCGTGAAGCCGTCGTCGACGAGGGTCTCCGCCGCGTCGAGCAGTTCGATGGGGTCGGGCAGCAGCGTCCGCTCGTCGGCGACGACCTCCAGCTTGATCCAGTCCGTTCCGAGCGCCTCCCGCGCGAGCCGGGCCGTCAGCACGGCCTCGCCCGCGGTGAAGCAGCCGGCCGTGTTCGGCAGGACACGGATGCCCAGCTTGTCGAGGACGGACAGGACCGAACCCTGGACGGTCGGGTCGAGGCGGCGCATCGCCACGGTCGTCAGTTCGGTGCCGCTGGCCGCGAGGGAGCGCTCCAGGACGTCGAGGCTGGGCGCCCCGCCCGTACCCATGATCAGCCGGGAGTCGAAGGTGGTCCCGGCGATGGTCAGACGGTCGTCGGCCATGGTTCAGCCCCCCTGGACCGCGGTGAGGACCTCGACCCGGTCGCCCTCGTCGAGCAGGGTCCCGGCCCACTGGCCGCGCGGCACGACCGTCTCGTTGACGGCGGCGGCGACACCGGACGGCGCGGTGGTGAGGGTGGCGACCAGGGCGTCGAGCGTGGTGGGGCCAGCGAGCCGCCGGGCCTCGCCGTTCACGGAGACGTTCATGACACTCCTACCGGGGAGAGGGACGGGAAACGGGCGGGGGCGAAGGCGCGGGCCTCCTGAGGGAGCTCCCCGGTGGTCAGCACCTCGGCCATCACGTCACCCGTGACGGGCGTCAGCAGCACCCCGTTGCGGTAGTGCCCGGTCGCCAGGTGCAGCCCGGGCAGCGCGGTCGGGCCGAGCAGCGGCGCGTTGTCGGGGGAGCCGGGCCGCAGCCCCGCGCGGGTCTCGGTCAGCGGCAGCTCGGTGATGCCCGGCACCAGCTCATGGGCGTCGCGCAGCAGCTCGTACACCCCGCCGGCCGTGACCGTCGTGTCCCAGCCGAGCTCCTCGCTGGTCGCGCCGAGGACGAGCTCGCCGTTCGCGCGCGGCACCAGATAGACGTGGCTGCCGCGCACCACCGCGCGGACCGTCCGCGACAGGAACGGCGCGTACGCGGGAGGCACCGTCAGCCGCAGCACCTGCCCCTTGACCGGCCGCACCGGCGGCAGCACGTCGTCCGGTACGCCGTCGAGCCTGCCGCTCAGGCTCCCCGCCGCCAGCACCACCTGTCCGGCGGCCAGCTCCCCCCCGTCGCGGAGGCCGGCGCCCGCCGCCCGGTGCCGTACCACCAGCAGCCGGTCCGCCCAGGTGCGGTGGAAGTCCACCCCGGCCCGCTCGCACGCGGCGACCAGCGCCGCCGCGAGCCGCCGCGGATCGACCTGGTGGTCGCCGTCCACCCGCAGCCCGCCGCGCACGCCCGGCGCGAGCATGGGCTCCAGACGCCGGCATTCGCGCCCGCTCAGCCACTCGGACTCCAGGCCCGAGCGGCTCTGCAGCGCGTGCAGCTCCCGCAGGTGCGCGCGGTCGTCGGCGTCCAGGGCGACGGCGAGCGTGCCGCACGCGCGGTAGCCGACGTCCGCCCCGCCCGCCGCGTCCTGGAGCTCGGCGACGAAGCCGGGGTAGCGGCGCGCCGACGCCAGGTTGAGGCCGAGGAGGGTCTCCTCGCCGTAGTGGAGCTCGGTGACCGCGGCGAGCATGCCCGCCGCCACCCGGGCGGCCCCGCCGCCCGGCTCGGGATCGACGACGGCGGTGCGCAACCCCCGCTGCGCCGCCCGCCAGGCCGTGACCAGGCCGATGATTCCGCCCCCGATGACGAGGACATCCGGTCTCGTACGTGGATGCATGGGCGTCCAGCCCCTCCCTTCGCCGGCATGACCCGGATCAGGTTCGTACGGTCGGAGGCCGTCCCAGCCTCCCTCTCAGCCCAGTGCGTCCGGGCTCCCGCGAGTGCTCTACGGTGGCCAGACTAACCCCACCCCTCAACTCTCAGTAGGGGAGCCCTCGCAGTGGCCCGCTCGCTCGGCGGCCTCGTCCTCGCTCCCGTCGCCGACCGATCGCCGGGACAGGTCGGTACGCGGACCCGCTTCGCCTACCACGAGCAGGACGGCCGGATCCGGGCGGAGTACGCGGGCGGCGACGTCGTACGCGGACAGCTCGCCGGCACGCGCGCGGGGGACCGGCTCGACTTCCGGTACGTGCAGCTCGAGCGCGACGGAGGGACGGCGTCCGGGCACTGCGTCTCCACGGTGGTGGACCTTCCGGACGGCCGCGTTCGGCTGGAGGAGGCCTGGGAATGGGAGTCGCAGGAGGGGAGCGGCACGAGCGTCGTCGAGCAGCTACTTCCTGACGTCACGTCAGCTACGTAAGGTGATCGGGTGAGCGAGCGTATGAATGCAGACCGGCCGCGTGACGAGGGACTGCCGGGCGAGGCACCCGCGGCGGGAGGTCCCGCGACGGGAGGCCCCGTCGCGGGCGGGGCGGCGGACGGGTCGGCGGCGGACGGGTCGGCGGCCGGGCGGCGTGTCGTCGTCGTCGGCGCGGGGATGGCCGGCGTGCAGACCGCCGTCGCGCTGCGCGAGCAGGGCTTCGCCGGCCCGCTGCTGCTGATCGGCGCCGAGCCGCACCAGCCGTACGACCGGCCACCGCTGTCCAAGGCGGTGCTGCTGGGCACGGCGGAGGGCTCGGCCTTCGAGGTGGACTTCGAGGCCCTCGGCATCGAACTGCGCCTCGGCCTGGAGGTCACCGGACTGCGCCCCGACGCGCACGAGATCGACACCGAGGCCGGCCCCGTGCCCTACGACGTCCTGGTCGTGGCGACGGGCGCCGTGCCCCTCGCGCTGCCCGGCTGCGAGGGCGTCCCCGGCGTCCACCTGCTGCGCACCCTGGACGACGCCGAACGGCTGCGCCCCGTCCTGGTCGACAAGCACGACATCGTGGTCGTCGGCGCCGGCTGGATCGGCGCCGAGTTCACGACGGCCGCGCGCGAGGCGGGGTGCGCGGTGACCGTCGTCGAGGCCGCCGACCGGCCGCTCGCGGGCGCGCTGCCCGCCGAGGCCGCCGCCCCGATGGCCGCCTGGTACGAGGAGAACGGCGCCCAGCTCCTCACGCACGCACGCGTGGCCCGTGTCGAGCCCGGCGAGGTGGCCCTGGAGGACGGCAGGCTGCTGCCGGCCGGGGCCGTGGTCGTCGGCATCGGCGCCCGCCCCGCCACCGACTGGCTCGCCGGTTCGGGCGTCACGCTCGACGAGGCCGGCGCGATCGTCGCCGACGACCATCTGCGCACGTCGGTGCCCGATGTGTACGCCGTCGGGGACTGCGCCTCCTTCCCCTCCGCCCGCTACGGCGAGCGGCTGCTGGTGCACCACTGGGACAACGCCCTCCAGGGGCCGCGCACGGTCGCCGCCGCCATCGTGGGCGAGGTGCCGCGCGCGTACGACCCGGTGCCGTACTTCTGGTCCGAGCAGTTCGGCCGCTTCGTGCAGTACGCCGGCCATCACGCGTCGGCCGACGCGATGGTGTGGCGGGGCGACCCGGCCGGCGCCTCCTGGTCGGTGGTGTGGCTGCGTGACGGTGCCCTGGTGGCGCTGCTGGCGGTCGGCCGGCCGCGTGATCTGGCGCAGGGGCGCAAGCTGATCGAATCGGGCGAGCCGCTCGACCCGGCGCGCGTCGCGGACCCCTCCGTCCCCCTGAAGGCCGCAGCACGGGCGTAGCCGGGTACCGAGTGTCAGTCCGGGATGGCACGCTTGTCCCGTGACCGAGATTGACGCAAAGATCGATGCTCTCGTCCCTGCCTGGCTCCACCTGCCCGACATCGCGGAAATGCTGAATGTCGAGGTGACGCGTGTGCGCCAGCTGGTCAAGGAGGGCCAGCTGATCGCCGTGCGGCGCGGTGAGAACCGGACGCTGCAGGTGCCCGCCGCCTTCATCAAGGACGGCAAGGTCGTCAAGGGTCTCGCGGGGACCCTGACGCTGCTGAAGGACGACGGCTTCACCGACGAAGAGATGCTGGAGTGGCTTTTCACTCCCGACCCGACCCTGCCGGGCACGCCCGTGCAGGCGCTCAGCGAGAATCGCGGCACGGAGGTGAAGCGCCGCGCCCAGGCGCTCGCCGTCTGACGCACTGAACCGACACCGACACCAGGTGGTGTACGGGCCGGGCCGGGCCGTCGTTGCCCGGGCCCGGCCCGCACACCACCGCACCCGGGGGGAACACCCATGTCCACCGCACGCGCGCTCCTGTCCGACGCCCGGCTCTACCTGTGCACGGACGCCCGCAGGCGGCAGGGTGACCTCCCCGCGTTCCTGGACGCCGTGCTCTCCTCGGGCGTGGACATCGTCCAGCTGCGCGACAAGGGCATGGAGGCCGGCGAGGAACTGGAGCACCTGGCGGTGTTCGCGGACGCCTGCCGCCGCCACGGCAAGCTGCTCGCGGTGAACGACCGGGCCGACGTGGCGCACGCCATCGGCTCCGACGTCCTGCACCTGGGCCAGGGCGACCTGCCGGTCCCCGCGGCCCGCGCCATCCTGGGCGAGCGGATCCTGATCGGCCGCTCCACGCACGCCGAGGCGGAGGTGGACGTGGCGGCCGCCGAGCCGGGCGTCGACTACTTCTGCACGGGACCGTGCTGGCCCACGCCCACCAAGCCGGGGCGTTACGCGCCGGGGCTGGACCTCGTGCGGTACGCCGCCTCGCTGGGCCAGGAGCGGCCCTGGTTCGCGATCGGCGGCATCGACGCGGGCAACCTGGACGAGGTATTGGACGCCGGTGCCCGCAGGATCGTCGTCGTACGGGCGATCACCGAGGCCGACGACCCGGCGTCGGCCACCGCCGCCCTGGCCGAGCGGATACGCGAGCGCGCCGCCGCCTGACCGTGTCGGAGCGGCCGGCTGACGCCGTTCCGATCCGCTATATGGCCGCAGGTGTCCGAGGGGTGGGACACCAACCCGGTCCCTGAGCCTTTCGGCGGCGCTGCGAACCGTCAGGTGTCCGAAGGATGGACAACAACCCGGCAAATCGGGCGATTTCCCCTGCTCCGGTTGGGTGACCGCCCCACCCTGGCTAACCTGCCGGTATGGCCCTCGGCACACCCTCCACCAGGACGGATCGCGCCCGCACCGTGCGCGATCTGCTCGCGACCGGCACGACGTACTCCTTCGAGTTCTGGGCGCCCAAGACCGAGAAGGGCGAGCGGAACCTCTGGGACGCGCTGCGCCGGGTCGAGGCGGTGGCCCCCAGCTTCGTCTCCGTGACGTACGGAGCCGGCGGGTCCACCCGCGCCGGGACGGTCAAGGCCACCGAGCAGATCGCCGCCGACAGCACGCTCACCCCCGTCGCGCACCTCACCGCGGTCAACCACACCATCGCCGAGCTGCGCAACATGATCGGCCAGTACGCCGACGCCGACATCCGGAACATCCTCGCCGTCCGGGGCGACCCGCCCGGCGACCCGATGGGCGAGTGGGTCCCGCACCCCCAGGGCGTGCGGTACGCCGCCGACCTCGTCCGGCTGATCAAGGAGTCAGGCGACTTCTGCGTGGGCGTCGCGGCCTTCCCCGAGATGCACCCGCGCTCCACCGACTGGGACGCGGACATCCACCACTTCGTGGACAAGTGCCGGGCCGGCGCCGACTACGCGATCACCCAGATGTTCTTCGATCCGGAGGATTATCTTCGGCTGCGCGACCGGGTCGCGGCCAAGGGCTGCGAGACGCCGATCATCCCCGAGATCATGCCGGTCACCAGCGTCAAGCAGATCGAACGGTTCGCTCAGCTCAGCAACGCCCACTTCCCGCCCGCGCTGAAAGAGCGGATCCTCGCCGTCAAGGACGATCCGGCCGCTGTACGCTCCATTGGTATCGAGTTCGCAACGGAGTTCTGCGCACGTCTGCTCTCGGAGGGTGTCCCCGGGCTGCACTTCATCACGCTCAACAACTCCACCGCGACGCTCGAGATCTACGAAAATCTCGGACTGCACCAGCAGTCCTGACCGGCCGTACCCGCCACGTCCCGGGGCGGCGGCCGAATGAGAGGGGCGGGCATGGGCTGGACGGTCCTCTACATCGCGTTCGGTGTCGTCGCGCTGTGGCTGCTCGGCGAGGTGCTCCTGCAGTACAAGGCGCGGCTGCGCTGGCGGCTGATCGCCTTCGTCGGCTTCCTGGGCGTGGTGGTGGGCGTGTTGCTGCCCTCCGTCGTGGTGATCGTCGTGGGTGCCCTCGCGTTCGCGGTCGGCCAGACGTACGTCACGCTGTCCTTCCGGCGCGGCTTCTCGACCGGCTGGGCGCTCGGCGGCAAACCCGGCGCGAGCCGTCGCCGCAAGGCGCGGTCCGGCGCCGCCGCAGCCGCCGGCCCCACGCTGGAGGTCACGGGCATCGACTACGAGGGGCAGGGGCCCGGGCCCGCGTCATCGCCCGCCGACACCACCTCCGTCTACGAGCCGCAGCCGCTGCCGGACGAGACCGGGCAGTACGGCGTCTACACGGGCCCCACCGGTTACGGCGCCGAGCAGACCGCCCAGGACGACCAGGCCCCTTCGACCGCCTCGTACGACGGCGCCGGCTTCGGGACGTACGCCCAGACGGGGTACGAACAGCAGGACGCGTACACCTACACCGCGCCGTACGACTACGGCACCGGGCACCAGCAGTACGCGGCGTACTCCGACCCGTACATCGGCCCCAGCGCCGAGGCCCCGTCGTACGGCGCGTACGACTACGGCACGGACCGGCAGCAGTACGCCGACCCCAACGCCGGCCAGTACGGCGTCGACACGCCGCCGGGCGGGATCTGGGTGCCGCAGCAGCGCGACGGGGAGCAGCAGGTGCCCCCGCCGCCCCAGGAGCAGCCCTCGCCGTACGGGTACGACCCCAACGACCCGCAGTACCGCTACTGACGACCGGGCAGCGCTCCCGGAGCGGACCGGCGGTCACCGGGAGCCGCGCACGCCGCTCCGAGCAGCCGCGTCACCCGCTCCCCGGAGGCGCCGGACCCGCCCGCCCGCGGCGCCCGGCAAGCCGCTACCGGGAGCCGCGGAAGTCCGCGCCCTCCACGATCAGCCCGGCGACCAGCGCGCCCGACATCCCGGCGTGCGCGAGCCCCCCGCCCGGGTGGGCCCAGCCGCCGGCGAAGTACAGCCCGGGCAGCGGCGCCGGGTTGGCGGCGGGCAGCAGCGCGCCGCCCGCCCCCGCCAGGGCCGGACCGGGCACCTCGTACACGCCCGTCTCGCGGAACGTGTCGGCGGGCGTGCGCACCTGACGCCACAGCAGCCGTTCCCGCAACCCCGGCACGGCCGCTTGCGCCGCCTCCACCATCCGGTCGGCGAAAGCGGCCACCCCCGCCTCCCCGGCGCCGGCCCACAGGGTCTCCGGGGCTCCGTCACCGCCCGCCGACACGGTGGCCGTGACCGTCACCGACTCGTGGTCCTCGTCCGGGCACAGCAGCGCGTCGCCGGGACGCAGCACCGTCACGGTCGGCCGCCCGGGCAGCTGTCCCCGGGCGAGCGCGTCCAGCTCGCCGTCCCGGTCGGCGGAGTGGACCACCGTCCGGTGCACGGCGTCCGAGGGGCGAGCGCCTCGCAGCGCCAGGCACACGGTGACCCGCCCGGTGCGTAGGGCCTGGCGGCGGGGGTGCTCGCCCGGCGCGTCCCGCCCCACCACCCGGTCGC
Source organism: Streptomyces sp. NPDC006368 (assembly GCF_040612535.1). Lineage (NCBI taxonomy): Bacteria > Bacillati > Actinomycetota > Actinomycetes > Kitasatosporales > Streptomycetaceae > Streptomyces > Streptomyces sp. NPDC006368. Next base: position 189,508 of record NZ_JBEXQK010000007.1, read on the forward strand.
GGTAGAGGGCCGGCACGGGGGCGCCCGCCACCACGTGGTCCGCGTCGACGGGCTCACCGCCGGCGCACTCCACCCCCACGGCCCGGCCGTCCCTCACCACGACACCGGTCACCTCGGCGCCGAAGACGAACGCGACCCTCCGCGCCAGGCACCGCTCGTACACCGCGTCCGCCAGCGCCCGGATGCCGCCCGTCACGTACCAGCTCCCGAAGGTCTGCTCCATGTAGGGCAGTACGGCGGCGGAGGGCGGAGCGGTGGCCGGGTCGAAACCGTACGAGAGCGCGTAGCCCTCCAAGAGCGCCGCCAGCCTCGGGTCGCGCAGCTCCCGGCGGCCGACCTCGGCGAGCGTCGTCGCTGACCTGCGCAGCAGCCCGGTCCTCGGCGCCGGGTACGGGTCACGCGCGAACCGCGACACGTCGGCCGGCAGCGGCTCCTCCAGCAGGGGCCGTCGCGAGCGGTCCCACGCCTCGCGAGCGCGGTTGAGGAAGTCACCCCACCGCTCACCCGCGCCCGCACCGAGCGCGGCGTCCAGCGCCGAGACGGTGCCGGCCCGGGAGGCGTTGGGCAGGGACACGGCCGTGCCGTCGGCGAAGACGTGCCGGCTCGCGGGGTCGACCTGGGTCAGCTCGACGCACCGCTCCAGCGGCTCCTTGCCGGTCTTGACGAACAGGTCCCGGTACACCGCGGGCAGATGGAGCAGACCCGGTCCGGTGTCGAACGCGAACCCGTCCCGCTCGAACCGGCCGACCGCGCCGCCGTACGTCTCCGCGCGCTCGTACACCGTCACCCGGTGGCCTGCCACAGCCAGCCGGGCAGCTGCCGCCATGGCGCCCATCCCGGCGCCGATCACTGCAATCCGTGCCATGTCAGGGACCTTATCGGCCACCACTGACGGCGCCGCGTCCGGGCGGGAAAGCGGAGGACTGAGTACCCGTACCTAGCCGCCGAGATGAGTAGATGCGCGGATGGGCCGCGACCTGCCGGGACGGCAGAGTGGGGACCACGGAAGGGGCGCGGCGCCGGACCGCCGACACGGGGCGGCGGAACGGCACCGCGCACCTGCCGGAGCGGGGGGACGGGGAGACGGGGGAACGGAGAAAGATCGGGGGACACGGGGGAAACGGGGGAAACGCCGGTCCGGCCGGGCTCGGGGGGATCGAGCCCGGCCGGACCGGCTTCTCCGTGTGTGCCCTCCGGCGTGTCCCCGAGGGGCCACGGACCGTCCGGCCGCCCCCTACACGCGTCCGCTCACGCGCCCGTGCAGCAGCCGTGACAGCGCGGCGTGCACGTCGTCGATGGACCGCTCGCTCTGGAAGGCCTGCCAGTCCAGCGCCGCCACCAGCACCATCCCGACCAGCGCGGCGGCGGTCAGCGGGATGTCGATCTCGTCGCTCAGCTCGCCGGCCTCCACGCCTTCCCGCAGCACCGTCTCCACGACGGCGACCGCCTCCTGACGTACCACCAGGAGGGTGGACTGCCAGGCCCGGTTGGTGCGCCACAGTTCGGCCACGTACAGCTGCGTGAAGGCCGGGTAGCGGTCGATGAAGAGCAGGCCCGCCCGGATCATCGCGTCCAGCGCCTCGACCTTGGTGCCCCCGCGTGCCGCCGTCTCGTCGGCGGCGGCCCGCAGGGATGCCGTGAGCAGGCCGACACCGTGGCGCAGCAACTCCTCGAACAGCTCCGTCTTGCTCTTGAAGTTGTAGTAGACGGTGCCCTTGGCCACCCCGGCGCGCTCCGCGATCTCGTCCACCGTCGTCGCCGAGAAGCCCTGCTCGGCGATGAGGGTCACGGCGGCCTCGTAGAGCTTGGCGCGGGTGGCCTGCCGTCTGCTGCTCTGGGTGTCCATGGCGACGATTGTCACAGGTCCGGCAGGTTTCAGGGGCTTCACAGGCTCAGCTCCGGGTGCAGGCGGTCCAGGGTCCACACCTGCTTGCGGCGGGCGGAGAGAGCCGTCAGCGCGAGGGCCCCGGCGGTGAAGGCGGCCAGGACCGCGCACGCCTGCCAGACCGGGCCGACTCCGCCGCCGGTGATGAGCCGGCGCAGGGCCTCGACGACGTACGTCATCGGCAGGAAGGGGTGGATCGCGTTGAAGAAGCCCGGACTGGTCTGTACGGGGTAGGTACCCCCGGCCGAGGTCAGCTGGAGCATCAGCAGGGCCAGCACCAGGATGCGGCCGGCCGCGCCGAAGCGGGCGTTCAGCCACTGGATGATCGCCGCGAAGCAGCAGGTCACCAGCGCCAGGAAGCCCACCGTTCCGGCGGCGTGCGCCATTTTCAGCCCCAGCCCACAGTGCAGGACGGACATCAGGGCCGCCACCTGGAGGAGGCCGACGGCGGCGACCGGCAGCCAGCCGGCCAGCGCGATCCGCCAGGCGGAGGCGCCCGCGGCGAGCGCGCGCCGGTTGAGCGGCTGGATCAGCATGTACGCCACCATGGCGCCCACCCAGAGGGAGAGCGGGATGAAGTACGGGGCGAAACCGGTGCCGTAGTTGGGCGCTTTGTGCAGCGACTGCGAGGCGAGCCGGACCGGGTCGGCCATCACCTCGGTGCGGCGGTCGCGGTCCTCCTTGTCGTAGTCGGGGATCTTGCCGACGCCCTCGTTGAGGCCGGCCGCCAGATCGGTGGACCCGTCGGCGAGCTTGAACAGGCCGCCGTCCAGTTCCCCGGCGCCCTTCTTGAGCTTGCCGACACCGGTGTCGAGGGCGCTGGAGCCCGCCTTGGCACCGGTCAGCCCCGTGTGCACCTTGTCGGCGCCCGTGGCGACCGCGTGGGCACCGGCGTTCAGCTCATTGATCTTCTTGACGGCGTCCCTCAGGTCGCTGTCCAGGTTCGGTGCCCGCTTGGCGAGGGCGTCGGCCTTCTTCTGGAGGTCGGCCAGCTGCGCGTCCAGCTTCTTCAGGTCGCCGTTGCCGTCCTCGGCCAGCGTGTGGAGGTCGTCCGCGATCTTCGCCACGTCCGCGGCGGCGACCTTCGCGTCCTTCATGGCCTCGCACCACTTGGCGTCCGGGAGCGCCGCGTCCTCGCAGAGCTCCTTGTAGCGGGCGTCCAGCTTGCCGGACGCCTTGTGGGCGCCCTCGCGCGCGACGGGGCCCACCTTCACGATGTGGTCCAGGTTGTGGCGCATGGCCTGCGACAGGTCGGAGACCAGCCGCGCCGAGTCGCCGATCTTCTTGCCGTTGTCCTTGAGGTACGGGCGGACGTCGGCGGCGACGCCGTTGACCTTGTCGGCCAGCGTCTGGGTGCCCGCGGCGACCCGCCTGGCGCCGGTCTCGACCTTGCCCGCGCCCTCGTCGAGCGACTTCAGGCCACCGGCCAGCTTGCCGCTGCCCTCCTTGGCGTCCCTGAGGCCGTTGGCCAGGTCCTCGGACCCCTTCTTCGCCCGGCCGACGCCGTCCTTCACCTGGTCGGCGCCCTTGGCGGCCTTCTCGGTCGCGTCATGGATGTCGGAGAAGGAGATGAAGATCTTGTCCAGGAAGGTACGGGACGACTTCGTCGACGCCGCTGTGCGCACCTCGGAGAACACGGTCCGCGAGATCTGGCCGACGATGTAGTTGTTCGCGTCGTTCGTACGCACCTTCAGTGCGCCGGTTTCCGGGGCGTCGCCGGAGCTGGAGGCGATGCGCTCGCTGAAGTCCGCGGGCATGGTCAGGGACAGGTAGTACGTGCCCTTCTCCACGCCCTCGCGGGCCTCGGCGTCACTCACCTCGCGCCAGTCGAAGACCTTGCTCTCGCGCAGGCCCCTGGTGATGTCGTCACCGGCGTTGACCTTCTTGCCGTCGGCGGTGGCCCCCCTGTCCTCGTTGACCAGGGCCACCGGGATCTTGTCGAGCCTGCCGTACGGGTCCCAGAAGGACCACAGGTACAGCGCGCCGTACAGCAGCGGCAGCAGCAGGATCGCGACGAGTGCGGCACGCGGCAGCTTTCCCCTGCCGAACCGCTTCAGCTCAAGCGCGGCCAGTTTCGGCGAGCGCATCGGCCGCCCCCTCCTCGGTGGTGCGGATGGTGATGGTGGCCCCGTCCCGCGGCGCCTCGCCGCACACGGCCAGCACGGTGGTGCCGCTGTCGGCGATGGACCGCAGCAGCGCCCAGGCCTCGCCGCGGGCGGCGTCGGAGAGCTTGAGGTCCGCGTCGTCGACGGCCAGCAGGCGCGGCTCGCCGATCAGCGCGAGGGCGATGGACAGCCGCAACGCCTCCAGCCGCTCCAGGTCGCGCACGGAGGTGCGCTCGCCCTTGGGGAGCGCGTCCAGGTCCAGACCGGCCGCCCGCAACGCGGCCTCGATACGGGCCCGGGAGGCCGCGATCCGCTCGGCGCGGGGGCGCAGCATCCGGCGCACCAGGGCGAGCGGCGAGGCGTCGAACCGGCGCTGCAGCAGGGCACGCTCGTGCAGGTGCTCGGCGACGGTGAACGCCGGGTCGAGATCGTCGACACCGGGAACGTGGCCCAGCGCGCTGATCCGGCGTACGGCGGCCATCTGGCGCGGCAGGGGCAGGCCGGCGACCTCGGCATGGCCCTCGGTGGGGCGCATGCGGCCGGTGAGCGCCAGCAGCAGGCAGGTGCGGCCGGAGCCGGACGGTCCCTCGATGGTGACGAGCGACCCGGGCGCGGCGTCCACGCCGACGCCCCGGAAGACCCAGCCACGGGGTCCCTTCAGCCCGAAGCCCTCGGCGACGATCGCCGCGCCGCGCGCCGCTTCGGCGGGTGCGGGAGCAGCGGGGGAGCTCTTCGTGGCGCTCTCCCGGCCGCTCCTCCCGGCGTCCTTGCCCGCGCTCCTGGCTTCGCCCTGTGTGGTGCTCTGCGGAGCGCTCTGCGCGGTCGCCTGGGTGTCCGTGCCCTCCGGGCGGGCATCCGGGCCTTCGGAGGAGGTTCTCGCGGCGCGCGTTTCCGCCCCCTCGGCGGCCTCGCGCGTGCCCTCGGCGGCCTCGCGCGTGCCCTCGGTGGCGTCACCGGCGACGTCGCCGGTGCGCTCGTCGGACTCAGCGTGGTCGGCGTCGTCGCGGTCGGTGTCGGCGCGGTCGGTGTCGTCGGCACCGTCCTGGCTGTCGCGGCTCTGCTCGCTCCTCACGGCCCCCCCTTCTTTGAACTGACCAGTCAGTGCAAAAAGTTACTCCGAACGCGCGAACGAAGCAAAACCCCAGCTCACGACCGATTGTCAGTGCCGCCCTGCACGATGGACACATACGGCCACAGTGCCGTCACGCGACGACAGGAGGTTCGCCATGGCCGACTCGAAGGCACCAGCGCGCGACGTCCATCCCGTGCTGCGCCGCGCCTCCGCCCCACCCGCCGCCCTCGATCTGCTCGCCCAGGCCCACGCCGGCCTCGCGGAGGCGAGCACCCTCGACACCCCCAACGAGCGGTACGCCACGGCCCACCTCGCCGCCCTGCGCACCGCCGCAGCCGTGCTCGCCGCCCGAGGCCGTCCCGAAGCCACCCCGCGCAAGCGGCAGCAGATACGCAGCGCGTGGGAGGTGCTCCCCGAGATCGCGCCCGAGTTGACCGAGTGGAGCGCCCTGTTCGCCTCCGGAGCCGCCCGCCGGGCCCGCGCGGAGGCGGGTATCCAGGGCGCCGCCGGACCCCGCGACGCCGACGACCTCATCCGGGACGTGGCCGTGTTCGTACGTCTGGTGGAGCGGCTGCTCATGCTCCACCCCACACTGCCGCAGCCCCGCACCGGGCGGCCCGGTACGGAGGGCGCCACGGGATGACCGGAGACGGTGCGTGAGGCCATAGGGTGGGAAGCGTCCGCAACCCTCCCGAGGAGTCAACTGCCGTGTCCGACCCGCAGCGCCCCCGCGCCTCCCTTCGTACCGCCGTGGTCTGGGACGTACTCGAGGACGCCCTCGACCGCCGGGCCAAGGCGACCGGGAAGGACTGCCTGGACGTCCTGGACACGGGCGGCGGCAGCGGCAACTTCGCCGTGCCCGTCGCCCTGCTCGGCCACCGCGTCACCGTCGTCGACCCCAGCCCCAACGCGCTGTTCGCGCTGGAGCGCCGGGCCGCCGAGGCCGGGGTCGCCGACCGGGTCCGCGGCGTCCAGGGCGACATCCACGGCCTCTTCGACGTCGTCGAGCCCGGTGGATACGACGCGGTGCTCTGCCATGGCGTCCTGGAGTACGTGGACGACCCCGCCGAGGGCGTGCGCCACGCCGTCGAGGCCCTGCGCCCCGCCGGTGCGCTGAGCCTGCTCGCGGCCGGGCTCGGCGGTGCCGTCCTGGCCCGGGCCCTCGCCGGCCACTTCACCGAAGCCCGGCGCGCGCTGACCGACCCGGCCGGCCGCTGGGGCGAGGGCGACCCGGTGCCCCGCCGCTTCACCGCCGAGCAGCTCACCGAGGTCGTCGACGCCGCCGGAGTGGAGGTCGGCGCGGTGCACGGAGTGCGCGTCTTCGCCGACCTGGTCCCCGGCGTCCTGGTGGACACCGAGCCGGGCGCGCTCGACGCGCTCCTGCGCCTCGAAGCGGCCGCCGCCGAGCTGCCCGCGTTCCATTCGGTCGCCACCCAGCTGCACGTGCTGGGCGAAAAGCGCGGCTGACGCCCGTAGCGGGCTGATCAGCGGCGCAGCGGCGTACGGAGTACGTCACAGGCCCCCCGATCGCCGCGGGTTCCCCGTATGATCGAGGGACACCATCCGGCATGACGGATCGGAGGACGGGGAATCTACGCCTCACCAGCCGAACCGGCATGGCGGCCCGATTGGTGAATTGGCATAGAGGGCGGGTTTCACGGGGGCGATTCCCTGCCTATCCTGAAAGGGCCGCATACCGGTCGCCCCCCGCGACCGACGACGAGGAGGACTCCGTGCCGCTCTCGGAGCACGAGCAGCGAATGCTCGAGCAGATGGAGCGAGCGCTGTACGCCGAAGATCCCAAGTTCGCGACAGCGCTCGAGGGAAGCGGGCTGCGTACGTACACCCGGCGACGGGTCTACCAGGCGGTCGCTGGCTTTCTGGTGGGTATCGCGCTCCTCATGGCCGGAATGGTCGCCCAGCAGATCTGGATCAGCGTGGTGGGTTTTCTCGTCATGCTCGGCTGTGCGGTCCTGGCGGTCACCGGTTGGCGCAAGGCGCCCAAACCCGGCGAGCAGCAGTCCACCGGAGGCGCGGCCCCCGGTCGGCAGCCCAGACAGCGCCGCTCGATGATGAACCGGATCGAGCAGCGGTGGCAGCGCCGCCGCGACGAACAGGGGCACTGAGCGCGCAGCGCACGCCGCGCACGACAACCGCATGCTGTACGGGTGAGGGGTGACCGCTTCCGAGCGGCCACCCCTCACCCGTACCCCCGGGGCGGGTCGGTGCGGTACGCCCACCGTTTCCCGACGGGCGCGACGCCGCGCCGCGAGCCGGCGGGCGCCCCCTCATCCGTGTCACGAGCGCACGCGCTCCGTGGCCACCTTCCCCGAGCGGTCGGGGCGGTACGCCCACCGCTTCCCGACAGGGGTGCCCCCGCGCCGCGGGTCGCCCCCGGCCCCTACGCCGACGCGTGACCGCCGCGCGGGGTGCCCCGCACGCGGCAGTGGTCAGCCAGCCGGCGGCGGGCGACGCAGTGCGCCGCGCCGCCGGCGGCCGACCGGGAACCGGCACCCCGCACGCGAGCCGGGCTCAGCGGCGCTGCGCCCGCGCGGCAGCGGTCAGCCGCCCTGCCGGAACGGTCGGCGCAATGTGCCCGCCCACCGGTTCGTGAACCGGCGGCGGTGCGCGGCCCACCGTCCGGTGACCCTCGCCCACTGCTCCGAGGCCGCCCACACCAGCCGTGCGGCCGAGCGGGGCGCCAGGGTGGCCCGCAGCCGGGCCGCCCGGCCGGCAGCGGCCCGCAGCCCCATGCGCACCCGGGCGGCGTCCTCGGCGAGGCCCGTCCCGGGGCGCGGCTGGGGCGCGTACAGCACCTGCTCGACCGCACCGGCAAGCCGGTGCACCGCCTCGGCCGGTTCGCCCTCCAGCTTGCCCAGACGCACGAGCCGCTCGGCCGTCCCGCGCGGTGTCCGCGACTCGTCCGGCACGATGCCGTGGTCCCACGCCGTGTCGACGACCTCCCGCCAGGCCGCCAGGGTCCTGGCCGCGGGGTCCTGCGCGGACCCCCCGCCGGGACCGAGCCGGCGCGCCGTGACCCGTATCCGCCACAGCATCGGCAGCAGTGGTATCAGCACCACCGCGACCACGCCCAGGATGATCAGCAGGACCGTCCCCAGCGGCGTACCCGAGTCGGTCGGCGGCAGCGCGCCCACCGCTTCCTCCTCGCCGCACTCGCCCAGGCGCCGCATCTGCGGCGTACAGCCCGGATCGGCGGACGGTGCCGTGGACGGCGCCGCCGAGGCGCTCGCCTCGGGCCGCGCCGGGCTGGACGGCCCGCCCGACGGCGCCTGGGACCGGGTGTAGTCGGGCACCGAACCGCGCGTCGGCGTCGGCTCGAACCGGATCCACCCCACCCCGTCGAAGTACAGCTCGGGCCAGGCGTGGGCGTCCCGGATGCCGACCGACATGACGCCGTCGGCCTGCTGCGTGCCGGGCGTGAACCCGACGGCCACCCGCGCCGGTATCCCCAGCGTCCGCGCCATCGCCGCCATCGAGAACGAGAAGTGGACGCAGAAGCCCTCCTTGTCCTTCAGGAACCGGGAAATCGCCGCGACGCCCGTGCCCGACGACACCTGGGTGTCATAGGTGAAGCCGCCGTCCCGGGCGAACCAGTCCTGGAGCTGGACGGCCCGCTCGTAGTCGTTCTCGGCGCCCTCGGTGACCTCGAGCGCCGTGGCCTTCACGTCCCGCGGCAGTGACTCGGGCACGCTGGTGTACTCACGGGCCAGCGTCGACGGCGGCGCGCCCGCACCCGCCAGCTGCTCCGGCGTCGGCCGCACGACCAGGCTGGTCACGGAGTACCGCGTGCCGCGTGTCGTCTGGCCCTCGTCCCCGACGAGCATCCGGCCCGCCGGCTCGTACCGCCAGCGTCCCTCGATGTCGATGCCGGTCGTCGGGTAGGGCAGCGGCAGCCACTTCTGCTCGTACGAGTCGGAGGCCGAGATGTTGGTGGTGATCGACGACGTGTCGACGTCGTCGCCCAGCCCCTCCGGCCGGGGCAGTTGCGGCGGTACGTCGCCGACCTGCCGCACCGACGACTTCCACGACGTGCCGTCGAACCGGTCCAGCGCGACGAGACGCAGGTACAGGTCGGAGGTGTCCGGCGCGTTGGTGCGATACCGCAGCACCTCCCGGTCCTCAGGCTGGTTCAGGCTCTCCTGGAGCGACACGAGAGGGTTCACGGCGGAGATCGTGCCCCCGCCACCCTTCCCGCCGCCGGGTCCCGCATCGCCCAGCAGCCCGCCGCCCAGCGACGGCAGCACGGCCGGCACCACCAGCGCGATACCCAGCGTGACCACCCCGATGCGCCGCCCCGTCCGCAGGGGAGCCCGCGAGCCCCCGCCCGGCGCGGGGAGCCCCGACCCGTTACGTCCCGGGGACGGCGGCGCGCCGCCGAAGACCCGCCCCCACTGGGAGAGCCGGTCCCGGCCCTCCGCCAGCAGGAGCAGCAGATAGCCGGAGGCGGCGAGCAGGAACCACAGCCAGGCCGCCCCGCCGTCCGACAGCCCCGCGGCCACCGAGTACAGCGCGAGCAGCGGCAGCCCCGCCGGGGCCGCGCTGCGGAAGGTGACCGCGAGCGCGTCCACCGCCAGCCCGATCACCAGCACACCGCCGACCAGCAGCAGCCGGATCCCGTCGGTCACCGGCGCCGGTATCGCGTACGTGCCGACGTCGTCGGCGCCCGCCTCCAGCAGCGCGCCGAAGCGCTGGAAGACCTCGGGCCCCGGCAGCACACCGCCCGGCGCCCGGTCCCGCGCGAAGACCACCGTCAGCAACACCAGCGCCACCACGACCTGGAGCGTCACGGTCAGCGGCCTGGCCAGCGGAACCCGCCGGGCCAGCGCGCCCACTCCGCTCAGGACCGCCAGCAGCAGCGCGGCCTGGAGGATCCAGTGGGTCCGGCCCACCAGCGGCAGCAGCGCGCTCGACGCCATCAGCGTGGCGGCGTACGCGCACAGCGCCAGCCTCGCGTGACCGCTCATGACCAACCCCCGGAAAACCCTGTCGAACCGCCACCCGGCGCACCCGGCACCACCGCCGCACCCCCCGCCTGCCGCCACAGATCGGCGAGCGACGCCCCGGGCCGCACGGCCGGCACCGTCCACCCCGCCTCGCGCAGCCCCCGCGTTCTCTCGTGCACGGCCCCGTCCACCGGGCCGCCGGTCAGCCAGGCACCGCTGTCCAGGACGAACGCGACAGCCGCGCCGCTGCGCTGCCGCATCCGGGCGACCACCGCCGCCTGCTCCTCGTCCAGGTCGCCGATGAAGGCGACCAGCAGCCCTTCGTCCGCCCCCCGCAGCACGTCGTACGCGCGTGACAGGCCCACCCCGTCGGAGTGGTCGACGACCGCGAGCGTGTCCATCATCAGCCCCGCGGCGTCCGCGGAGTCCTGGGTCGCGCCCGCGAACCCGTCGGAGCCCTCCCCGGGCAGCACACTGCCCGTGTCCGTCAGCAGCCGCACGGAGAAGCCCCGTTCCAGCATGTGCACCAGCACCGAGGCCGCGCCCGACACCGCCCATTCGAACGCCGAGTCCGGTCCCGCCCCCTGGTACGCCACCGCCCGGGTGTCCAGGAGCACCGTGCACCTGGCCCGCTGGGGCTGCTCCTCACGGCGCACCATCAGCTCGCCGTAGCGCGCGGTGGAGCGCCAGTGCACGCGCCGCAGGTCGTCGCCGTAGCGGTATCCGCGCGGGATCACATCGTCCTCGCCGGCCAGCGCCAGGGAACGCTGCCGCCCGTCGCCGTACCCCGACGCCTCGCCCGCCAGCCGCACCGGCGGCAGCGGCTCCGTGCGCGGTATGACCGTGAGCGTGTCGTAGGCGCTGAAGGACCGGGTGAGCTCGCACATGCCGAACGGGTCGTTCAGCCGGAGCTGAAGCGGCCCGAGCGGATAGCGGCCCCGCAGGTCGGAGCGGACCCGGTACGACACCTCGCGCCGCCCGCCCGCGTCCATCCGGTCCAGCACGAACCGGGGCCGCGGCCCGAGCACGTACGGCACGTGGTCCTGGAGCATCAGCAGCCCCGTGGGCATCCGCGAGACGTTGTCGATCCGCAGATGCACCCGCGCCTCGCCCCCGGCGGGCACCCGCTGAGGGCTCAGCCGTCTGCCGGCCGCCACTTGGTGGCGGGTGCGGTGCAGCACGGCCACGCACACCAGTGGCAGCACGGCGAGCAGCAGCCCGACCCGCAGCAGGTCGCCCTGGCCGAGGACATAGGCGCAGATCGCCGCCGCGACGCCGGCGGCGAGGAACGACCGGCCACGTGTGGTCAGCCCGCCGAGAGCGGCTCGGACACCGCCCGTGCTCTCGCCGTCCGGGGCGGCGGGCCCGGAGGCCGCCATCACAGCCGCCGTATGCCGGGGTGCTGGCCGTAGAGCGGGGCCCCGGGCTGCGCGGCCGTCGGCAGCGGGGTGCGCTGGAGTATCTCCAGGACGACCTGCTCGGACGTGCGCCGGTTCAGCTGAGCCTGCGCGGTGGGCAGCAGCCGGTGCGCCAGGACGGCGACGGCCAGAGCCTGCACGTCGTCCGGCAGGGCGTAGTCCCGGCCCTGAAGCGCGGCGGACGCCTTGGCGGCCCGCAGCAGATGCAGCGTGGCGCGCGGCGAGGCGCCGAGTCTGAGGTCCGGGTGGTTACGGGTGGCCCCGACGAGGTCCACGGCGTACCGCCGGATCGCGTCGGCGACGTGGACCGTACGGACCGCGTCGATCAGCTTCACGATGTCGTGGGCGTGTGCCACCGGCTGAAGGTCGTCGAGCGGCGAAACGGAGCCGTGGATGTCGAGCATCTGCAGCTCGGCCTCGGGGCTCGGGTACCCGATCGAGACCCGCGCCATGAAACGGTCGCGCTGGGCCTCGGGCAGCGGATAGGTGCCCTCCATCTCGACGGGGTTCTGCGTGGCCACCACCATGAAGGGGCTGGGCAGCTCGTAGCTCTGCCCGTCGATGGTGACCTGCCGCTCCTCCATCGACTCCAGCAGCGCCGACTGGGTCTTCGGCGAGGCGCGGTTGATCTCGTCGCCGATCACGATCTGGGCGAAGATCGCGCCCGGCTTGAACTCGAAGTCACGCCGCTGCTGGTCGTAGATCGAGACGCCGGTGATGTCCGACGGCAGCAGGTCGGGCGTGAACTGGATACGCCGGACCGAACAGTCGATGGACCGCGCCAGCGCCTTGGCCAGCATGGTCTTGCCGACGCCGGGCACATCCTCGATGAGGAGGTGTCCCTCGGCGAGCAGCACGGTCAGCGAAAGCCGTACGACCTCAGGCTTGCCCTCGATCACACCCTCGACCGACCTGCGGACACGCTCCGCTGTGGCGGTCAGATCTGTGAGGCTCGCTCGATCGTCATAGGTCGTCACCCGGCCCTCCTCGGCCCGTTCCATGGGCCGTGCGCGGCTGACGGCCCGGCCCACCCGTGAAACACGGACACCGCTCCTGAACCATTCAGGGCGGGTGTCACCCCTGCATTCTTGTGGCCGTTACCCGTCGTGTCACTCGGCTGTGGATAACTCTGTGCGATATGCCGGGGGTTGCGGTGTTTCAGGCCATGCCGGGCCCCGTGAACCGCCCGGTTCCCGGCCACGGCCTTGCGCGGAATCGCCGTGAAGACGGCGGTGGGCTGATCGACGGGCGCGTCGTCGC
>NZ_JBEXQK010000008.1:0-191690 GCF_040612535.1 Streptomyces sp. NPDC006368
TTCTCCTACAGCCGCAGCGAGCTGTACGAGATCGTCCGCACGATGCGCTTCACCTCGTACGGGCAGCTGCTCGACTCGCACGGCCGTGAGGAGGCAGGCGACCAGCCGGCCCTCATTGGCGACGTAGAGCGGGTCGAGCCCCAGGAAGCCGCAGGCGTTCGCCACCGCGTCAGGCACCGGGATGGCCCGCTCCCGCAGCCGGACACCGGTTCCGGAAGCGCGGGCGATCTCGTTGAGGGACGCGGCCAGGCCGCCCCGAGTGGGATCACGCAGCACGTGGATGTCCGGAGTGACCGCCAGCATCGCCGCCACCAGGTCCGCCAGCGGCGCGGAGTCGCTGGCGACCTCGACGCCGAACTCCAGGCCCTCCCGCACGCTCATGATCGCCACCCCGTGGAGGCCGATCGGACCGCTGACGATGACGGCGTCACCGGGCCGCGCCCGCTGGGGGCGGATGTCCACCCCGTCGGGGACGAGCCCCACACCGGCGGTGGTGACGTACACACCGTCGCCGTGCCCGGACTCCACCACCTTGGTGTCACCCGTGGCGATCGTGACCCCGGCGGCCTCGGCCGCCGCGCCCATGGAGCGCGCGATCCGTTCGACCACGGTCAGTTCCACGCCCTCTTCCAGTACGAAGGCGGCGGAGAGGTACGCGGGCCTGGCACCGCTCATCGCCAGGTCGTTGACGGTGCCGTTGACCGCGAGGTCGCCGAGGCTGCCGCCGGGGAAGAACAGCGGTCTGACCACGTAGGAGTCGGTGGAGAAGGCCAACCGCGCGCCGCCCAGTTCGAGGACGGCGGAGTCGGCGAGAGCGGCGAGGGTGGCGTTGCCGTATGCGGGGGCGAAGACCTGCTCCATCAGCTCCGCCGACAGCGCTCCTCCTCCGCCGTGCCCCATCACCACGACCGGCTGGTCGCGCAGGGGGGCCGGACAGGTCCAGTTCGCGGGGTCGACGGGGTTGGTGACGACGGGTTCGGCGAGTTCAGGCAACGGGGTTCATCTCCTCCCGCGCGGCCCGGGTGGCCTGCGGCGTGGGGGCGTTCATCCGGCGGTACAGGTAGTAGGCCGCGCAGGCGCCCTCGCTGGAGACCATGGTGGCGCCGAGCGGGGTGCGCGGGGTGCAGGTGGTGCCGAACGCGGAGCACTCGGTCGGCTTGATCAGCCCCTGAAGCACGTCGCCGCTGCGGCACTCGGCGGGCTCCTCGGTACGGATTCCTGTGACGTCGAAGCGGTGTTCGGCGTCGTACGCGCGGAAGGCATCGGTCAGCCGCCAGCCGCTCAACGGGATACGCCCGATACCGCGCCAGGACCGGTCAGTGACCTCGAACACCTCCTCGATCATGCGCACGGCGGCCGGGTTGCCGTCCTCGCGCACGGCGCGTGCATAGGCGTTCTCCACCCGGTGCTCGCCGCGCTCCAGCTGGCGGACCGCACGGCGGATGCCCTCCAGGATGTCCAGTGGTTCGAAGCCGGTCACCACGAGCGGAACGCCGTACCGCTCGGCGAGCTCCGGGTACTCCGCCGTGCCCATCACGCTGCACACGTGCCCGGCGGCCAGGAAGCCCTGCACCCGGCAGGCGGGAGCCGACATGATGGCCTCGATGGCCGGGGGCACCCGCACGTGCGACACCAGGAGGCTGAAGTTGGCCAGACCCAGGCGGCGCGCCTGGTGCACGGCCATCGCGTTGGCGGGGGCGGTGGTCTCGAAGCCGATGGCGAAGAAGACCACCTCCCGGTCCGGATTGCGGCGGGCCAGCTCCAGGGCGTCGAGGGGGGAGTAGACCACGCGTACGTCGCCACCCTCGCCCTTGACCCGGAACAGGTCGCGGTCGGTGCCCGGCACGCGGAGCATGTCCCCGAAGGAGCAGAAGATCACCCCGGGGCGCGAGGCGATCTCCAGCGCCTTGTCGATGACCTCCAGCGGTGTGACACACACGGGGCAGCCGGGGCCGTGAATCAACTCGACTCGCTCAGGCAGCAGTTGGTCGATGCCGTGCCGGATGATCGAGTGGGTCTGCCCGCCGCACACCTCCATCAGGGCCCACGGCCGGGTGGCGGTGGCATGGATCTCGTCCAGCAGCCGCCGGGCCAGATCAGGGTCGTTGAACTCGTCGATGTACTTCATCGGGCCTCACTCCGGCTGTCCTGGTGCTCCGTCATCGCGGCGGCGCCCGCCTCCTTGGCCGCCTGCTCCCAGGCGTCCCCGAACTCCTCCTCCAGGAGCCCCAGTTCCTCGAAGAGTTTCAGGGAGGCCAGGGCCGACTCCTCGTCCAGACGCTGGAGCGCGAAGCCGACGTGCACGATGACGTACTCACCCACCCGCACGTCGGGCACGTACTCCAGACACGCCTGTTTCTGCACTCCGCCGAAATCGATCAGCCCGGTGAGCGGGTCCGCGCTGCCGTCGATGGCCACGACCTTGCCGGGCACTGCCAAACACATGGGTCACTCCTCTGTTCTTTCGTGCGCCGCGACCACCAGCTGGCCGAGGGCCAACCCGCCGTCATTGGGCGGGACTTCGCCGTGACGGAGCACCCTGAAGCCGTCTCCGGCCAGCAGCCGTGTGCACTCCTCCTCCAGCAGCGCGTTGGCGAAGACCCCGCCGCTGAGGGCGACGGTGGTCAGGCCGGTGGCCTGGCGCGCACGCCGGCAGATCTCCACGACGGCTCGCGCCACGCCACGGTGGAAGCGCGCGGCGAGCACGGGAGCCGGGGTGCCACGCCGCAGATCGGCGACCAGCGCGCTCAGCACGGGTGCCGGGTCGCACGCATGGGAGGCGAGGCCGAAGGTGTATGCCGAGCTGTCGGCGTCCCAGGCCGACGTGGCCGCGGCCTCCAGCTCCAGGGCCGCCTGGGCCTCGTATCCCGCGCGGTGGCACAGGCCGGCGAGGGACGACACGGCGTCGAAGAGCCGACCCATGCTGGAGGTCGCCACGCAGGCCACCCCGCGCGTCAACTGCCGTTCCAAGACGGCAGTCTCACCCGGTGCGCACGCGCGGACACTGGGCAGGTCCGCATCCCACGGCAGGCCCGCGGCCCACAGCCGGGCCAGCGCCAGGCGGCACGGGTTGGCCACTCCCGCGTCTCCACCGGGCAGTGGGGCCGGGGTCAGATGGGCGAAGTGCCGGTAGCCCGCGTAATCGGCGAGCAGGACCTCGCCGCCCCACACGGTGCCGTCGTCGCCGTAACCGGTGCCGTCGAACGCGACGCCGATCACGGGTGTGGTGCCGTCGAGTCCGTGCTCGGCCATCGCCGAGGCGATGTGCGCGTGGTGGTGCTGGACCAATTCGGGTGTGCGGCGGAGCAGGTGGGCCGCCCGCCGGCGGGCCCATTGGACCGAGTGGTATCCCGGGTGCCGGTCGGCGGCGACGAGCTCAGGGCTGACACCGGTCAGACACCGCATCTGCGACTCCGCCCGCCGGGCGGCCTCCAGGGTGGTCAGGTTACCCATGTCACCGATGTGCGGGCCGAACCAGGCCTGGTCGCTCTCGCCGATACACAGCGCGTTCTTCAGGTCGCCTCCCACGGCGAGCGCGGGCCGTACCGCGACCGGCAGGCGCAGCGGACGGGGTACGTACCCTCGGGACCGGCGCAGCACCTGCTCGGTGCCGTCGCGGCGCACGCGCAGCAGGGAGTCGTCGCACGGCGAGGCGATGGCCCGGTCGTGGGCGAGCCAGGCGTCGGCCAGCCCCGCCAGCCGGGTCAGCGCCTCGTCGTCGTCCGTGACGATCGGTTCCCCCGAGCGGTTGCCACTCGTCATGACCAGCACACGCGGACCCGGCGGATCGCCGGGCAGCCCGAACAGCAGGGTGTGCACGGGGGTGTAGGGCAGCATGACCCCGATGTGTGGGCTGCCGGGGCAGACACCGGGCGTGAGGACCTCCTGCTGCGCGCGTCGGCGCAGCAGGACGATGGGACGCCGGGGACTGGTGAGAGCGGCCTGCTCGGCCGCGGAGAGCGCGGCGACCCGCCGCACGGCGTCGAGATCCGCGCACATGACCGCGAGCGGTTTGCCGCCGCGCGCCTTGCGGGTGCGCAGCGCATCGACGGCCCGAGCGTCGGTGGCGTCGCACGCCAGGTGGTAGCCGCCGAGGCCCTTGACGGCGACGATTCGTCCGGCGGCCAGCAGAGCCCGTGCCGCCGCCAGGGCGTCGGCGCCCCGCGCAGGGTGGATCCCGCTACCGGAAGCCGGCACCAGGTACAGCCGGGGACCGCAGTCGGGGCAGGCCACGGGCTGGGCGTGGAAGCGGCGGTCGCCGGGATCGCCGTACTCCCGGGCGCAGGCGGGACACATCGGGAAGCCGGTCATGGTCGTGACCGCCCGGTCGTACGGCATCCCCGTGGCGATGGTGAAGCGGGGCCCGCAGTGGGTGCAGGTGACGAACGGGTGCCGGTGGCGGCGGTCGGCCGGATCGGTCAGCTCCCGCAGGCAGTCGGCGCAGGTCGCCGTGTCGGGTGGGAGCAGGGTTCGGCCCGGGGACCGCTCGGTGGAACGGATCCGGAAGGCGTCGTCGGCACCCGTGGCGGGCAGGTCCTCGACTCCGACGCCGGTGACGGCGGCCAGCGGCGGAAGCTCCGTGGACAGCCGGTCGCAGAAGCGAGTGACACCGTCCGGCGGGCCCTCCACCTCGATGAGAACGCCGCTCGCCGTGTTGCTCACGAACCCCGCCAACGCGAGGTCGGTGGCCAGGCGGTGCACGTACGGGCGGAATCCCACGCCCTGCACGGTGCCGCGCACGGTGACGCGGCGGCGCACCGCCTGCGTGGTGGGCGCTGTCACGAGACGCGGCCGGCCGCGAGGCCGGATGCGCCTCTGGCCTCCTCTCCCGTGGGCTCATGGATGTGGCCGTGAGGGTGGGGCGCCAGGGGAGGCCGGTGGACGGGGGCTCCGTCCCGCGCGGCGAGCACCCGCTCCAGGAGGGTGTCGACGCCGTCGCCGTCGCGGGCGCAGGACCGTACCACCTCCACTCCGGGGTTGACCCGCTGCACGTGGGCGTCGAAGGCGGCCGCGTCGAAACCGGCGGGCTCGGCCAGATCGGTCTTGGTGAGCACCACCAGATGGGCGGAGCCGAAGGCGGTGGGGTACTTCAGCGGTTTGTCCTCCCCCTCCGTCACCGCCATGAGCACGATCCGCAGGCTCTCGCCGAGGTCGTAGGCCGCGGGGCAGACGAGGTTGCCGACGTTCTCGATGAACAGCAGCGCGGTGGCGTCCGGCAGCCAGCTGTCCACGTGGTCGCGGAGCTGCCGGGCCTCCAGATGGCAGAGCCCGTCGGTCAGCAGCTGTTTCACCGGTGCTCCCGATCGGGCGAGCCGGAGGGCGTCGTTCTCGGTCGCCAGGTCGGCGGTGAGAGCGGCCACCGGGATGCGCCGCTCCACCGCCAGGGCCAGAACCCGTCCGAGCAGTTCCGTCTTGCCGCTGCCCGGGCTGGACAGAAGGTTGACCAGGCTCACTCCGCGCCCGGCCAGTTCGTCGCGCAGGCTCGCGGCCAGGCCGTCGTTCTTCGCCAGGACGGCTTGAGTGACCTCGTCCACGGACTCGCACATGGGCGCTGCTCCTCGCGGTCGGTAGGGGGAGGGGCCGGGGTGCCGGTCCGCTACCGATCCTCGACGCCGCCGCCCACCGGGTGCGGGAGCCCGGCCGCGGACGGGTCGGCGGATTCCTCCGGGCGGCTCAACGGGGGCGTGGCAGCGGGGTCGGCGAGCAGCACGTGGACCATGGTGTGCAGGGCAGCGACGGCCCGCTCGACCGCATCGCGCACCGGAGCGCTGATGCCCGGGGCGATGTCCTCGTCGCCACGTGGCCGCACCTCGGGCTCGCAGGCGAGGACGAGGACGCGCGGGAGCGGCTGGTCGCCCAGGTGGGCGGCCAGGGCCAGGACCTTCGCCGGGTCCATGCCGTGCGTCTCGGGCGGAGCCGCGCCCGTGCCGCCGTCGGGGAGGTCCGGCTCGATCAGCGACAGGGTGCCCGGCCGGTGACCCCGCGCGGCTGCGTCGACCAGGACGACCGTGTCGTAGCCGTCGAGCAGTTCGTACGCGAGATCCATACCGCGGATGCCGAAGTCCCGTACCCGCACCTCGGGAGGCAGCGGGCGCCGGTCCAGGGCGCGGATCACTTCGGGGCCGAAGGCGTCGTCCGCGAGGAAGATGTTGCCGACGCCCGCCACCAGCAGCCGCGTACCGGTCCGCGTCACCGGACGCCCCCGGCGACCTGCTCGCCGGCCGTGGACAAGGGCCGCGCGGAGCCGTTCGGCAGCTTCCGGACGAAGGCCGAACGCAGGGCGTGGTACGGGGCGTGCGGATCGAAGAAGATGGCGCGCATGCGGGCGAGTTCGGCCCGCCGGTACTCGGCGAGCGGTCGCCGCTCCTCGTCCGTCTGACGTGCCGCGTCCTTCGCGGCGATCCGTCGCCCGAGGTCCGGGTCGTCCGCCAGTGCGGCTGCCATGCGCTCCACCTCTGCGGGGAACTCCCGCACCGGGGCCGGCACCAGACGGTCCACCAGCCCGATCCTCGCGGCGGTCGCGGCGCTCACCGGCAACGCCTCGGTCGTCAGCCGCTGCGCCGTCTCGTATCCGACGCGGCGCGGCAGCGTGTACGTCCAGTACTCCGACCCGTACAGACCCATGCGCCGGTAGTGCGGGTTGAGGACGGTGCCCGTGCGGCACCAGACCTGGTCGGCGGCCAGGGCGAGCATGACGCCGCCGGCCGCCGCGTTGCCGCCGAGCGCCGCGACCACCAGGCGGTCGGTGGTGCGCAGCACCGCCTCGACCAGGTCGTCCATGGCGTTGAGATTGGCCCAGGACTCGCCCGCGGGGTCGGCCGACGCCTCGATGACGTTCAGGTGGATGCCGTTGGAGAAGAAGTCGCGGGATCCGCCGAGTACCAGTACCGAGGTGGGGCGGGTGAGGGCGTACCGATAGGCGGCGAGCAGCCTGTGGCAGTGGTCGGTGCTCATCGCCCCGCCGGGGAAGGAGAAGCTCAGGAACCCGATGTCGCCGCGCCGGCGGTACCGGATGTCGGTCCAGGTGTTCCGGCCCGGAGGCAGTTCGAGCGGGGCGGCGGCCTCCGGCAGCCACACCGGACGGTCACCGGACCGTGGGGGATGCCCGCCCTCCGCCCCGGCCGCCGCGCCGGGCGGAGCCGGGAAGGAGGCGAGCACGGAGGCCGCCGGGCGGCGGAACGGCGCCGGGTCGCCGGAGCTCTTGCGGGGGCGCAGTTCCACAATCCACACCGCGCCGTCCCGGGTGGCCCGGCAGACCGCCCCGGACCGCGTCGCGAGCAGGTCTCCGGGACGTCCGCGCAGTCGGTCCTCGGGATAGCCGCCGTGCAGGAACACCTCCCGGCCGAGGAGAACGTCCAGGACCCCCGGCTGCGAGTCGGCCCCGCGGAGCTTGCGCAGCACCGTCTCGGTGCTGTCGTTCTCCCAGTCGATCCTTCGCTGCTCCTGGCGGAAGAAGTCGCGCCACACCACGCGGACCGCGGGATCGCTCTGCGGCCGCGGTTTGAACGATCCGTCGGCGTACCGCCGTACGGCCACCAGGACGGCGGCCGCGGCGGCGTCGGAGACCTCGTTGCGGTACAGGTCGCTCTTGCCGACCGGCGGCACCGGGAAGGACTCGGCGGCCCACACGTCACCCGCGTCCATCGCCGCCCCGGCCTGGAGCACCGTCGCTCCCCAGTGCGATGCCGCCTCGGCGATCGCCCAGTCCAAGGAGGACGGGCCGCGGTCACCGGGTGGTCCCGGGTGGACGATGAGGCAGGTGTGCTCCCGCCACACGTCCTCCGGCAGCGCCGTCTTCAGCATCGGAGCGATGATCAGTTCCGGGCGGGCTTCGCGTACGGCCGCCCGGACCGCTTCGGCGCCGTGCGAGGCGAGAACGACGTCCACCCGGTGCCCTTGGTCCGACAGTTCCGCGAACACACGCTGGGACAGGCTGTTGAACGCGCTGGCGACGAGCAAGATGTCCATGACGCGGCATGTTCGCCGGTCGAGGAAGGGGGGAGAAGGACCACGGCGGCGTTTCGTCAGCCTCCGTCAGGTCTCTTCCTCCATCCGGATCGCATTCCTCAGGGCTTTCGAGCGCCTCTGTACCCCCTGTGCACTTCCAGCAGGGCGGCGGCGATCGCGTCGAGCCGGCCGACCACGGACTCGGTCGGCCCCGCGGCGGGCTGACCAGCAAGATCCACGGCGGTTGAGCAGGGCCACGCGTTCCCTCAGCCGGGTTGGGTGGCTGGGACGCGCGTGCACAACGGGGGACAACCGCGTCGACTCGTGGCCGCTCCTCTCCTCGCCCCCGTGCTGACGATCTCGGGACTCGCCGACCTCGCCCCTGTCCGCGGCTTGCAGCGGACATCCCCGCACGGGGAGGCGGGCAGCGGCGCTGTCCCATGTGTTTCCATGAAGAAGGAAGCCGAATCCGACGGGCAGGGGACAGAGCAGCGTGGCGACAAGGCCGGGGGCGGCTGTACCCCCTGAGCGTGAGCCGGCGGCGGGACGCCACTCCAGTGTGGTCTTCTCCGACGACCGGGAGTGGGCAGGTCACCTCCGCGCGCTCGTCCGCGGCGGACTGGAGCGGGGCGAGCAGGTGCAGTACTTCGCGGACGCCACGGACCCCGAGCGGGTGCTGCGCACGCTCACCGACGCGGGAATCGACGCGGTGGCCGCCGTGAGCCGGGGACAGCTGTCCGTGTCGACCGCCGCTCGGACGTACCTCGCGGGCGACCGCTTCGACCTCGATGCGGTGATCGACGGGTGGCACACCGCGGCACAGTCGTCTTCCGCCCTCGGATACCGAGGGCTGCGGGTGATCGGTGAGATGTCCTGGGGCGCGCGGGACATCGAAGGGGCCGACCGGCTGCTGGAGTACGAACTGCGCATCCATCAGGAGGTCTTCGAGCTGCTGCCTCTGACGGGGTGGTGCTTCTACGACCGCCGCCTGCTGCCCGAGGACTACGTGAACGTTCTGGTGGGTGCCCATCTGACACGCCGGGGCAATCCTGTCGGCGGGTCCGCGCTGCGGGTGGCGCCGCTGACCGACCGCCCCGGACTGCTGATGTCCGGATCGGCCGGGTACGACACGCGGGGCATCGTCGCCGCCGCGGCTGCCGCCGTCAGAGGCGCGTCGACAGAGCGGGTGGAACTGGACCTTGCGGAGCTGCGTCACCTGGACGCCGCTTCGCTGGTCACCCTGGCCGACGCGGCTGCCGGCCGGCCGGCCGGTACGCCGCTGCGGGTCCGGCAGGCACCGCCGTCCCTGGCGCGGCTACTGGAGCTGTTCCCCGAGCTCGGCTCCGTGGTGGAGGTCGTCGACCGATGACGACGAACTCGCGCGCGGCGGACCGTTCCGACGGGCGGACACCCTTCTTCCACCCGGCCCTGTTCTACGCCACCGAGAACGAGTACCTCGACGGCGTCGGAACCTTCGTCCGAGGCGCCCTGGACGGCGAACAGCCCGTGCTGGTGGCCGTGCCCGGCCAGCGCCTCCAGTTGCTGAAGGGCGGCCTCGACGACAACGACAAGCACATCACGTGGGTGGACATGACCCAAGCGGGACGCAACCCGGGACGCATCCTGTCGATGCTTCAGGAGTTCGCCGATCGCCCCGAGAACGCACACAAGCCGGTGTCGATCGTGGGTGAGCCGATCTGGGTCGGGCGTACACCGGCGGAGAGCTGGGAGGCGACGCGTCACGAGGCGCTGATCAACCTGGCCTTCGAGGGACGCGACGTCAGCATACTGTGCCCCTACGACACCGCGCTGCCCGAGGACGTACTGGCACAGGCGTACCGCACCCATCCGGTCGTCGGCGACCCGGCGGCCTACCGCGCCAGTTCCCGTTACACCGATCCCCATGAGGTCTGCCGCGACTGCGACACCCCGCTGCCCGAGCCGCGGGACGCGACCGACGTCGCATTCGGCGAGGAGGACCTGGCGCGGACGCGCGACGAGGCCGACCACTGGGCAGCGACCGCCGGCCTGCCACCGGAACGCCGCACGGACTGGCTCCTCGCCATCGGTGAGGCGACCGGCAACTCGGTGCGCCACGGAGGAGGCCACGGCCGCCTGCGCATGTGGCGAGCCAACGGCGAAATCGTCGCGGAGATCAGCGACCGCGGCCGGCTGGCCGATCCCCTGACGGGCCGCCGCCGTCCCGACCCTTACGCACCGACCGGCGGACGGGGCGTGTGGATCATGCACCAGCTCTGCGATCTGGTCGAGATCCGAGCGGCGGCGCAGGGACTCGTCCTGCGTCTGCACATGAGGCTGATCTGAAACCGGAAGCAGGCGACAGGGGCGCAAGGTGAAACCGGCCGTAAGGCTGTGAGCGCGGGTGCCTGTGTGACCCCGCAGCCCGGCGCCGTCCCGTGGAACCGGAACGGCGCCGGCAACCGGCCTGTCCTGCGAGCGCACGGACAAACGCGCCCTCGCCTGCCGGGCCGTACTCCACCTTGCGGCGGTTTCTCATCCGGGCCCGGCGCCGACTGGGTGCCGTCAGAGGCTGACCCCAGGCGGTACGTGTCGGTCCACAACCACCCCTCAAGCCGCCCCACTCCACGCACCGAAGAGACGGGGCCCCACCGGACAGCACGTCCCACGTATCCCCATCGGTGCCAACGTCCGGAAAACACCGGTGTGTTGGCGGCGGTCGGGGACATGCGGGACGTCAGGCCGGCGGCTGATCAGAAGCGGCCGGCAGTCGCGAAGGAGTGAGGGGATCATGGGGAGCAGGGGGATGAGGGCCGTCGCGATCGGCATAGCCGGGGTCATGGCGAGCGTGGTCCTGACCGGGTGCGGCAGTGACAGTCGGCCGACCGCGAAGGCGGATGAGGTCCCACCGAGTGCCAAGCCCGGTGCCGGCGCCCGGGAGCAGGGCACGATGGCGGTGCGTGCCGCCTACGACAGGACAGCCGAGGCCAGGACGGCCCGTATGACGATCCGGACGAAGGTCACCGCGCAGGACGAGGCGATCGCCGCCAACGGTGACGGCGCTGTCGACCTGGTCAAGGGCGACAGCGTGATGACCCTCACCGCGAACGGCAAGAGCATCGAGCAGCGGGTGGTCGACCAGATCCTCTACCAGAAGGTGCCGGGCGGGAAGGCCCCGGGCGGCAAGCCGTGGATCAGGATCGACCTGAAGAAGGCCGCCGCGCAGCAGGGCGTGAACAGCAAGCAGATCGGCGACCCGGCTCAGTCCGCTGCCTTCGCCAAGGCGATCACCGACAAAAACGTCACCAAGGTGGGCACGACCACGGTGGGCGGCGTCAACACCACCCAGTACGAGGTCACCGTCGACATCGCCAGGCTCCCCGGAGGCGCCGCCCTGAGCAAGCAGCTCGGTCCCACGCTGCCGATGCAGGTATGGCTCGATGACCAGGGCCGTATCCGCCGCCAGCAGTTCGACATGACGTTCAAGGCCCAGGCCCCCACCGGCCGGCCCGGCAACGGCTCCTCGCCCCAGCAGGCGAAGATCAGCACCTCGATCGAGTTCTCCGACTTCGGTACGAAGGTTGACGCTGCGGCTCCGCCCGCTCAGCAGGTAGCCGACATGACCGGCAAGGCTGTGCGGGACAGCCGGCGGCAGAGCTGACCCCAAGGCCCGGACAGGGGGGCCGGGGCTGTGTCGCCGGAGCCGGATCTCAGGCACAGGCCCCGGCCCCGCTGCGGCGCCGCGCCCGCCGACAGCACGGCCCCCCTGCGAGGACACCACGGCGCACCCTGGTGGCGAGGCAGCACCAAGCGTTGAGGTTGACGATCCGACCGCTGCCAAGGGAGCGCCGCGACGCGCTGAGCACTTTGCCGATTATGGCTCTGCTCGGCCCGAGCGCTGATCCGTTTACGCGGAAGGAATTGGGCAGGGTAAGAGAAGAAACCGGTACCAGGGCGGGGCAGACCCGGGTTGGCTCTGGCCTCACAGGCCGAGGGCTTGGGCCAAGGTGGGCGACAGACCGGCTGCCCACATACGAGGCAAGCGACGAGGAGAGGCGCGAGTGAGCGGTGCGGAGCAGTACGAGGCGCGCAGTCAGAGGGCTGTCGGCCCGGCGGTCACCGAACCGGTTGCTGATGTGCAGCTGCAGATTTTGTGCCGGCTGCTGGCCCAAAGCCCACGGTCCAGCTTGCCGATCACGCTCCACCTGCCGAGCGGCATCATCTACGGTGATCTGATCACGCACGAGGCGTGGAAGGCCGAGTGGTCGCAGAGCCTGCGCCACATCGAGGGGCACGGCGCCCAATTGCTCGCGACGCTTCCGGAGACGGTCGACCAGACGATGGACGAGTTGTCCGGCGACGGGTCCCATCTCCCGCGGTGGATCCATCTGCGGGAGGCAACCAGCATCACCGGACCGAAGCTGGTGTCCGCGTCGTTGTGGCGAGGACGGCTGGCTGACGTCTCGGGCTGGTCGCTCGGCAAGCCCGCGCTGTAGACATCCTCGCGCCGGCGTATGCCCTCCTCACCGCAGTGGGCGAGTGCGCGTGCCTTGCCGGCCAGGCTGCCCGGCCCAGGACTCCGGACCCTCGGGTAAGATCCCCGCTCTTACCGATGAGTCGTTCCCGCGCCCCGCCGCGGGGGCACTGTTCTCCGAGCACCGCCGCCAGTCGGATCGGCCACCCGTGGCCTGACAGCGCCGGTGGGGGGCAGCAGGGAAGAGAGCCCGTCGGCCACCGAGCGGTGAGGAGGCGGCGGGGAGTGCGGGAGGCGGGAACGGAGCGGTGCTTTCATGGTGATCGGTGTCCCCGCGAGCGGGCCGGCGCCCCAACGGGAGCGTAAGGCGTACGCAAGAGCACTGGCACGAACGCCGGTTGCCGTCTGGGAGGACGACCTCACCGACTGGGCGGCCGCATTGACGTATTACGCGGTCCTGGCGCTATTCCCCGCACTGATGGTGATCATCTTCGCCATCACGCTGCTCGGCACGGGCTCCCCCTACGAGATCGTCGATCAGTTCGGCGCCTTCCTGCCGAAGACGGCCCGCCCGGTACTGGAACAGGCCCTGGGCAGCAGACAGGAGGGATCTTCGACCCCCTGGCTGTTGGTCGCGCTCACCGCCGGCGCCGCGCTCTGGTCGGCTTCCAGCTACCTGGCCGTGTTCCGCCGCGCGCTGCACGCGATGTACGGCGTTGCGGACTGCCGCCCGGCATGGCGGACGTTTCCCGCCATCCTGCTCAGGGCACTGACCGTCCTGGCACTACTGGTCAGCGGTGTGCTGACGCTGACTGCCACGGAACGGATCGCCCGGGCCATAGGCCGGGGGACGGGGACGGACCATCAGGCGGCCCTTGTGTGGGCGGGCCTGAAATGGCCGCTGCTGTTCCTGGTGATCGTCGCCCTGGTCCTGCTGCTGTTCCGGTCCGGGCCACCCGGGGCTCGCGGGCCGCGGCAGACGCTGCCGGGCGGGGCACTGGCGGTGGTCCTCTGGTTCCTGGCGTCCGTGGGATTCGCGTTCTACGCCTCGCACATCGCGACCTACAACCGCCTCTACGGTTCCCTGGCGGGTGTAGTGGCGTTTCTCGTCTGGCTCTGGGTCTCCCACGCCGTGCTGCTGGCCGGCGCGCAGTTCAACGCAGAACTCACCCGGAATGGGCGGCCCGAAAGCCCTGATCCCTGCTGACATCACCACGGGCTCGCACCAGGGTAACCCTCCGCCGGCCCGCGACCCCGGCCGGCCGGCCGCCGCCCCGTGCCGGAACGGAATCGGGGACGACAGGGACGGAGGAGCCCGCCGCGTCACCTGCGGTGGCCCCGCGCTTTGATGACCGTGCGCGGGGACCGAGCGCTGCGGCTGCGTGGCAACCGGTTCATCCGCACGCGTCACGCCTCTCAGCCGCAGCCGCAGCCGCATCCGCAGCCCGGCGTCAGGCCGGCCGGGCGTGCTCGTTCCCGCCACCTGGTACGGCTCCGTGCAGACGAGTCCGACACCAGGGTCTAGTTGGTCGAAGCCGTACTGTCCACTGTCGCTCCGGTTGCACCGGCGTACCTCCAAGCGACTACCGACGCCAGCTCCAGGCGCTGGATACCCCTTCCGTCCACGTCGATCAGGATCTGATCCTCGTCAGTGCCGTGGAATCTCCCATCCACTGCCACCCCGTTCAGCTCAAGGTTGATCGCGTCGCCGATTTCCACAACACGGAACTCTGCTGCTTCAGCCATTGCTCTGCTCCTCTGCCACCTGCGTTGCTCCTGAAGTAGTCAGCACTCCCGACGTCCTCCGACTGACGCCCCGGGGCGGAACCCGTCCCGCCGCAAACGCCCGGGGTCGCGGCGTGGCTGGGTTGCCCCTCCCGATTGACCGGAGGCGGATCAGCGGCGTCGGTCCGTCCACGCGCGCCGACATGCCGGGAGGTGACTGGACGTCGAAGGTCATGGAGCCCGCGTCCGGGAACCGTAGAGCGGGTCTCACATCTGTCACCTCACCACACGCCACGACTCGACACCGCAGCATCGTCCCTGTCGCCATCGTCATGGCAGCACCGGCACGCCCGGTCGGCAATGCCGGTCAGCCACATGGTCGCGTCGCCGTCCAGGGAGGGAGAGCCCCGCTTCGAGTCCGGTCAAACCCCCGGTGGATGGATGTCGTCCTCTGAAAGTCACATCCCTGGCGTGCCGCTGCCCACTCGCATCTGCCCCGCATCCACGTGGCCGTCGGAGAGGAATCCCGCCTCCCCGCCACCCCCGGCACCCATGGAGCCCTTCATGCCCGCATCGCAGCCCCCTGAACGGGTAACAAGGGCCGAATGACGACGGGATGCGGCGCAGCCGCGAGAGGCTACCGCCCGCGATGGCTGCTGCTCTTGCCGGTCCAGGTCATGCTGATGGCGGGACTGGGAGGCCTGGTCACCGGTCCGGTGGCAGCCCTGTGGCCGCTCTCCGCAGAAGGGGGCCTCAACCGCGCATTGGCTGCTCACCGGAGCGCCCCCGTGACGACGGTCTCGGAGTGGCTGTCCGTGGCGGCCGGCACAGAAGGCGTGATCGTACTGACGGTCGTCTCCGTGACCGCCCTGCTGGCGCTGCCACGTGTGCCGCGGTGGCCGGAAGCCATGTTCCTGAGCGGGGCGGTTCTCGCCCAGTCAGGACTCTTCCTACTGGTCACCCTCTGGGTGGAGCGCCCGCGCCCCGACGTGCCCCACTTGGAGCCCTCACCGCCCACCTCCAGCTTCCCCTCAGGGCATGTCGGAGCCGCCACCGCGCTGTTCGGAGGGCTGGCCACGCTAGCGGCCGTCCGCCTGCGCAGCCCGTGGCGGTACCCCGTGGCCGTGGTGCTCGCCCTTGTCCCGTTCGCCGTGGCGGCATCGCGGCTGTACGCGGGCATGCATTACCCCAGCGACGTCACCGCCGGCCTCCTCAACGGTGCCGGCGTGCTCCTCGTGATGGCGCACGCACTGCTGCCAGGGCGTTCCTCATCGCCTCCAGGTCGTCCCAGTGGAGCGCTGCGCACCTGCGTAAGTGCCACAAGGGGCGACGTTGGCGACAACCACACCGTACGGGGCGCGGCCCGCCACCCCGAGTTGGCGGGGATGGGGCGCCCGACACGGCATGGGCCGCTCATACGCGACCGAGGGCCTACGAAGCGGAAGTAGGCCCTCGGTCGCGTATGAGGGGGCGATGGCACGGCCGGTGGCTGACCCGGCGTCTCGCCGACCGCCGGAGCGGATAGCTCGTGTGCGTGGTCCGCTGCGGGCCCGCGCCCGGTCTTTGGGCTTCGGTAGGCACGGCGCCGTAAGCGGTGGGTGAGGAAGACTCGGGGGGACGACCGTGACGGATGGTCAGCAGGAACCGGTGCCGGCCGGCGGAACGGGCACTTCGGGCACCGATCCGGAGATCTTCCAGCCGTTGACCGACGACGACCCGCGTACCGTGGCCGGATACGTGCTCCGCGCCCGGCTCGGAGCCGGTGGCATGGGCAAGGTCTACCTCTCGTACACGCCCGGTGGGCGACCCGTGGCGATCAAGGTGATCCGCCCCGAGTTCGCCGAGGACCGGGAATTCCGCCGCCGGTTCCAGCAAGAGGTACGGGCCGCTCGGCGGGTGCAGGGCCTCTACACCGCGCCGGTGATCGACAGCGACACCGAGGGCCCACAACCGTGGCTGGCCACCGCTTACGTACAGGGGCCGTTCCTGCACTCGGCTGTTGCCGCACACGGTCCGATGCCGGTGGCGTCCGTCCTGCTGCTCGTGGCCGGGATCGCCGCGGTGATGTTCGCCGACGAGCCACCGCAGCCGGAGGGGCGTGAAGACCGGCTCGGGCCACTACGGCCTGGTCACGCTGCGCGGATTCGCGTCAAAGGACGACCCGAGCCAATTCGTCAGTGTGGACCTCACGGTGTGGCGCAACGTGACCACCCTGTGAACGCGGCCACGGACCCGGATCGCGACGTGACATTGCGCCGGCCGACCCGCCGTTCGGCCTCTCCAAGCCGACGGCAGACGCCTGCCTGCGCGGCCTCACTCTCGCTGGACAGGCGCAACGGAGAGCCACACCCGTCCGCGCCTGCGTCGACTCCGATCATGACGGGACAACCTTGAGTTGCCCGATGAGATGTTGCGTCAGCGTCCTCGAAGCGTGTATCTCACCGGCGGCGGTGACAGCGATGGTGCACGACGTGCTGCTCGTGTTGGGTCTCTTCGCCTCGCTGGGCAGCCCGTGGACAGCGTCTTCCTCGCCCCACTGCTCACGGTTGTCGGGTACTCGGTCAACGACACGGGGTGGTGGTCCTGGACCGGCTGCGCGAACTGCGCCGTACCGGCACGTCGGCGAGCTGGGCGGAGCTCGCGGACCGGGCAGTGGCGCAGACGCTGCCGCGCACGGTGAACACGGGCATGGGCGCGCGGCGCGGTCACGCGACCGCAGCGGAGCCGTGGTCTGAGCCCCGCGTGTCGGCGGACCAAGCCGGCCCCCGCGAGCCGCGCGTGCGGCGGGTCACCGTCCGGGCCTCAGCCGCCGAGCTCACCAGCCCGGGCGCGACCGTCCCTGCCAGGGGGCGCCCGGCCGCGCCCGTCGGCCCCAGCGGAGGCCCCGTGGCTCGGGCGGCGGCGGGGTGCCCCGGCGCAGCGGCCAGGCGATCAGCATTCCCGCCACGAAACCGATCACATGCGCCACATAGGCCACGGTGCCGGCCTCCGAGACGCCCGCGCCGTACGAGTACACCGCCTGGAGAGCGAACCACAGCCCGAGCACCGACCAGGCGGGCAGGCGCAGGGGCAGGAAGATCAAGAATGGCACCAGAGCCCACACCCTGGCCTTCGGAAACAGCACCAGGTACGCGCCCAGGGCGCCGGCGACCGCGCCGGACGCGCCGATCAGCGGGGTCCCCGAGTCGGCGTTGAGCAGCGCGAACCCGTACGCGGCGGCGTAACCGCAGACTCCGTAGAACAGCAGGTAGCGCAGATGGCCGAGGCGGTCCTCGACGTTGTCCCCGAAGATCCACAGGAACAGCATGTTGCCCAGCAGATGCAGCCAGCTGCCGTGCAGGAACATCGCCGTCAGGGCGGACAGCGCCGGTGACTTGTCGTAGCCGGGCGGGCCGACCAGGCAACCCGGCCCGGACGGGCCCACGCCCACCCGGCCGGTGGGGACCAGGTGCGGCAGGCGGTCGTGGATCAGCTCGCGCGGTACGGCCGCCCACTGGTCCAGGAACGCTTCCATGCGGCACAACTGCGCCAGGCCGCTCTCACCGGTCACCGAACCGGCCACACCGGGGGTGCGGAGGAAGACCACGAAGTTGGCGACGATGAGTGCGTACGTCACCCAGGGGATCCGCCGCGCCGGATTCACATCATGAACGGGTATGACCACAACCGATGACTTCCCGGTACCCGCTGCCCGAATCAGGTCGTATGTGCGGCGGCACGTGCCATGCCGTTCTCCTCGTTCGCCGGCGAGCATAGGAGGTGTCGGCAGGTGAGGCCGGGCGGGGCCCGGTCGGCGGCGCGGGTCCGGGTGTGCGTAGGTGCGGTACAGGATGTAGCGCTGAGAACGATCATGCCCGGTATCACAGCGGACGGTCCCGGTGCGGCCCTCGGGGAAAGATCGTTGAGCGGGTGCGGGGGTCGGCTGCGGTCCGGCTGTGCCGGTGGAATTTCCGGGAGCGGCGGATGACGCCGTACCGCCACGCGCAGAAGATCCGGGAACGCTTCGGGGTACCGGCGGTACGGCGACCGGAAGGGGTCGCGGGAGTTCAGGACGTTCCCCTAGCGGGCGGGCGTGGACGCACGCCGAGGGGCCGGTGGCGCTGTTGGACCACGCGGTGACGTGGCTGCGCCGGCACCGGGTGCTGCTGCCGGGTGTCTCGGTGCCGGCCCGGCAGGTGGCGGGGGCCCGCAGGGCCTGCTCCAGGTGCCGAGGGCAAGCGGGCCTCGGAGCGGGAGCGGCTGCGGACGCCCGCCGACGAAGTCGACGGGCACGGTGGTGGCCCGCTCGATGGAGCGGGTGGGGAGGCTCCGCGTCAGGCCGGGCCGAGGACGCAGAACTCGTTGCCTTCCGGGTCGGCCAGGACCTTCCACGGGAAGTCGCCCTGGCCTACGGTGGCGGGCGTCGCGCCGAGGGATTCGAGCCGGGCCACCTCCGCCACCGCCGCTTGACCGTCGAAGGGGTGGGGCGCCAGGTCGAGATGGAGACGGTGCCGCATGTTCTTCAGGTGGGGCGTGCGGAGGAACTGCAGATACGGGCCGACACCCTTGGCGGAGCGCAGCAGCGCGTGATCGTCGGTCACCTCGTGCGGGGTCCAGTCCATCGCCTCGCCCCAGAACCGGGCCATGGCGCGCGGGTCCGCGCAGTCGACGACCACCGCGGCGATCGGCCCGGTGTCCCGGTGGATCTCCCGAGGCTCCAGGACGCAGAACTCGTTGCCTTCCGGGTCGGCCAGAACAGTCCACGGGAGGTCGCCTCGGCCCGCATCGGCGGGCGTCGCGCCGAGCGCCTTCAGGCGCGCGACCAACTCCGCGTGATGGGCCGCAGAGGTGGTGGCGAGTTCGATGTGTGCGCGGTCCTTCACTGTTTCGGGGTCCGGGACGGCGATGACATCGACGCGGACGGCGGCGGGGTCCGGCCAGGCGGAACCCACGGGCTTGACGCTGGTCGCACCGGGTTCCTCGCTGGAAAGATCCCAGTCGAGCGCCTCCGCCCAGAACCGGCCCAGCGCCGAGTCGTCCCGGGCTTTGACATTCACCTGAAAGAGCTGCAGCGCCATGCCGCCGACCCTATACCCCAGGGATGAACTGACGGTCGGGACCGGCGAGTTGGGACGGGTGGCCGGTAGTCGATCATGACTTCCCACCGGGCCGGGGCGGAGGCCACGGCCGCACGTCGCGTGATCGCCCGACAGCGGGCTCACTCCACCGTGGTACGCCGCCACAGCGACGCCGCGCACCCCGTCCAGGGCACCGACCCGGGCACGGCCACCCGGCGCGGTCACCCGGTGAGCGCCGCCGCTCGGCCCCGCCCCGCCCGGTGAGGGGGCTTCCTCCGGAGCCTGTGCCATGGGGTGGCGCCCTCATGCCGGGCGGTACGCGCGCAGCGGACCGGCCGACACCGAGCGGCCGAACCCGGACTTCCGCATGGGCCGGGCACCGGCCGAGCCGTCCACCCAACCCTCGATGCCCTCGCCGGTGGCCGTAGCCAGTTGTCCCGGCACCGGCCTTACCCGCGGCGTGCACGCGGAGCAGGCGCGGGACGGCGAGTGAGCCTCCGCCCGCGTACCCCGGCATGAACGACCTGGCACCGCATCCACCCGTGGAGGGAGGACAGGGGGTGGAGGAACGTTCACCACGGGTGGCCGTCGCGGCCACGGGGGCCCGGCCGGACCGGCGGGCGACCCGGCGCACGCTGGTAAAATGGGGGCACGCTTCGACACCGCCGGGGCCCGTACCAAGGGGTACGGGCCCCGGCGCGTTCCGGGCGCCAGACCGAGGAAGGTTCCCCATGAACGCGAAGCCGCCGGCCCCCGGGCACTCCCGCGCCGACAAGCCCCAGCGGGCGACAGCACCGCAGGGCGAACCCCCGACGACCCGGACGGTGGACCCGCAGCTGCCGCCGGCCGAGTCCTTCGAGGCACTCGGGCTGCCGACGGAGCTGATGAAGACAATGATCGGCCTGGGGGTGAAGGAACCCTTCCCGATCCAGGCGGCGACCCTGCCCCACGCGCTGGCCGGCCGCGACGTCCTCGGCCGCGCCCGGACCGGCTCCGGCAAGACGCTCGCTTTCGGGCTCGCGCTCCTCGTCCGGACGGCAGGACGGCGAGCGGAGGCGAAGCGGCCGCTCGCCCTGGTCCTGGTGCCGACCCGGGAACTCGCGCAGCAGGTGAGCGACGCGCTGGCGCCGTACGCGCAGGCGCTGAACGTGCGCCTGGCGACGGTGGTCGGCGGGCTGTCGATCAACCGGCAGTCCGCGCTGTTGCGGACCGGCGCCGAGGTGGTCGTCGCGACGCCGGGACGCCTGGCCGACCTGGTCTCGCGCCGGGACTGCCACCTGAACCAGGTGCGGATCACCGTGCTGGACGAGGCGGACCAGATGTGCGACCTGGGGTTCCTGCCCCAAGTCTCGGAAATCCTGGACCAAGTCCGCCCCGACGGGCAGCGGCTGCTGTTCTCCGCCACGCTCGACCGCGATGTCGACCAGTTGGTGCGGAGCCACCTGCACGACCCGGTGCTCGCCTCGGTCGACCGGGCGGCGGGCTCGGTCACCACGATGGAACACCACGTACTGAACATCCACGCCGCCGACAAGTACGCCACCGCGACGGAAATCGCCGCGCGGGACGGCCGGGTGCTGATGTTCCTGGACACCAAGGTCGCGGTGGACCGCTTCACCCGTCACCTGCGGGCCAGCGGCGTACGGGCCGCCGCCCTGCACAGCGGGAAATCGCAGCCGCAGCGCACCCACACGCTCGCCCGGTTCAAGGAAGGTGAGATCACCGTGCTGGTGGCCACCAACGTCGCGGCGCGGGGCATCCACATCGACGCGCTCGACCTGGTCGTCAACGTCGACCCGCCCGCCGACGCCAAGGACTACCTGCACCGTGGCGGGCGCACCGCGCGCGCCGGGGAGTCCGGGAACGTGGTCACCCTCGTCACCCCCAACCAGCGGCGCGAGGTGAACCGGATGATGACCGAGGCCGGGATCCGGCCGACTATCACCCAGGTGCGCTCCGGCGAGGAGAGGCTGACCGCCATCACCGGGGCGCAGCGCCCGCCGGTCGCGGCGAAGACCAGCGGCGGCAACGCCCCCTTCCGCGGCCTCGGCACCCGCCCGGGCCGCCCCGCGAAGGAGTCCCGCAAAGCCGCCGAGACCCGCAGGACCGCGGAAGCCCGCGCGGCTGCCCGGGTGCGCAAGGGCCGCTGAGGCCGGGCGACCCGCCGCGGTGACCCCGGCGGGTCCGCCGCCGGCGGGCGGGGGCGCCCCTTCCACGGCGGTACCGGGAACGCCCGCGGGCCCATGAGCCGGGTCGCCGGTCGGAAGCCGGGCCGTACGCACGGCCGTCGCGGTGGGCGCGGATGATGTCCGCGTACCGGTGGCCGCTGCCCTTGCTGGTGCGCCGCTGCGTGGCGTAGTCGACGTGGACGAGGCCGAAGCGCTTGTCGTAGCCGTACGCCCCCGCGCGGACGCCGCCGTCGCGACGGTGGGCGGGGCGCGCCCGGTCCGGCGGCGGTGGCGATCGGGCCGACCCGAAGACGGCCGCCGCCAGGGGACCTCTCTGCGGGCCGTTGCCGAGACCGAACGCATGAATCCCGGGGCTCGGGGATCGGCGCCGGACAGCCGTGAGCGCGTCCTGTGTCCGGGCGGCGCTCGACCGCGTCCAGGAGACGAAATCAGCGGGTTCACGGATTCCGGACGCTGGTGTGTGCCGAACCTGCGCCTGGCGGTGGCTCCGCGAGGGGAAAGGCGCTCGGGTTCAGCCCGATGAGGGGGGCCCGAGCGCCTGTTCTTCGAAGCCCTGGCGGGCCTAAGCTCGGCGGATGACCTTGGAATGGGAGCAGGTAATCGTTCACTCGGTGGATCCGGTGGCCTTGGGGCAGTGGTGGGCTACGGCTCTTGGCTGGGTCGTGGTCCACGCCTCCGATGAGGAGTTCGAGATCCGCCCGGAGCCGGATCGCCTGCCGGGGTTGGACTTTGTCCGGCTTGATGAGAGCAAGAAGGCCAAGAGCCGACTGCACCTCGACTTCAGGCCTGATGACCAGGACGCCGAGGTGGCTCGTCTGGTGGCTCATGGCGCACGGCGTGTTGATATCGGCCAGGGTGATCAATCGTGGGTTGTTCTGGCAGACCCCGAAGGCAATGAGTTCTGCGTCCTTGGCCGGCGACGTCAGTAAGGGCTCAGGCCTGGGTGGGGCCGATGGTGAAGCATTCGGGGTGGGCGGCGCGGACGTAGTGGAGCGCGGGGTGCCAGGTGACGCCGAACAGGCGCATCAGCCCGACCGGGGCAGCGGTCTCTCGTGCCTCAACGGCAGCCCGCGCGGGCCGCGACCGTTGCCCGGGACGGGGCGGACCGCGGCTCCGTGCTCGCGACGAGCCCCGGCCGCCCGGCGTTCGTCGTGCCCGGGGAAACGGGTTACGACTCCGGCCCGGCCTGCATGAGGTCAGCGGCGGTGTGATCCAGTGCCGCGCAGATCTTGTCCGGCTCCTCCGGCCGAACCGTGACCGGGCTTGCCGTTCCGGGAGCGCTGCGGCCTTGCTCGGCGACGGGGTGAACCCCACCTCCGCGAGGACCGTCCGCGACTGCGTCGGCCGCCGGATGTCGCGCTGTGCGGCGACCATCCGCAGGTTCCACCTCATCGCTCACGCGTCCCTGCTCAACCGGCGGACCGCCCGGCGTGCGGACTGCGGGCCGGCCGGCTCCGGGTTCGCCTGGACGGGCGTCAGGTGGCCGGCCGTGGTGCCGGTCCGGGTATGGCCAAGGACCTTCCGGACGTCCCATGGCGCCATGCCGCTCTCGTCGAGATGGGCGGCCCGCGCGTGCGTAGCGGATGGGGAATCAGGCGGGTCACCGGCCCAGCACGGTAGAGCTCGCCGACCGCCCGAGGCGCCGAGCCGGAGGCAACCCGTCTCGCCTCCCCCGGTGCTCCGATCCGGTGACCGCCGCCCCGGCCGGCCGGGCGGTGGTGTCCGGCGGCGCCTGCACCCGGGGCCGGGCGGACGGGCGGGCCCCGGCGCGGCCCGCCGTGGCGGGGGCAAAGCCCTGCCGGCCGGACACCGCGCGGAGCGTGAAGGCGCGCCCATCTCGCGGGCGCCGGTCGACGCGGCCCGCGAGGAGGCCGGACGACGGCCCGGTCCCGGACGCCGCAGCGCGCGCTCCACCCCGATGTGCCGGACCTCGCGCGCTCACGCGGGCCGGGGTCTTCACCGAACCTGCCATCCAGTCCGTGGGATCCCTCTTACGCCATGAACCTACCGCTGAGTAACATGCGCGCACCAACCGGCACCCACCCGTCCGCCCTCCCCCACGGCGGCAAGGAGCACGTCGATGTCCTACCACCGCCCCTTCCCGGAGCCACCACCCTCCCCGCCCCACTCCCGCGACGCGGCCGCGTACTCCTGGGCCACGCCCCCGCCCCGGCACGAGGACCACCACGAGCCCCGCCGCCCCCATGGCGACCTCGACGCGCTGCGCTCCGGCTACCGCAAGCTGCGCCGTGTCTCCACGCTCGCCGCCCTCGGGTACTTCACCCTCTTCCTCCTCCTGGCGGCCTTCGCGCCCACGCTGATGACCGGCGAGATCACCGGTGGCCTCAACGTCGGCCTGATGCTCGGCCTCTGCCAGCTGCCGGTGGCGCTCGCGGCGATCGCCCTGTACGAACGCATCGCACGCCACCGCGTCGACCCGCTCGCGGCGGCCATCCGGGAGCGCACCGCTCGGGAGGCACGGGAGCCCCGCGACCGCGGGATCGGCGCCGGCCCGCGGGCGGATGGTCCCGGACACCCCGGTGGCCGGGAGCAGTGGCCGTGGCCCGGCGGCCCCGTGGGAGGTGCCCGGTCATGACCGAGTTCGGTTCCGACGCGCAGACCATGTCGCTGGTCGCGTTCATCGCCGTCATCACCGTCACCCTGCTGGTGTGTGTGATGACCGGGCCCGACCACGGTGACCTGGGCGAGTTCTACACCGGCTACCGCTCGCTGTCGCCCATGCAGAGCGGCCTCGCCCTCGCCGGTGACTACATCTCGGCCGGCACGGTGCTGGGCACCATCGGCATCATCGCGCTGCTCGGCTTCGACGGCGTCACGCTCACCCTGAGCACCGTGCTGTCGCTGGTCCTCATGATGTTCCTGCTCGCCGAACCCCTGCGCAACGCCGGCCGGTTCACGATGGGCGACGTCCTCACCCGCCGTGCCCCCGGCCCGGTGGTGCGCATCACCGCGGCCGTGGTCACCCTGGCCGCGCTGCTGCCGCTGGTGATCTTCCAGCTGGCGGGCGCGGGTGACCTGCTCGCCGTCGTGCTCGGTTTCCACGCCGACGGCTTCAAGACCGGGGCCATCGTGTTTCTCGGCCTGCTGATGATCGCCTACGCGGCGATCGGCGGCATGAAGGGCACCGCCTTCATCCAGATCGTCAAGACCGTCGTCCTGCTGGGCGCCGCCACCGCCATCGCGGTGCTCGTCCTCGACCGCTTCGACTTCAGCCTGCCGGTCCTGCTGGACGCCGCCAAGGAGGGGAGCGGGGCGGGGGAGGCGTATCTCGCCTCAGGCATGCAGTTCGGGGGTGACGACATCGACATGATCTCCACGCAGCTGACGATCGTGCTGGGCGCGGCCGTGCTGCCGCAGATCACGATGCGCGTGTTCAGCTCGCGCAGTGCGACAGCCGTGCGGCGCTCGATGTCCTGGGCCGTCTCGACGGTCGTCGTCACCTGCCTGTTGCTCGCGGTCATCGGCTTCGGAGCGGCGGCGATCGTCGGCCACAAGGGCCTCGTCGCCGGGGACCCACAGGGACAGACAGCCTTTCTGATGGTCAGTCAGGCAGTGATGGGTGCTGAGCCGGACCCCTTCGAGACCCTGCTGTTCACGGCGGTGGCCACGGCGATCTTCCTCACCCTCCTCGCCTCGGTCGCGGGGATCACCCTCGCCTGCGCCAACACGCTGGCGCACGACCTCATCGCGCACGGGCTGCGGCGCAAGGCCACCCTGCGACAGTCCACGGAGATGGCCCTCGCCCGGACCGCCGCGGCGGGCATCGGGCTCGTCGCCATCGCGATCGCGGCCGGCGCCCGGCACCTGAACCTTCAGGCACTGCTGACCCTGTCCTTCTGCGTCGGCTCCTCCGCGATCGCCCCGGCGCTCGTGTTCAGCCTCTTCTGGCGCCGCTACACCCGCACGGGCCTGCTCGCCACCCTCATCGTGGGCACCCTCGCCGCCCTGATCCTGATGAGCGGCAGCAACCTCATGTCCGGCTCACCGCAGTCGGTCTTCCCCGACCACGACGTCAACTGGTTCCCGTTCACGACGAGCGGCATCGTCTCCATCCCGCTCGGTTTCCTGGCCGGCTGGCTCGCCACGGTCCTCCATGACCGGAAGGCGGGCGACGAGCGCCGGCGTTACGAGGAGGTGGAACCCACCATCCTGGCCGGCACTCCGGTCAGGGCGGGCGACAACGCCCCCTGATTACTGTCCGGCCGGGGATGACCGCCTTCCCCGGCCGGCTCGGTCGTGCTCGCGCCGCCCCGGGTGTGCCCGGCCGGGCAGCGGGTACGCGCGCCCCATGCAGCCGGTGGCCCAAGACGTTCGCACGGAGGTTCGTGAGGTGATGGACGACGTGTGGGAGGAGGCGGCCCTCGGCGTGGAGGAGGCGCGGCAAGGCATCCTGACGCTGGCGGCCGGCGGCGCGTGCGGCCTTCTCGCCGTGGTGTCGGCGCACACGGCGCTGCTGCGCGCCTTGGAGCGCGTCTGCGACCCCCGGCGGGCCGCCGGCGCACTCACGCTCGCCTACGCCTCCGGGGCCTCGGTCCTCGTCCACTACGGCTCCAAGAGGCTGCGCGTGGCGCGCGCCGCGTCCCGTGAGGCGCTGCACTCCTCGCTGGACGTGGTGCGACACGTGGCGGACGAACTGAAGGACGCCTGACGCCTGACGTGCGACGCCTGCCGCCTCGCGCGTCAGGCGTCCGCGTGCCCGCGACGGGCATGGCTAGGCCGCCTCGTCCAGCACTGCCAGGAGGGCCCGTGCCTCGGCGTGGGCGCGGGCCACGTCGACGTCCTCGCAGATCACCTCCAGGCCGAGGGAGCTCGTCCCCGGCCTGCCGGGGACGAAGAGGCACGACCGGGACACGCAGGAGGCGCGCGGCTCGTCCTCCGGTTCACGGCCGACCCGCAGGATGGCGAAGCGATCCTCCTCGCAGAGCTGGAACTCCCGCTCGCAGC
Organism: Streptomyces sp. NPDC006368; assembly: GCF_040612535.1. Classification (NCBI taxonomy): domain Bacteria; kingdom Bacillati; phylum Actinomycetota; class Actinomycetes; order Kitasatosporales; family Streptomycetaceae; genus Streptomyces; species Streptomyces sp. NPDC006368. Next base: position 26,337 of record NZ_JBEXQK010000008.1, read on the forward strand.
GCCGGGGTTCGCGGCAGTTCGAGCACCGCCGGGCGACCTCCCGCAGGTGCGCGAGGTCGTCGAAGGCCGGTAGCACGCTGAAGACGGGCAGCCCCGCGAGCAGCGGCCGGCGCCGCCCGTCCTCCGCCGACTCGTAGGCGACGGAGAGGACCGGTGCGCCCTTCTCTCCGGGCTCGTGTGCCACGTGTACGTGAAAACCCGCTCGACGCGCATGCGCGGAAAGCCGGTGCGCGCTTCCCCACGTCGCCGCGCGGCCAGGCCCCCGGTTCCCCGACCCCGGCGGTACCTGGCCGAACCAGTGCACCCCTACACGCAAGTGCCGTGCGTAACAAGCGGCATTGAGGGCGTGACCGGGGCGCGTGGTGGTGCGCGAGGTATCGACACGGTCACAAGTTGGAAGATCAGACCCCAACCATTAGGACTGCCTAACCTAAGTTGTATCGTGGCGCCGTCAGGTCGACTCGGGGAAGGAATGTGGTGTCCATGGGCGACGTCCGCCTGGTGGCGAAGGACCTCGACGTCGGGCATGGCGGCCGTCCGGTGCTGAAGCAGGTGGACCTGTCGCTTCGAGCCGGCGCGATCACCGTCCTCGTCGGTCCCAACGGCTGCGGCAAGTCGACCCTCCTGCGCACGGTGGCCGGTCTTCTGCCACCGATCGGCGGTGACGTGCGCATCGACGGCGTACCGCTCGGTTCACTCGCCCGCCGCACCCTGTCCCAACGGCTGGCGTTCCTTCCGCAGACGTCACAGGCGCCGGCCGGGGTGACGGTGCGAGAGCTCGTACGGCACGGCCGGTACGCCCATCGCGGTGCCCTCGCCCGGCACACGAGCGAGGACACGGAGGCGATCGACTGGGCGCTCGACGTCACGGACGCGGCGCCCCTCGTCGACCGCAGGCTCGACGAGCTGTCGGGCGGTGAACGCCAACGGGCCTGGCTGGCCATGGTGCTGGCCCAGCGCGCCGGGGTCCTCCTGCTGGACGAGCCCACCACGTACCTCGACATGCGCCACCAGTTCGAGGTGCTCGACGTCGTGCGGCGGCTGGCCCGTGAGCACGGCATCGCCTGCGGCGTCGTGCTGCACGACCTGATGCAGGCGGCGGCCTACGCGGACGATGTCGTGGTCGTCGCCGACGGTGGCATCGCCGCCGCGGGAGCGGCCCAGGACGTGCTCACCCCGGACGTGATCGAGCGCGCCTTCGGCCTGCGCGTCAGCGTCGTCCGTGATCCGTCGACCGGTTACCTGGCCTGCTTCCCCCAGCGCTCCGAGCCCTCGGCCGAGCCTTTCCCCACCTCCTGAACGCCCGTCTCCCCCAGGACGGTTCCGCCCGCACCACCCCTACACAAGGAGAGATCCGACCATGCAGAGAATGCTGCGCGCCCTCGCGACGGGCGGTACCGCTGTGGCACTCGTCCTCACCGCCGTCGGCTGCGGGTCCGGGACCGTGGGGGAGACCACGGACAACAAGACGGGTGGGGACAAGGCCGCCGAGGGTTCGATCACCGTCGACACCGCGCAGGGCAAGGTCACCCTCGACAAGCCCGCCACGAAGGTGGTGACGCTGGAGTGGACGTACGCCGAGGAACTGGTCGCCCTCGGGGTCACCCCGGCGGGCAACGCCGACAACAAGGGCTACGGCACCTGGATCACCGCCAAGGGCGCGGGCCTGCCGGACAAGGTGACCGACGTGGGTGACCGCAACGAGCCGAGCCTGGAGAAGATCAGGGCTCTGCAGCCGGACCTCATCGTCATCGACAACGACCGGTCGAAGGCCAACCTCAAGCAGCTCCAGGCCATCGCGCCCGTGCTGTCGTTCACGTACACCACCAAGCCGCAGCTCGAGACGATGAAGAAGAACTTCGGCGAGCTGGCGAAGGCGGTCGGCAAGGAGGACAAGGCCGCCGAGGTCACCCAGCAGATCGACACCAAGGCCGCCGACCTCAAGGGACGGCTGGACAAGGCGGGCAAGGGCGGCCTGAAGTACGCGCTCGCGCAGGGCTTCACCGCCAACGGCACCGCCTCCATCCGCATGCTCACCGACGACGCGATCGCGCCCCAGGTGCTGAACCTCGCCGGGCTGAAGAACGGCTGGAAGGGCCAGGCCGACGCCTGGGGCATGACCACGGTCGGCGTCGAGGGACTGACCAAGGTCGAGAAGGACGCGACCTTCCTGTACGTCGCCGCCGACAACGACAACCCGTTCACCGGTGACTTCGCGGACAACGCGGTGTGGAAGGGCCTTGACTTCGTCAAGAACGACAAGGCCCTGCCGCTCGACCCGGGCACCTGGCTGTTCGGCGGTCCACTGTCGGCGATGCACATCCTCGACGAGACCGGCAAGGCTCTGAAGGTCTGATGGCCCCGGAAGGACTGACGACGGCCGCACCCGCCGCCCGTCTGCTCGGCCGCCGCCCACGAGCCGTGCTCGTGGGTGCGCCCTGTCCCTCGTCCTGTGCCTGGTCGCCGTGGTCCACCTCGGGCTCGGGGCGTCCGGCGTGGGCATCGGCGACATGGTGGACCTGCTCCTCGGCCACGGCGATCCGCGCACCGGGGACGTCCTGGTCGGCAGCCGCCTGCCGCGCACCCTGACCGGACTCGTCGTCGGCGTCGCGCTCGGTGTGTCCGGCGTGCTCGTCCAGGGCGCGACCCGCAACCCCCTGGCGGCCCCCGACACGCTCGGCGTGAACGCCGGGGCGTACTTCGCCGTGGTGCTCGTGGCCTTCACCGGGATCAGCCTCGGCCCGATCCCCGCCGGTGGAGCGGCGTTCCTCGGCGGGCTCGTGGCCGTCACCGTGGTGTATCTGCTCAGCAGCGGCGGTGTGATGACACCCGGGCGGGTGCTGCTCGCGGGTGCGAGCGTCGCCCTGGCCTGCACCGCGGGTGCCGAGTTCCTCCAGATGCTCGACGTGCAGGCGACCCGGGGGCTGTTCTTCTGGGGCAACGGCACCCTGATGCAGTCCGGTCTGGAACGGCCGCTCGTCCTCGGCGCGGTCGTCGCCGTCGGCGCGCTGATCGCGCCGTTCCTGGCGCGCCCGCTGGACCTCCTGGCGCTCGGCGACGAGACCGCCGAGGCCATGGGCGTACGCGTCGAACGCGTCCGCCCCGCCGCCTTCCTCGTCGCGGTGCTGCTGTCCGCCGCGGCCGTCGCGCTCGCCGGACCGATCGGCTTCGTCGGCCTGATCGCCCCGGTCATCGTGCGGCAGCTGGGCATCCGTACGCACGCGCTGCTCATCCCGACGGCGGCGCTGCTGGCCTCCGCGCTCGTGCTCGGCGCGGACGCGGCGGCCCAGCTCATCGTGGCGCCGTCCGCCACACAGCCCGCGGAGATCCCGGTCGGTGTGGTCACCGCGCTGATCGGCGGACCGGTCTTCATGGCGCTGGCCCGGCGGGTCAGCACCGGCGACGCCGACACGGGCGCGGCGGTCGTCGTCTCCGACCGGCGCCGCGCTCCCGCCTACGCCGTGGCGCTCGGCGGCGGGCTGACCGCCCTGGCCGTCGCGATGGTCCTCTCGCTGCGCGTCGGGGACGTGGAGATCACCTGGAGCCAGTTGGGTGCCGCGCTGTTCGGCTCCGCGGAGCAGATCACCGAGGCGGTGGTGGACTACCGGCTGCCGCGCATCCTGGTGGCCGCCCTGGCCGGTGCCTGCCTGGCGGTGGCCGGGGCCGCCGTGCAGGCGGTCGTACGCAACCCACTGGCGGAACCGGGGCTCGTCGGCGTCACCGGCGGGGCGTCCCTGGGCGCGATCGCGGTCATCGTCGTCGTCCCGTCGGCGCCGCTGGTGGCGCTGCCGGCCGCGGCGGGAATCGGCGGTCTGCTGATGCTCGCCCTTGTGGTCCTCGTCGCGCGAGGAAGCCGCAAGGGGGGCCGGACCGGACTGGATCCGACCCGGGTGGTCCTGGTCGGCCTCGGTGCCGCCGCCACCTCGATGGCGCTGGTCAACATCATGGTGGTCAGCGTGCAGATGAACGTCTCCTCCGCGCTGGGCTGGCTCGCCGGCAGCACCTACGCCCGTGACTTCACCGCGCTGGCCTGGCTGGCCCTGCCCGCGCTGGTCGGGGTGGTGCTCGTACTGGCCGCGCGGCCGGTGAACCTGCTCTCCCTCGGCGACGAACTGCCGCGCGCCCTCGGGCTGGAGCTGGGCCGCGCCCGGCTGCTCGTCCTCGGCGCGGGCGCCGTGCTGGCGGCGGGTACGGCGGCGGCGGTCGGCGCGGTCGGCTTCGTCGGGCTGGTCGCCCCGCACCTGGCCCGGCGCGTCGTCGGCAACAGCATCGCGCGCATGGTGCCGATGGCCGCGGTGCTGGGAGCGGTCCTGGTGGTGTCGTCGGACGCCCTGGGCCGCTGGCTGCTCGCCCCGACCGAGATCCCCGTGGGCATCGTCACCGCCCTGGTCGGGGCCCCGTACCTGGTGTGGCTGCTGCGCCGGACCCGGGAGCTGTGAGCCGGGGCACGGCGGTTCAGGAGGGCTGGGCGATACGGGACCGGGGGCGCTTCGTGGTCCCGCCGACGGCCTGCGCCCCGGGGCCGAGCGCGCGTGCGGCCACCACGCCGAGCAGGCAGACGAGCGCGGAGGCCAGGCACACGGCGGTGAACGCGCCGGAGAACGCGGACCGGGCGAGCGGCAGCAGCACGGGGTCGACGAGCTCGAACCGCCCGGTCCCGACAGCCTCCCGCAGCGATGTGACGCCGCCCTCGCCGCCCGCCCCACCCACCCCGGCACCCAGGCCGGCCGCCCCCGCGCCCGCCTCCGCCTCCGCGCCCAGGCCGGCTCCCAGGCGGGCGGAGAACAGGGCCCCGAAGACGGCCACTCCCGTCGCCGTGCCGAGCGGATAGCAGGCGTTGGTCAGCCCGGAGGCCATCCCCGCCCGGTCCGTGGGCACCGCGCTCACGGCCACGCCCATCAGGGGAGGGAAGATGACGGCGCCGCCGACGCCGAGCAGGACCAGCCCGGCGACCGTCGCGGTCCGGCCGGCGCCCGTTCCGCCCGAGTCCACGGCGCCGGCGGCGGCCAGGCCGAGCAGCCCGAGTCCCTGTGCCGCGAAGCCGGCGGAGACGAGGGCGCCGGCGGAGAACGTCTTCTGCAGCCGGGCGACGAACAGGCCGGCCACCAGCAGGCTGCCCGTCAACGGCAGGAGGCTGAGTCCGACTTCGAGCGGGGAGTACGCGTGGGTGCTCTGCAGCCACAGCGTGAGGAAGGCGAGGACCCCGAGGCTGGACAGCCGGGCGAGGAAGCCCAGTACCGCGGCGCCGGAGAACATCCGGATCCGCAGCAGCGTCATGTCGATCAGCCCGTCGCCGCGGCGCTGACTGACCACGAGGGCCACGGCCAGGACGCCCCCGACGGCGGCCGAGAGCAGCACCTCCGGTGCCGTCCACCCCACCTCCGCGCCCGTGACGAGGGGATAGTGGAGCGCCAGGAGCGCCCCGACGCCGAGCACGGCGCCCAGCGGGTCCAGTCGGCGCCCCAAGGCGCGCGGGGGCGCCGATTCGGGCATGCGGGCGAGCGCGCCGGCCACGACCAGGACGCCGATGGGCACATTGACCAGGAAGATCCAACGCCAGCCGAGTCCCTGGACGAACGCACCACCGACGACGGGCCCGAGCGCGCCGGCGGCGGAGGCGATCGCCGCGAACGCGGCGATCGCGGCCTGACGGCGGGCGCCTTCGTACGCGGCGGCGAGCAGCGCGAGAGTGGGCGCGAACACCATGGCGCCGCCCAGTCCCTGGGCGGCCCGCGCGGCGATGAGCGTGCCGATGTCCGGTGCGAGGCCGCACGCCGCCGAAGCCAGGGTGAACAGCCCCATCCCGGCGGTGAAGACGGTCCGGCGCCCTATGCGGTCGGAGAGCGCCCCTGCCGTGAGCAGCAGTGCGCCGAAGGCCAGCGAGTACGCGGACACGGTCCACTGGACGGGTCCGAGCCCGGTCTGAAGATCCCGGGCGATGCCGGAGAGCGCGACGTTCACGACGGTCACGTCCAGCGTCATCATCACGCCGCCCGCACTGACCAGGGCGAACGTCCATCGGGGCGTACGGCGGTTGTACCGCACCACTGATCACCGCTCTCCACGACATGTCGGAGCGTCAACTACGGCCCTCTGGCCGAAAGTTGACCTTGCCCTTTAAGGTAAGCCTAACCTAATCTCAACCCCGTTTGGACGTCCAGGCGTTCGAGCGCAATGATCCGGACAGACATCGGAGCTGCCTGATGCCCATCCCCGCCGACCACCCCGTGCCCGCCCTGCCCGATGTGGCCCCCGAGGCCTGGCGGGAGGCCAACCGGAGACTTCTCGCCAAAGCGATAGGGGAGTGGTGTTTCGAGGACATGCTCAAGGCGGTCGAGACCGGTGACGGCGTGTACCGCGTCGACCTCGACAGCGGGACCACCTACGCGTTCACCGCCACTCCCGGAGCGTTCGGCTGGCTGCGGGTCGACCCCGGGTCGATCACCCGTACCGCCACGAGCATGCTCGGCAACACCATCGCACAACCGGCCTGGGACGCCCAGCAGTTCCTGATGGAGGCGGCCTCGACGATCGACAGCGACCCGTCGACCGTCGCCACCTACTTCACCGAACTCTCCGCCACCCTGGCCGTCGACGCCGCCCGCATCACACACGGCGGCGAGACCGTGGCCGAGCTGCGCGCACTGGGCCACACGGAGCTGGAGTGCCGCATGACCGGGCACAACCTCCTCGTCGCCAACAAGGGCCGGATCGGCTTCTCCGCCACCGACGTACGCCGGTACGCGCCCGAGTCGGCGCAATCGCTGACACTCCAGTGGATCGCCGTCCACCGCGGCCTGGCCGAGTTCCGCGGCACCTCCGAGCTGTCCGAAAACGACATCCTGGCCCGGGAGTTGGACCCGGACACCCGGGCCCGGTTCACCTCCGTCCTGGAGGAGGCCGGCGTCGACCCCCAGGGCTACGTGTGGATGCCGGTGCACCCCTGGCAGTGGGACCACGCCGTCCAGATCCTGCACGCCGCCGACGTGGCACAGCGCCGCATCATCCCGCTGGGACAGAGCGCGGACGCCTACCTGCCGGGCCAGTCCATCCGTACGATGGCCAACGTCACCACCCCCGAGCGGTACGACGTCAAACTGCCGCTGAAAATCCTCAACACCCTTGTCTGGCGCGGCATACCACCCCACTGCACCATGGGCGCGCCCGTCGTCACCCAGTGGCTGCACGGCCTCGTGGAGCGGGACGCCTTCCTCACCGACGAGTGCCGGACCGTGTTCCTCGGCGAGGTGGCCTCGGTGACCGTGCGCCACCCCTACCTGTCCAAGCTGGACGACGCGCCCTACCAGCACCTGGAGACCCTGGGCTGCATCTGGCGCGAGTCGGTCTCGGCGCGCAAGGACCCCGGCGAGCGGGTCCGTACCTTCGCCTCCCTGCTGCACGTCGACAACGCCGGGGACGCGTTCGTCGCCGAACTCGTCCGCGCCTCAGGACTTGACCCGCAGGAGTGGCTGCGCCGCCTCTTCGACACGCTGCTCGTGCCGATCCTGCACGTGCTGTACCGGTACGGGGTCACCTTCAACCCGCACGGCCAGAACACCCTGATCGGGTACGACGAGCACGACGTACCCACCCGGCTGTACCTGAAGGACTTCGTGGACGACGTGTGCGTGTCGTTCACCGACGTACCCGAGCGCGGCCCGGAGCCGGACGGGCACGACCACGTGCTGCCCCGCAAGCACCCCTCCATCATCAAACAGCACGTCATGGACCAGGTCTTCGTCGGGCACTTCCGCTACCTCGCGCCGCTGTGCGCCGACCGGCTCGGCGTACCGGAGAAGGTGTTCTGGCGGCTGGTGCGGCAGACGATCCTGGACTTCCAGAAGCGGTTCCCCGAGCTGTCCGAGCGGTTCGCCGCATACGACCTGCTCACCCCCGAGATCCCCCGGTACGGCCTGAACCGCGACCGGATCGTGGTCACCCGGTACACCGACCGCGCCCTGCGCCACGCGCTGTACCCGAACGGCACGCACCCCAACCCGCTGGCCGAGGACCGAGGAGACAGGGCGTGACACCGTTGACCGAGACCCGGCCCCTGCCGGCCCCCTTCCCGCCGTCCGCGCTCGCCGGATCCCACGACGGGCTCGCCGAGGTCCTCGCCACGCTCACCGAGGCGATCGACACCGCGACGACCGTCCGCCGCCCCGACGGCCCGATACCGGCCGGCACCCCGGCCGACGTGCTCGCCGCCGCGGCGGCGGCCCTCGGACCGACCGAGCTCCCCGCCGAGGGCCTCGGCACCAAGGGCGCCCTCCAGCTGCTGGCGACCGTGCTGATCGAGCACGGCATCGACCTGTCCCACCCCCGGGCCGCCGCCCACCTCCAGCCGCCGTCACTGGCGGTCGCGGTCGCCGCCGACGCCCTGGCGAGCGCGGGCAACGCCTCGCTGGACACCTACGACTCCGGCCCCTCCGCCATCGCCGTCGAACGCTGGCTCATCGGCGTACTGACCTCGCTGGCCGGACTCGGGGAGCGCGCCGACGGCGTGCTCACCCCCGGTGGGTCCCTGTCCAACCTGATGGGGCTGCTGCTCGCCCGGGACGCCGCCGCCCACCGGCGCGGTGTCGACGCCCGCGCCCACGGAGTGGGCGCCCTGCCGGGCCCGGTGGTGTTCTGCTCCGAACTCGCCCACTTCTCCACCCACCGGGCCTGCGCCGCACTCGGACTCGGCGAAGCCGCCGTGCACCCGGTGCCGGTCGACGAACACCGCCGCATGCGGCCGGACGCCCTGGCCGCCGCCCTGGACGCGCTCGGCCCGGACCGGACCCCGGTCGCGGTGGTCGCCACCGCCGGCACCACCGACTTCGGCTCCATCGATCCACTCCCGCAGATCGCCGAGATCGCCGCCGGACACGGCGTCTGGATGCACGTCGACGCCGCCTACGGCTTCGGCGCGCTCTTCTCGCGACGGCTCGCCACCCGCCTGGCGGGCCTGGAGCTCGCCGACTCCCTCACCCTCGACCTGCACAAGATCGGCTGGCAGCCCGCCGCCACCAGCGTGCTGCTCGTCTCCGACCCCACCGCGTTCACCTCCCTCGACCGCGAGGTCGCCTACCTCAACCCGGTCGACGACTCCGAGGCCGGTTACGACGGCCTGCTCGGCCGCAGCCTGCAGACCACCCGCCGCCCCGACGCGGTGAAGGCCGCCGCCACGCTGCTGGCGTACGGCCGCACCGGAATCGGACGCATGGTCGACGCCTGCCACGACCTGGCCCGCCACGCCGAACGGCGCATCCTCGCCGAACCGGAACTGGAGCTCGTCGCCCCGGCCGAGCTGACCACGGTGGTGTTCCGCTACCGCGGCCGGGACGAGTCCCTCGCCGACGACCTCAACGGCGCACTGCGCCGACGGCTGCTGGAGTCCGGCACCGCCCTCATCGGACGCACCGAGGCCGTGACCGGCGGCCCCGGCTCCCGCAAGCGCGTGTGCCTGAAGTTCACCCTGCTCAACCCCACCGCCACCACCGACGACATCGACGGGCTCGTGGACTCGGTCCTCGACGCCGGCCGCACCTGTGAACGACTCATCGAGGAGGGCGCCGCATGAGCATCACCACCACGGCGGCAACCACCCGGGCCGCCCAGGGGGACCCCCTGCACGAGCTGGACGCCCGTGGCGCCGCCGAACACGCCCACATCGAGGCCCTGCTGCGGTGCTGGCTGCGCGAGACCGGCACACCCGTCGCCCCCGGCCCGCTCCGGGTCGAACTGCCGACCGCCGGACTGGCCCTCGTCACCGAGGTCACGCACTGCTCGCCCACCGGCTGGCACCGGTTCGCCCCCGCCCGCCTGGAGGGCCCCGGAGGCCCCCTCGGCCCGGTCGCCGACCCCGTGACGGCGGTCGCGCTGCTGTCGACCGAGGCGGCGGTACGCGGCGGCGGCCGACCCGGCGGAGTCCCGGCCGGAGAGGTCGCCGACCTCGTCGAGCGCACCGCCGAATCCGTACGCCGGGTCGCCGCGTTCATCTCCGACCGGCGTGCGCACCCGCAGCCGCCGCCCGGCGTGGACGGCTTCCTCGACGCGGAACAGGCCCTGCTCCTCGGACACCTCAACCACCCCGCGCCCAAGAGCCGCGACGGCATCTCGGACAACGACGCCGCCGCCTTCTCGCCCGAACTGCGCGGCTCCTTCCGGCTGCACTGGTTCGCCGCCGACGAGTCCGTCGTCTCCCACGACGCGGTGGCCGGAGCCCCCTCCCTGCAGGGCCGCGACACCATCGCCCTCCTCGCCGACCTGGCCGAACGGCGCCTGGACGACGGGCGGGTACTGGTGCCCGCCCATCCCTGGCAGGCCCGGGACCTGCTGCACCGCCCCCGCGTCAAGGCCCTGATCGCCTCCGGCGCGCTGAAGCCGCTGGGCGAGCTCGGCCCCGAGTGGTGGCCGACGTCCAGCGTGCGCACGGTGTACCGGCCGGACGCCGACGTGATGCTGAAACTCTCCCTCGGTCTGCGGCTGACCAACTCCCGCCGTGAGTCCACCCGTACGGAGCTGCGCCGCGGCCTGGAGATCAACCGGCTCCTCGACGCCGGGTACGCCGACTCCACGCTCCTCTCCCATCCCGGGTTCGCCATCACCCGCGACCCCGCCTGGCTCGCCGTTGACGAACCCGGGCGCCCGGAAGGGCCGGACGTGACCGGCCTCGACGTCGCCGTGCGCGAAGTCCCCGACGGCATCGACGGCCTGCGCTGCCTGGTGGGCCTGGTGGCACCCCGCCCCGGCCTCGGCCGCAGCGCGCTCGGTGACCTGGTCGCCTCGCTCGGCTCCGGCGCGGCCGAGCAGTGGACCGCCGACTACACCGACAAGGTGCTGGTGCCCATGCTGCACCTGTACGCCGCCACCGGCATCGGCCTGGAGGCCCACCAGCAGAACACCCTCGTCCGCCTGGACGCCCGGGGCCGGGTCACCGGCTCCACCTTCCGCGACAACCAGGGCTACTACCTGGCGACCTCGTACCTGCCCGGTCTGCTGAAGCGGCTCGGCGCCGACTCCTCCACCCTCGCCGTCGTCGACGACGCGCTCGTCGACGACCGCCTCTCCTACTACCTGCTGCGCAACCAGGCCCTGTCGGTCATCGGCTGCCTCGCGGTCGACGGCCTGGCGGACGAGCGCGACCTGCTCGCCGTACTCGCCGGCCGACTGCGGACCGCACTGCCGGCGCTCGCCGAGGCCGGGCCGGACGGCGACCGGCTGGCGCGCCGCTGGCTGGAGGCCGACACCCTTCCGTGCAAGGGCAACCTGCTCACCCGGCTGCACGGCATCGACGAGGTCCTCGCCCCGCTCGACGCCCAGTCCGTCTACCTGGACGCCCCCAACCCGCTCAAGGAGGCAGCGGCATGACGTCGGCACCCCGGTCGGTGGACCACGACCCGGCCGCCACCGTTCCCGGCCCACCGCTCCCGCTCCTCGCCGCCCCCTGGTCGGCGCGGGTCGCGCGGGCGGAGGGCGCCGACCTCGACCTGGTCCACGGCTGGATGCGGTCCCCCCACATCGACGCCTTCTGGCACCAGGCATGGCCGCGCGAGCGCTGGTACGAGGAGATCGCCGGGCATCTCGCGGGCGACGCGATCCTGCCCGTCCTGATCGACCTGGACGGCCGGCCGCTGGCGTACATCGAGGTGTACCGGGTGGTACGGGACCGGCTCGCCGGACAGTACGCCGAGCTGCCCCACGATCTGGGTGTCCACATCGCCATCGGCGAGGCGGGCCGCACCGGCAAGGGCCTGGGCCGGTCCCTGCTGCGCGCCCTCGCCGAGGGTCTGCTGGCCGCGGACCCGGCGTGCACCCGGGTGGTCGCCGAGCCGGACGTCACCAACGGCCCCTCACTGAAGGCGTTCGCCGCCGCCGGGTTCCGCCACGTCGGCGAGGTGACCTTCCCCGACAAGACCGCCGCCCTGATGGTCCACCCGCGCCACGAGGAGGACATGCCCCGATGACCGGCACCGTCAGTGAACACAACGTCAGCGAACACGATGTGGTGGCCATCGGCTGCGGCCCCTTCAACCTGGGCCTGGCCGCCCTCGCCTCGACCGTGGACGACCTCGACCTGGTGGTCCTGGAACAACAGCCCGAGCTGACCTGGCACCGCGGCATGATGTTCGGCGACGCATCGATGCAGGTGAACTTCCTCGCCGACCTCGTCACCCTCGTCGCACCCAGCCACCCCCTGTCGTTCCTCGCCTATCTGCACGACATGGACCGGCTCTACACGTTCACCGTCCGGGAGAACTTCTTCCCGTCGCGCCGCGAGTACGAGGACTACCTGCGGTGGGCGGCGGCGAAACTGCCCTCGGTGCGCTTCTCGCACCGGGCCGAGGAGATCCACTGGGACGCCGCGGCGGAACGGTTCACCGTGCACGCCGTACGCGGCGACGGAACCCGGCTGCGCCTGCACGCCCGCGACCTGGTCGTGGGCATCGGTACCGCGCCGCACGTCCCGGAGGCCCTGGCCGGGCTGCCGCCCGAGAGGCTGCTGCACACCTCCGACTACCTGTACCGGACCTCCGACGTGGCCGCCGCCGGCAAGGTCACGGTCATCGGCTCCGGCCAGTCGGGCGCGGAGGTCACGGTGGACCTGCTCGGCCGCAACATCGAGGGCGGCCCGGCGGTGAGCTGGCTGACCCGCACCCGGTCGTTCGCGCCGCTCGACTACACCAAACTGGTCCTGGAGATGACCACCCCGGCGTACATGCAGTACTTCCACACCCTGCCGGAGGACGTACGCGACCGGCTCGTCGGGGAGCAGTGGCAGTTCTACAAGGGCGTCTCCACCGACACCCTGGAGGAGATCCACGAACTGCTCTACCGACGCCAGCTGGAGCACGGCCTCGCCGACGTGGAACTGCGCTTCGGCATCACCGTCGAGTCGGCCGGCGTCGACGCGGCGGGGCGGACCGTCCTGACCTGCCGGCACCGGGACACGGGTCAGGGCTTCGAGCACACCACCGACCTCGTGGTGGCGGCGACGGGCTACCGCAACAGAACACCCGCGTTCATGCGCCCCATCGACGGCCTTCCGGTGCGCGACGCGCGTGGCCGTCCCCGGGTGCGGCTCGACCACTCACTGGAGCTCACCGAAGGCGTCGGCGGACGCGTCTTCGTGGCCAACGCGGAGATCCACAGCCACGGCGTCTCGTCACCGAACCTCGACATCGGCGCCGTACGCAACGCCACGATCCTCAACGCGATCACCGGCCGCGAGACCTACCGGCTGCCGAAGCGATCCGCGTTCACCAGCTTCGACGCGCCGGGCCGGACTTCGTAGCACAGCCGCCCGCCCGGCGGAGGGACCGCCGGGCGGGCGTCCGCCGCGACCCCCCCTAGGCCGAGAAGTACGCGGTGAGTGACGCGAGGATCGCCAGCGCGGGCTGAGCGATGTCGGCGCTCGCGGCCAGCAGCTCCCGGAGACGTTCGACGCGGGTCCTGACGGCGGGGAGGTCCGGCTCGGGGGCCGCGCCGATGCGGGCCACCTCGTGGATGGCCGCCGCCGCCGCTTCCCGGTCGGGGGCGGCCACGTCCCTGCTGGACAGGACGAGTTGAAGGAGGCGGGCGAGGTCATCGGCGCCGGGCGCCGCGGCGTACGTGTTCTGGAAGTCGCGGATGACGGTGTCCTGGGGGCGGTTGATGAACGTGGTGTTCTCGCCCTGGAAATAGAAGTTCTCCGACACTTCTGCTCCTGTGGTCCCTGAGACGACGACGTGGCTGTTGTGGACGGTGAGGCCCGGCGGTGAGGGGACGAGCGGCCGCAGCGCGGCCTTGATCGCCGCTTCGGCCGCGCGTACGGCGGCGAAGGCGGCGGCGTCGGCCGCGCGACCGGGGGCAAGGAGGTTGCGGATGGCGTCCGGAGCCGGGGCGTACTGCCGGGTTTCCTCCTCTGCGGCGAAGGCGCCGTAGTAGTCGGAGGTGGGCCCGTACCGCTCGAGCCATCGGCGCGCCCTGTCGGCCTGGGGGGACCGGACGGAGGCGGCGACCGGGCCCAGGCCCCTGTCGATGGCCCCGAAGAGGGAGCGGAGGTAGGCCGTCGAGGTGTGCTCGATGGGAAAGACGATCTTCTCGCCTTCGTGGAGCGGACCCTCGGGGGAGTGGAAGAACACGAGGCAGGGGAGTAGTTCGGGGCCGAGACCGAGCAGCGAGGCGATCTCGTAGGCGCCCTGGGGGTCGTACGGGGTCCACCGGAGCCAGTGCATGGCGGACATGACCCGGTACAGCTCGGGCTCCAGGTGGCGGCGCCAGTACTGCTTGGCCGTGGCCCAGGTGGCGCGCCGCTCCACGACGAAGACCCGGGTGGCGGGCCCGGACAGGACGTTCAGGTCGTCGAAGTGGGTGCGGACATAGGTCGCGAGCTCCACGTCGGCGTCGGTGTACAGGAGGACACCCCACAGGCGCGGGCCGCCCGCGGGGGCCGTCGCGTTCTCGGCCACCTGGAGCCACCGGAGCAGCTCGGCCGGGTTCGGCGGGCCGGCCATCAGGTAACTGCCGGCGTCCGTGTGCTTGATGGAGAGAACCAGCAGGTCGCCGTCGGTCAGGTCGGTCCGCGCCAGCGTGAGGTGCTCGGACAACCGCTCGTCCGTGGCGGGGTCGGAGAGCCAGATGTCCGTGATGCGGTCCTGGAACAACCCGTGGACCTCGGGGCGGGACGCCTCGGACGTGGGGACCTGCTCGGGCCCGGCGGCGCCGCTGCGGCGGGCCTCGGCCAGGCAGTGGGCCTTGAGCTCGCCGACGGTCATGACGGCCGCGTCCGTGTCGGGGACGGAGATCTCGAAGGCCTTCTCGCTCGATCGCCGGTGGAGGTCGAGCCACCGCCCGGTACCGGCGGCGGCGTCGAAGTCCGCCGCACCGATCAGCTTGTCCAGGGCCCAGGAGACACGTGCCCCGTACGGACCGTGGTCGACCTCGGACCAGTCACCCTCACGCACATCGACGTACAAGCGCATGCCACCCGCCCACCCCTCGGCTTCGACTCCTGGTGCGAGTATGGGTGACGTCACCGGCGCGCGGCGCCGGTTCGCGGGGGAACGAGATGCGCCGACGGAAGGAGGACAACCGTCGGACCGACCGGTCGCCCGGCTGATCCTGGTGGCCTGTCGCGGCGACGGTGGCCCCGGGACCGATCATCGTGAGGCCCCCGGCCCCGCCCACCCGAGCGTGTTTCCCACGGCCGTGGTCGGCGCGGCACGGCGCCCCATCGCCGGCGCCCGCCCGCTCACGAACAGCACGCTGGGCCCGAAACGACGATCAGCCGGAAGGACCTGGCGCGAAGGCCGGTAGCCGGTGGGTGGACACCATGAAACCCATGCGGCACGGGGACCGTTCACGCCCGTCAGCCCTTTCCGGCGTGCGGACACCACGGCCCTCCGCGCCGAGGCATCCGCCGGTGCCGTAGGGGGCGCCCGGCGCCCGTTCGGGATCCGACGGTGACGCCCGCGACCCAACGGCCGCCCGGAATGCGGCCTCAGGACGCCTCTTCGCCCGCCCGCCACTCCGGCGCGAGCACCGACCAGACCTCCTCGTCGTGCCGCCTCCCCCGGAACGGGTGGCTCTCCCGCAGGACGCCGTCCCTCGTCATCCCGAGCCGCCGCGCCACCGCGATGCTGGGCCCGTTGTCCGAGGACACCACCCACTCCACCCGGTGGATCCCGCGCTCCTCGATCGCCCAGTCGACGATCGCCCGTGCGGCCCGGGTCACCAGGCCCCTGCCCACCGCCGACGGCTCCAGCCAGCAGCCCGCCTCGGCGACGCCCTGGCCGACGTCCATCGTCCGGAGGATGACCGCGCCGACCAGCCTGCCGTCCGCCCAAATGCCGTGGATCCGGCCGGTGTCGGCGGCGGCCCTCTCCGCGTACGCCCGGAGGAACGCCCTGCTCGACTCCAGGTCCGTGACGACGTCGGGCAGCCCGTTGTGCTGTCCGATGAACTCCCGTCCCCGGTCCATGTGCGCAAGGAACTCCCCGGCCTGCCACGGCTCGAGGGGGCGCAGCTCCGCGCCGTCGTCACCGAGGGATTTCGCGTACATCGTCACCTTCCAGGGCCGGCGTCAGCGCTCACCTGAACGGATCTTCGCACGGGCGGCGTCCCGGGACCGGGCTCCGCCCGTGCCGGTGGACCGACCGTCGCGGGGTGTGGCACCCGGGGGACCGGACACCACACCCCTTTCAGGGCCGCTGGGCGGGGTGGTCAGGAGGCGGTGCACGCTCCGAGGGACGGGGCCCCGCCGGTGCCGTTCTTCATGACGGTGAAGCCGAAGCTGGTCGATCCGCCGGCCGGGAGGCTGCCGTTGTGGCTCGACCGCATCGTCATGACGTTTCCGCCGGTGTCCCAGCTGGGTGTGCCGTTCCAGGTGGCGGAGACCCTCTGGGGCGGCGTGACGGTGACCGGGACGGACCAGCCGGTGATCGCCGTGGAGCCCGCGGTCACGGTCACCTGGCCGTTGTAGCCCTCGTTCCACTCGGCCGTCGTGCGGTAGGACACCGTGCAGCCGGCGCTGCCGCCTCCGCCGCCTCCGCCGTCCGAGCCACCCAGGGCGGACAACACGGCGGTGTACGCGGGCTTCTTGGCGTAGTTCGCGTCGAACAGCAGGGGAGTGCCGCTGCTGCGCCAGGAGTACTTGTCGGTGACGCCCCAGACGGTGATCCCGGTGCAGCGGGAGACGGCCAGGCAGGCGTTGACGACGGTGGCGTAAGCGGTGGCCTGGGCGCTGCCGGAGCCCTCGATGTCGAGTTCGGTGATCTGCACGTCCACGCCGAGGTCGGCGAAGCGCTGCAGGTTGGCGCGGTAGTCGGCGGGGACCGGCGACGCGCTGTTGAAGTGGGACTGGAAGCCGACGCAGTCGATGGGAACGCCGCGCGCCTTGAAGTCCCGCACCATGGCGTAGACGGCATTGCTCTTCGCGTTGACGCCGTCCGTGTTGTAGTCGTTGTAACAGAGCTTGGCGGCCGGGTCGGCGGCGCGGGCCGTGCGGAACGCCTCCTCGATGAAGCCGTTGCCGAGCTTGTCCTGGAAGGGCGAGCTGCGCCGGGCGCCGCTGCCGCCGTCCTGGAAAGCCTCGTTGACCACGTCCCAGGCGGCTGCCTTGCCCTTGTAGTGCTGCATGACCTGGGTGATGTGGTGGTTCATCGCCGACCGCAGGTCGGAGGCGCCGAGGCCGCCGACCCAGCCGGGCAGCTGGGAGTGCCACACGAGGGTGTGGCCGCGGACCTGCATTCCCCGGCTCCGGGCGTGGTCGACGATCCGGTCGGCGGCGCCGAAGGTGAAGGAGCCCCGGGTGCTTTCGAGGGCGTCCCACTTCATCTCGTTCTCGGGCGTCACCGAGTTGAACTCGGTGTCGAGCGTGGCGACGTACGGCGCTTCGCCCAGGTGCTGGGCGGCGACGGCGGCGCCGAAGTAACGGCCCTTGCCGGCCGCCGCCGAGGCGAGAGTCGAGGCGGCTCCCTCGGCCGTGCCGGAGAGGGCGGTCACGCCCGCCCCCGCGAGCAGGGCCGCCATGGTCAGGATCAGCGCGTTACGGGCGTGGGAACGCCGGCCCGGACGCGTGGGGCCGCGTTCGGGGGAAGTCATGGAAGTGCTCGTCACTGTTCATCCTCCTCTGCGGATGCCGGACGGGGCCGGCCGACAGGCCCGCGCCTCGTCCGGACGGATCGGAGTGCGGACCGTTCTGCGCGCTGGGGTGCGTGAGGTGCTGGATGTTCGAGCGGGGCGGAACGACCGGGCGCATGAACGCGACCGGTGGTGGGATGCGGCTCTGTCGCCCGGGACGGTGCGGCCGTGGTGCGGCTCGACCGCGAGGACCGGACGGCCCTCGGTCTCCGAATTCGAAAGTTTCGGATAGCTTCCCGATTGCTGCGGAGACCTTACGGCGCGGGCTGGGGCGGGTCAACCACCTTCGCGGAACCGGGTGAGCCGGGCCCGGCCCGGCCCCCGGTCGGTCGGGACGGCGCGACGCCGAGACGCCGGGACGCCGGGACGGCACGACGCCGAGACGGCGCGACGCGGCGACGTCCCGCTCAGGCGCCGGCCGGGGGCGGTGCCGTGCTCTTCCGTACCACCAGGTTCGTCGCGAGCTCGATGCGCAGCGCCGCCCTGCCCGGATCGCGGGGGCGCAGCAGCATCCGTGCCGCCTCCTCCGCCATCTGCCGCAGGGGCTGGTGGACCGTGGTCAGCGCCGGGCTGGACCACTGGGCGAGCGGTACGTCGTCATATCCCACGACCGACAGGTCGCCCGGCACGCTGAGCCCCTGGAGGCGGGCCGCCTCCAGGACGCCGAGTGCCTGGAGGTCGCTCCCGGCGAAGACGGCGGTGGGCCGGTCGGAGCCTTCGAGGAGCTCCATGGCGTGCGAGAACCCGCCCTGGACGTGGAAGTCGCCGAACCGTACGAAGCGGGGGTCGGCTTCGAGGCCGGCCATCGCCATGGCCGAGCGGTAGCCGTCGAGCCGGGCCAGCGAGCACATCATGTCCTCGGGCCCGGTGATGATGGCGATGCGCCGGTGGCCGAAGTCGATGAGGTGGCGGGTGGCCGCCATGCCGCCGGACCAGTTGGCGGAGCCGACGGACGGCACGTCGGGCTCCGGGTCGCCCGCCGGGTCGATGATCACGAAGGGGATGGCCCTGGACCTGAGCTGCTGCTTCACGTGGTCGGGGAGCGTGGAGAAGACGAGGACCACACCCAGCGGCCGGCGCCGGAGGACCCCTTCGACCCAGTCGGCGCCGGGTGCGTGGCGGGTGCCGCTCTCGGTGAGGACGACGCTCGCGTCGTTCTCCTTGGCGACGTTCTCGACACCGCGGATGAGCTCCATCGCCCACACGCTCTCCAGCTCGTGGAAGACGAGCTCGATCAGGGGTGCCTGGGCTGCCCCGTGCGCGCGGCGGCGGTAGCCGTGTGTCTCCAGGAGCTGCTCGACCTTGCTGCGCGTCGGGCGGGAGACGTCCGCGCGGCCGTTGAGGACTTTCGAAACTGTCGAAAGCGATACCCCGGCCTGGGCGGCCACCTCGGCCAGCGTCACCCGGCCGGCCACCTCGTCGTCTTCACGCATGGGCGAAGGATAGGACACACCTCGCGGTAACGGTTCGGTCGCGTCGCCGCACGCCCGTTGACCGTCGCCGGGTGCTCCCCTACCGTCCGGAGCGGCATTTACTTTCGATATTCGGCTCGAAACTTTCGAAGGGTGGATGATGGAGATACGTGCGCGGCGCGCCCGGCTCCTGGCAGGCGGCGTGACCCTGGCCCTGGCTCTGAGCCTGTCGGCCTGCGGCGGTGGCGGCGGGAGCGCCTCGTCCGGTGACGGGAGGATCCACGTTCTCGTCTACGGAGACGCCACCAACAAGGTCGAGAAGAAGATCGTCGAGACCTTCAACAAGACCTCCGACGTCAAGGCCGTCCTGGACACCATCCCCGGCGCCGACTACCAGCAGAAGCTCCAGACGATCATCAACACCCCGCAGGCCCCGGACGTGTTCTTCAACTGGGGCGGCGGCAGCATCCAGCCGTACGTGGAGGCGGACCTGCTGTTGCCGCTGGACGGCTTCATCAAGGAGGAGCCGGGCCTGAAGGACAACTTCCTGCCCTCCGTCTTCAACAGCGCCGTCATCGACGGCGCGTCCTACGGTGTCCCGATGCGCGGCACCCAGCCGGTCCTGCTGTTCCACAACAAAAAGGTCCTCAAGGACGCCGGCCTCACCCCGCCCCGCACCTGGGACGAACTCCTCGACGCCGTCACCGCCCTCAAGTCCCGGGGCATCACCCCGATCGCCCTCGGCGGCGGCGACAAGTGGCCGACGCTGATGTGGTTCGAGTACCTCTACGACCGCGTCGCCGGGCCGGAGCTGTTCCGGAAGGCGCTCGAAGGCGACAGGAGCGCCTGGGAGAGCGCGGACAGCAGGAAGGCCCTGAGCATGATCAAGGAGCTGGTCGACGCCGGCGCCTTCGGCACCAACTTCGACTCGGTGAAGTTCACCGACGGCGGTTCGCCCGCCCTCCTCGCCGGTGGCAAGGCCGCCTTCGAGCTGATGGGCTCATGGGCGTACGCCACCCACCAGGACGCGGACAAGGAGTTCGCCGAGAAGGACCTCGGCTACACCGCCTTCCCCTCCGTCGAGGGCGGCAAGGGCGACCGGGCCAACCTCGTCGGCAACACCAACAACTTCTACTCGGTGCTGAAGAAGACGAAGCACCCCGAGGCCGTCGCCGAGTTCCTCACGCTCATGTACTCCGACCGGTTCGTCCAGGAGCAGTTGGCCGTCGGGAACCTGCCCACCACGACCACCACCGAGAAGTTCCTCGCCACCGCGGCCAACCCGGCCTACTCGACGTACCAGTTCGACCTCGTCAAGAAGGCCCCGTCCTTCCAGCTGTCCTGGGACCAGGCCTACCCGCCGGCCGCGATCACCCCCATCCACCAGGCCGTCCAGCAGTTCGTCGGCGGGGAGACCGACGAGGCCGGCTTCATCCGGGCCATGCAGGCCCTGCCCACCGTCTGAAGCCGGGGTGACCACACGGATGACGCCCGTCCGCACCTCCGCCGTGACCGACGGCACCTCCGCCGTGACCGACGGCACCTCCGCCGTGACCGACGGCAGCTCCGCCCCGACCGGCGGGCGGCGCGGCGGCCGGCCACGGCACGCACCCGCCCATGAGGTGGGCCGCCCGGGTCCGGCCTGGGCGGTTCCCGCCACGGTGTTCTTCGCGCTCTTCGCGATGGCCCCGCTCGTCATGGTCGCGGTCCTGTCCTTCACCAGCTGGAACGGGCTCGGATCGCCCGAGTTCGCCGGCCTGGACAACTGGTCCGGGGTCTTCGCCGACCCCGTGATGATCAAAAGTATCTGGCTGAGTCTCCTGCTCACCACGCTCGGCGTGGCCGTCCAGACCCCGCTGAGCATCCTCCTCGGCGTCTGGGCCGCCGGACAGCAGCGCAACCGCGCGGTCCTGTCGGCCATCTACTTCATCCCGCTGCTGCTCTCCTCCACCGCCGTGTCCGTCCTCTGGCGGGCCCTGCTCGACCCGAACTTCGGGGTGCCCTCCCAGGCCGCCTGGCTCTTCGGCGACGGCGACCTCTTCGGCGGCCGGGCCACCGCCATCGGCGTACTCGCCTTCGTCAGCACCTGGCAGTTCACGCCGTTCCACACCCTGATCTACCAGGGCGCCGCACGCGCCATCCCCCACGTGCTGTACCAGGCGGCCGAGATGGACGGCGCCGGGCGCTACCGGCAGTTCTTTCACATCACACTGCCGCAGCTGCGCACCCCGATCGTCACCTCGACGATCCTGATGGTGGTCGGCGGCCTGACCACCTTCGAGACGGTCCTCATCCTCACCCAGGGAGGACCGGGCACCGACACCACCATCACCGCCTTCCACATGTACCAGAAGGCGTTCAAGGGCTTCGACTTCGGAGCCGGCTCGGCCATCGCCCTCGTCCTGGTCCTCGCCGCGACGATCGTCTCGCTGGTCATGGTGAAGCTGTCCGGCTACGACACGATGCGCGGCTCCACGGAAGGCCTGTGATGAAGCGACGCCCCCACTACCTCGCCGGCGCCGGCTCGCTCGTCTGGCTCCTCCTCGTCGGCCTGCCGCTGTACGTCCTGTTCGCCGCGACCGTGCGGTCCCGCTCCGACTACGCCCGGAACGGCCCTCTGTCGTTCCCCGAACGCTTCACGTTCGACAACTACACCGGGGCCTTCGACAGCGGCTTCGGCCGGTACTTCCTCAACACGGTGATCGTCACCGCGTGCGTGGTCGGGATCGTCCTGCTGCTCGTACCCCCGCTCGCCTTCGCGATCGTACGCAGCCGTTCCCGGCTCACCTCCGCGGTCTTCCGGCTCTTCCTCCTCGGCCTCGCCATCCCGGCCCAGGCCGTGATCGTCCCGATGTTCTACCTGATCAGCAAGGCCGGACTGTACGACAACCTGCTCGGCGTCATCCTGCCCACCGCCGCGTTCTGCCTGCCGGTCTGCGCACTCATCCTCAGCGGCACCATGCGCGACATCCCGCCCGAACTCCACGAAGCCATGGCCATCGACGGAGCCCCACCCCGGCAGATCTTCCTCCGGCTGGTGCTCCCGCTGTCCAGGGGCGGACTCTCCACCATCGTGGTGTTCTCCGCCCTCCAGGCGTGGAACGGCTTCCTCTTCCCCCTCGTCCTCACCCAGTCCGACTCCACCAAGCTGATCACGCTGGGTCTGTACGACTTCCGGACCGCGTACGGCATCAACATCCCCGGGCTGCTCGCCGCCGTCGTGCTCTCGATGACACCCGTCCTGCTCGTCTACCTGTTCGCCCGTCGCGCCCTGGTCCAGGGCCTCATGGGCGTCGGAGGAAAGTGACCGCCAACGTGGCAGTTGAGACAACCCCCGTCACCCCCGTCATCCCCGTCTGGAACGACCCCGCCCACGACACCGACACCCGTGTCGGGGCCCTGATCGCCGCCATGACCGTCGAGGAGAAGGTCGCCCAGCTCGTCGGCGTCTGGGTCGGCGCCTCGGACGAGGGCGGCGAAGTCGCCCCGCACCAGCACGAGATGGAGGAACCCGTCGACCTCGACACCCTCCTGCCGCACGGACTCGGCCAGCTCACCCGCCCCTTCGGCACCGCCCCCGTCGACCCGGCACTCGGCGCGCTGTCCCTCATGCGCACCCAGGCGCGGATCGCCGCCGCGAACCGCTTCGCCCTCCCCGCGGTGGCCCACGAGGAGTGCCTCGCCGGCTTCGCCACCTGGAAGGCCACCGCCTACCCGGTGCCGCTGTCCTGGGGCGCCACCTTCAACCCGGCCCTGGTACGGCGTATGGCCACCGCCATCGGTGAGGACATGCGCTCCGTCGGCATCCACCAGGGCCTCGCCCCCGTCCTCGACGTCGTACGGGACGCCCGGTGGGGCCGCGTCGAGGAGACGATCGGCGAGGACCCCTACCTCGTCGGCACCGTCGCCACCGCCTACGTCCAGGGCCTGGAATCCGCCGGAGTCGTCGCCACCCTCAAGCACTTCGCCGGCTACTCCGCCTCCCGCGCCGGACGCAACCTCGCACCCGTCGCCATGGGACCGCGTGAACGCGCCGACGTCCTGCTGCCCCCTTTCGAGATGGCCGTACGCGAAAGCGGCGCCCGGTCGGTCATGCACGCCTACACCGACACCGACGGCGTGCCCTCCGCCGCCGACGAAGAGCTGCTCACCGGACTGCTCCGCGACACCTGGGGCTTCGACGGCACGGTCGTCGCGGACTACTTCGGCATCGCCTTCCTCAAAACCCTGCACGCCGTCGCGGGCGACTGGGCCGAGGCAGCGGGCACCGCGCTGCGCGCCGGCGTCGACGTCGAACTCCCCACCGTGAAGACGTTCGGCGCACCGCTCCTGGAGGCCGTGTCCGCGGGGCGCGTCCCCGAGACCCTCATCGACCGGGCACTGCGCCGGGTCCTGACCCAGAAGGCCCGACTCGGCCTGCTCGACGCCGGCTGGAGCCCCCTGCCGCCGGCCCTGGCAGGAGCCGACCTCGACGACCCGACCGCACTGCGCGGCACCGTCGACCTGGACGGCGACGCCAACCGGCGGCTCGCGCGGGAGGTGGCCGAGCAGGCGATCGTGCTGCTCGCCAACGACTCCACCCTGCCCCTGTCCCGGCCGCCGCGCAGGATCGCCCTGGTCGGCCCCAACGCCGACGAGCCGACCGCCGTGCTCGGCTGCTACTCCTTCCCCGTCCACGTCGGTGTCCGCCACCCCGAGGTCCCCGCCGGCATCGGCCTGCCGACCCTGCGCGAGGCCCTGCGGCGGGAGTTCCCCGGCACGGAGATCGTCACCGTGCGCGGCGCGCGGGTCGACGGGCGCGACAGGTCGGGCTTCGCCGAGGCGGTCCGGGCCGCCGAGGAGGCGGACATCGTCATCGCGGCGCTGGGGGACCGGGCAGGGCTCTTCGGCCGCGGCACCAGCGGCGAGGGCTGCGACGCCGACTCCCTCGCCCTGCCCGGTGTACAGCAGGAGCTCCTCGACGCGCTCCTCGACACCGCCACCCCCGTCGTGGCCACGCTGCTGGCCGGACGGCCGTACGCACTCGGCCGCGCCGCCGACGAGGCCGCCGCCATCGTGCAGTGCTTCTTCCCCGGACAGGAAGGCACCGGGGCCCTGGCAGGCGTGCTCCGCGGGCGGATCAACCCCTCGGGCCGACTGCCCGTCAGCGTGCCACGCGGCCCCGGCGCCCAGCCCTCGACCTACCTTTCACCCCGGCTGGCGCAGGCCACCGACGTGTCCAGCGTCGACCCGACCGCCGCTTTCGCCTTCGGCCACGGACTGTCGTACACCGACTTCACCTGGGGGGACCTCACCGTCGCCCACCGGGAGAGCGCCACCGACGGGGAGTTCCGTCTCGGTTTCTCCGTGCGGAACACGGGGGAGCGGCCGGGCGCCGAGGTCGTCCAGCTGTACCTGCACGACCCCGTGGCATCCGTCGTGCAGCCCGTGCAACGGCTCATCGGCTACGCGCGGGTGCCACTCGGGCCGGGGGAGTCGAGCAGGGTGACGGTGACCGTCCCGGCCGACCTCGCCTCCTTCACGGGCCGCGACGGACGGCGCGTCGTCGAACCGGGGGAGCTGGAACTGCGGCTCGCGGCGTCCAGCACCGATCCCCGCCTCACCGCGACGGTCGTGCTGACCGGCGCGCCGCGCCACGTGGACCACACGCGGCGTCTCCACGCGGCCTTCACGGTGACCCCCGAGCCGTCCGGCCCCGGACAAGGCAGGTAGTGGGGACGGGGCGTCCGAGCAGGCGGGCGCGGCCCGGCGCGACCGGTTCGCCGGTCGCGCCCTCACCCCGGGGGTCAGGCGGGCAGCAGCGCGTCGGCGTCGGCGCGCGACAGCTGGTGACGTGCGGCGGCGAGAGCCGCGTCCGCGTCACGGGCGCCCGTCGACACGCACAGTGCGCAGGCGACATCCTGCAGACGCTGCCGCACCCGCGGGCTGTCGGCCTCCTCCTGAAGCGCCTTCAGCGACTCGTACTCCTCGACCAGTCTGCTCAGCATCGCGGGGTGAGCCATCAGCACGACAGGGTCTCCTTCCACACCGGCGGGCGCCGTATGCCTCGCTCGCCGCCCCGATACCCCCGGCTCGCTCATACATGCGACACGTTGACCCCGTCCGGGGCGTCACCGTAGCGTTGACGGCACTATCGGCACTCTCGCTGACCGGGTGCACCATGGAACGTCTGTCACGTGTTCGTCGCCGGGCCGCCGTCCTCGCCGGTGCGGTGGTCCTGGTGGGCGGCCTGCCCTTCACCCTCTCGGCGTGCGGCTCCGGCGCGGCCCCGACCGGGCGACAGGCCGGGGACGCCGCCGCCGCCGCCGTGCGTCTGGCATTCGCGGCTCCTTCGCTCGCCGACGCCCTGAACGCCCAGGTGACGGCGCAGGGTGCGGCGGCGCGGAAGGCCGAGGCGGACGGGCGGAAGGTGTGCACCACGGACCCGGCCGACCGGGAGGCGTGCCGCAATCCGAGCGGAAAGATCGATCCGCACGGCGGGGACGTGGACGGCGATGGCGTGTTCGAGCGGCACGAACCCGTCGGCCCCGGTCACAAGGACCCGCGCGCGTACGACGGCGGCAGGACGTCCGGCGAAACGCAGTGCGACTGGCTCCGCTCTCAGGGTGTCGCCTGCTGATCACGGCCCGGCTCACCGGTGACCCCGCCGTCACCGTCAGGGTCCGGGGCCGCCCGCCCCCGGCGTGATCCGCTGTAGGCCGCGGCCCGCAGGCGGCTCAGCCGGGCGGTCGGGTGGAAGTCCGGCAGGCGGTGGACGTACGGGTCGTAGGAGACCGTGCTGTGCTCCGGCGCCGGTCCTGGCGGCCCGATCGTCAGGGTCGCCACGGCTCGCCACGGCTCGTCCGCCGCGGCCGTGCACAGGTGGAAGCGGACGGGTTCGCGCTCCAGCGCCTGCCGGAGGGCCGGCAGACCGCCGGGGACCCGTCCGTGGGCACCGCGCACCGGGAAGGCGGCCACCACCCGTTCCCGGTCGCCCGCCCGGTACGACAGGAGCGAGGAGTACGGGCCCGCCAGCGCGTCCCGCCGCAGGAGCGGCAGGTGGCGGCCGAGGCGCCCGGGGCGGCTGGAGGTGAGCAGCAGGTCCAGCGCGGCGCCGGGGCCGCCGGCGTCCGGGACGCGCAGGGCCAGGCCTAGCCCGTCCGGCAGCCGTCCGGGCAGGCCGAGCGCGCGCGACCACCGTACGGTCACCTCGTAGGACCCGGGCCGGTCGAGCCACCCCGCGCCCCAGCGGCGGTCGGGGCTGCCCGGCACCTCCAGCGTGCCGCCGCAGGTCAGGCCCTGGGGATGGAGGGCCGGTGCCGAGCGCCGCCGTGCCAGCCGGTGCGCGACGTGGTACGCCGCCGTGTGGAGTGCCATGCGCGGACCTTCCCGTAGCCGGATGCCAGATCAGGGGATCGGAGCAGGGGCGGGCGCGCCCTCCCCTGCGGACCGGCGGGCCGGCAGGCCGACCAGCCTGCCGCCGGGCGTCGCCGGACGCGTCGTGGGCGGTGTGTCGGTCCGTATGACCTCCCCGGTCTCCGGGAGGGACTTCGCCTCCCTGAGCGCGACGCGGATCTCCTGACGCGGGTCACGGCCCGCGAGACGCCCGGCAGCGAGGACGCGGCAGGGCCGGGGGTGTCCTTCAGCCGGGCCGCGAGCTCCGTTCCGCGGTCCCCCGGCGCCAGGGTGACCCGGACGTCGATCCGGTCCGCGTACCGGTCCAGCGGCGGCGGCCCGTCACCCGGCCGCACGTCCGCCGGGGGGCGGTTGACCGCCACCGTGAACCACCGGTCGCCCGGCCGGTCGTCCGACTCGTGCGATGCCCGGGTCTTCCGCGCCGGCGAGACGCCGGCACCCAGGGCCGGGAGAGCCCACACCATCCTCTTCATGAGCATGCCTCCCGACCTGTCACCGACGTCCGGTTCCCACCGGCTGCCCGTGCCGGACCGGGCTAAACGGTGGGAGTCCCGCGGCGGGAGGGACACATGGGGTGAGTGCGGGGGACGCAGGGGGGTACTCGGCGCCGGAGCAGTTGGCACAGGCGGCCGTTCGTGGCCGCCCCGCGAGAAAGGCTCCGGCCATGAGCAGCTCACACCGTACGGCGTCCGCCCGGACCCCTCTGCAGCAGGCCGCGCTCCTGGTGGGAGCGGTCTTCCTGCTGGTGGGCATCCTCGGCTTCATCCCGGGGATCACGACCGACTACGACACGATGAAGTTCGCCGAGCACCATTCCGAGGCCAAGCTGCTGGGCGTGTTCCAGGTGTCGATCCTGCACAACATCGTTCACCTGCTCTTCGGTGTCGCGGGCGTCATGATGGCCCGTGCCCCGTCCACGGCGCGCTCGTTCCTCATCGGCGGCGGCGTCATCTACCTGGTGCTCTGGCTGTACGGGCTGATCATCGACCACGACAGCGCCGCCAACTTCATCCCGGTCAACTCGGCCGACAACTGGCTCCACCTCATCCTCGGCCTCGGCATGATCGCCCTCGGTGTCCTCCTCGGCCGCGGTACGCGGCCGGGTGCCGCGCGCTGACAGCGGCCGGGCGCCGCACCCCGGCCGCGTCACATCCGTTCGGCGTCCGTTCGGCGTCCGTACGGCGGCGCGGCCGGGTCAGGCGCGTTCCGCCCGGATGACCACGAGTTCCTCCGTGTCCGTGTCCTGCGCGATCAGCCCGCGGGAGCGCAGCCACTCCAGCCGGGAGCGCAGGACCGGCCCGAACGGCACGAGCGCCCGGTCGGTGACGGCCGCTCGCATGCCGGCATCGCTCAGCCGTTCCAGGGTGCGGTCGGCGTCGCAGAGCCCCGAGTGGACCATCAGCAGCACGCCGTCCGGCCGCAGCAAGGAGGGCGCCGCCGCACAGATGCGGTCGACCACGGCCCGCCCGTCCCGGCCCGCGTCCCAGGCACGGGCGGCGCCCGTACGGGGAAGGGCCGCGGAGGGGGCGGGGACGTACGGAGGGTTGCTCACCACGACGTCGTACCGCCGGCCGCCGACCGGGCCGGCCAGGTCACCGCGGTGCACGGTGATGCGCCGGCCGGCCAGCAGCGCGTTGAGGCGTGCCGTCAGCACCGCCCTGCGGGTGATGTCGACCGCGGTCACCCTGGCCCCCATCCGCGCGGCGTGCAGAGCGAGCGCGCCGCTTCCGGTGCCGATGTCCAGGAGGTCCCGGCCGGGGCACAGGCCTTCGCGGCGCAGCGCGTCCGCCAGCAGGAAGGTGTCGTGCTGGGGCGCGTAGACACCGGGCAGCGTCAGCACGCGTCCACCGCGGGGTGTGGTGGCAACAGTGGTGGACATACGGCACCTCCGATATGCAGGCGTCGCTCAGCGTCGCCGTCGATACGTCAACAGCCGGGCACCGGGCGCTCAGGGCCCCGCACCGGGGCCCCGCCACGGAGGGGTCCGGCACGCACGCCGTCCCGACGGGACCCACGTGCCCGGGGACGCACGATTCATACGTGTCAGTCGGTGCGGGAGAGTAACCAGGTGCCCCTGTGCAACGGCACCGTCCTGCCGAACCCGGCAGACCCGGCGGGCGGTTGACGCGGGCGGAGGCTGCCCCTGCGGGGAGCGCGGCCCGTCCCGGACCCCGCTCGGCAGCGATTGCGCCACCTCCGGCGGGGGCCTAGCGTGAGGGATGCGACCGGGCACCGGGCGCCGTAAGGGACCGGGCAGCACTCCTCCGCCGGGCCACCCGCCGCGCACCGGCGAGAACCCGGAACTCCGTCACCCCCCCGGCGGTGGCGCACGACCCCTGGGCACCCGGCATGCAGACCTTCCTCCCCTTTCCCTCCTTCAAGGAATCGGCCGCCGCGCTGGACGCGCGGCGGCTCGGCAAGCAGCGGGTGGAGGCGCTCCAGGTGCTGCGCGGTCTGACCGTCCCCGGATACGGATGGCGCAGGCACCCGGCGGTGCGCATGTGGGCCGGCTACGAGGAGGCCCTCGTCCGCTACGGCCTGGACGTCTGCGAGGTGTGGACGGCCGAGGGGCGCTCCGACACCTGCGCCGTCACCCTGGTCGACGACTACCGCGCCCACCGCCCGGGGGCAGCCGTCCGGCCGCAGGACCGGCTCGCCGCGGCGGGCGAGCTGCCGCCCTGGCTCGGCGCCCCGGAGTTCCACCGCAGCCACCAGTCGGCGCTGGTGCGCAAGGATCCGGTCTTCTACCGCGACCGCTTCCCCGGAGTCCCCGACGACCTGCCGTACGTCTGGCCGCCGTCCGACCGCGACCCGGAGCCGCCGGCGCTCCCCCGCGGCCGGAAGGCCGTGTGATCAGAAGGCGTAGCGGACGCGCAGCCAGGGGGTGTGGGTCTCGATCAGCCCGCGCAGCGCCGCGAGGGAGGACGCCTTGGGGGCGTTGCGGTAGCGGACGTTCCAGCTGCCGTTCTCGGAGCGCTTGGCCTGCTGGAGGTCCGGGCGCCACAGCAGGTCCTCGGCGCGCGGGTGCCATCCGAGATTGACCTCGTGGAGGTCCCGGTTGTGGGTCAGCATGATGACCTCGGCCGCCGCCTGCTCCTTCACCCGCCGGGGCAGGACGTCGTCGAGACGCCGGAGCAGCTCGGCCCAGTCCCGTTCCCAGCCCGGCCGGATCACGACCGGCGAGAGGTTGAAGTGCACCTCGTACCCCGCGTCCAGGAAGTCCGCCGCCGCCGCGACGCGCCGCTCGACGGGGCTGGTGCGGAGGTCGAGCACCTTGGAGTCGTCCGGCGGCATCAGCGAGAAGCGGATGCGGGTACGCCCCCGCGGGTCGAGCCGCAGCAGGTCGGGGTTGACGAACTTGGTCGCGAAGGAGGCCTTCGCCGTGGGCCAGCGCCGGAACGCGCGCACCAGGTCGGCCGTGTTGTCGCAGATCAGGTCGTCGACCGAACAGTCGCCGTTCTCGCCGATGTCGTAGACCCAGGCGTACGCGTCGCACTGGTTCGGCTCCCGCTTCGGGCCCTGAGCGGCCACGTGCCGGGCCAGGTGCCCGATGACCCGGTCGACGTTGGTGAAGACGGTGATCGGGTTGGCGTACCCCTTGCGGCGCGGCACGTAGCAGTACGCGCACGCCATCGCGCACCCGTTGGAGAGGCCGGGCGCGATCCAGTCGGCCGAGCGCCCGTTCGGCCGGGTGGTGAGCGACGCGCGCTCGCCGAGCACCAGCGTCTCGCCCTTCACCCGCACCCAGCGCTCCACGTTGCCCTCATTGCCGTGGAGCCGCGGAATGCGCCAGTGCGAATCCGTCTCGACCACGCGGGCGCCGGGGAAGCGGGCGATGACCTCTCTGCCGCGGTACGACGCCGCCGCGGCGGGTTCGGCGTGGATCTCGCGGACGTCGAGCAGCCTCCGCGCCTCGGGCGAATCCCGGAACGAACGCCCCCCGGGCTCCTCCTCCCGCGCCGACGCCGTGGCCGCCGCGAGCTCCTCCAGGCTGAACAGGCCTTCGGCGGAGTCGTCCGAAGCACCGGCACGATGTCGCATGACCACTCCGATGACCACGGGCGTAAGACGGGCACAACCACTTCCACTGTACGAAACCGGACCCGGTTTTGGCCTCGGTGGGGTGCGGAGGCGCCCCGCCCCCAGGGCGTGGGCGTGGCGTGGCGCGTTTTCGCCTGTCCGTACCCCTCGCCCAGCCCTATCGTCACCCGGGTGAGCCAGACGGCGCTTCCCCACCCGTCGACGGGTGTCCGGGACCCGCGCCTCTTCGGCGACGCGCCGGTCGACCCCTCCGCCAGCGAGGCGGGCCGACTCCTGTGCGTGGGCGCGTACCTCGATCCGCGCTTCCGGGACCGGGTCATCGACGAGCTGTACGTCCACGACGAACGCGTCGTCGCCCCCAGCTACGGCATCGACGCCGCCCGCGTCCTCGCCCACGCCGTACGCGCCCGGCGCGACGAACTGTGCTGGTCCACCGCCACGGCGGGGCTGTGGGTGGTGGCCACACTCGTCACCGACGGCTTCTTCGCCGTCCTCCTGGCGCTGCCGTGCCTCCTGCTGAGTGCGACCGCCCGCCTGGTGAGGACCGTCCACAGGGCGCCGGTCCTGCGCCTGGTGTCCCGCCTCCTCCAGCTGTACGCCCGTGTCCTGCTGGGACTCCTCCTGCTGACGACGGCCCTGGCACCACTGGTGCGGGCGGACCGGGACCTGATCCGCAACCGGCTCGTGAGCTTCGTCCACCAAGCGACCGACCTGCTCGATCTCCAGTACCGGCTGCTGTCGGAGGAGCGGCGGTCCAGGCTCTATTTCAAGCCGGAGGACGACTGGACGCACCTGCCCTACCTCGTCCTCGGCTTCCTCCTGCTCCTCGCGGTGCTCGCCGGCCTGCGGCACGAGCACCTGGCCCGCACGATGGCCGGACCACTGTCCCGGGAACACCATCACGACCTCACCCGCGACCCGGCCGAGCGGACCCGCGACGCCCGGCTGCGGCTCGTTCAGGAACTGATCCGCGGCGAGCAGCACTGGCCGCTCGTGATGTACGCGACGGCCAACCCGTTCTGCGGCGCCGGGGTGCCGTTCAGGCCATGGCACCTCTCGGTCGAGCTGCGGCCCCGCACCGACCTCGGACAGCGCAAACCCCAGGCGGTCGACAACGAGGAGATCCTGCACCGGATCGTGCCCCTGGTCGAGGCGCTGCGCGTACCCTCCCCGCGCCGCTCCCCGCGGACCGCCGCCGAGGTACTGGACCGGCTGCGCGAGCTCGTCGTCGACGAGTGCGTCTTCCTGCCCGCCGAAGGACTGCGCCACCGGGAGGACGTGCCGCTCGACCCGGAGGACTTCGAGGAGCACCGCGCCGCGGCCGTCGAGGAGGGCGGCGAGAAGCGCCGCCACTTCCTGCGGATCCGGGTGGGCGGCTGGGACGAGGACATCGTCGTCACCGTCTTCGTCCGGGTGCACACACAGGGCGGGATGCTCATGCTGGAGGTCGCGCCGCATGTGCTGCTCCCCGTGCGGCGCCGGTTCCGGGAGGCCGACGGCGCCCTCAGGCGGTTTTGCGGGGACAACGCCGTCGGCCTCGGGCTGCGCGCCCTGGCGGACGGGCCTCAGAGCCTCGGCACGTCGCTGGCCGCCCTCGCCCGGGGGGTGCGGAACGTCTGGCAGGCACAGACCGCGGGGAACTCCGGCGCGCCGCCCAAGGGGCCCGGGATCGCGGTACGCGAACTGGGCTCGGACCCCGACAGCTCCCTCTTCCAGGCGATGGACGTCGACCGATACCTGAAGACGGTCCAGGACCGGGTGGCACGCGGGGTGCAGCTCGCGCTGTACGAGGCCGGCTGGCAGACGACGGAGTTCGAACGCAAGGCCGTGCACCTCGGCGAGGGGGCGGTCTACATCCAGTCGGTGCACAACAGCGCCGTCGGCATCGGCGACAGGAACACCGTCAGCGCGTCGACCGGCACGGCCGGGGGAGAGAGGGAGGCCAAACGTGACACGTCCTGAGGCGGAGCGCCCCGACAGGGCCGTGCGCATAGGGTCCGTCACCGGCAGCGCCTTCGCGGTCGGCGACCACAACCAGGTCAGTGCGGTCAACGGCGCGTCCGGCGCCGCGCGCGAGGCGGACCTGGCCGAACTTCTGGCGTCCGTACGCGAATTGCGCGCCGATCTGGCGCGGCTCACGGCGGCGGTGACCGAGCGTGAGCCGGTGGCCGTGCTCGACGCGGAACTGGTGTCGGTGGAGGAGGGAATCGCGTCCGGCGACACCATCACGCCCGGCCGGCTCGTCCGGCTGCGCGACGCGCTCGTCTCGGCGGCGCCCGTGGTGGAGCTCCTCGCCTCGGGCGGCGCGGTCGCCACCGCTGTCGCGGCCCTGCTGGGCAGTTGAGGTGGACCCGGCGGCGTGGCCCGTGCGATGGAACGTGGGCACCCAGAGCTGGGAGTACCCGGACGAGGCCTTGCCCGCCGAAGCGGATGACCACGGGGTGGTGGGGGAGGAGAGGGGCCCGTCCGGGACGGCCGGGGCGCCCGAGCGCCTGCCCGGGCTCGGTCCGGAGTCGCCCGGGCTCGGTCCGGAGTCGCCCGGGCTGGGTCCGGAGTCGCCCGGGCTGGGTCCGGAGTCGCCCGGTGCCCGGCCGCGGCACACCGGCCTCAGGCGCCCGTTGACGCCGCCGCCGATTCCCTGGCGGCCCCCCGGGCGATCCCTTTCCGACCACGACCAGGACCAGGACCCCCACCCTGGCCTCGGCTCCGGCCGCGGCTCCGGCTCCGGCCGCGGCGACGGCGCGGAGGGGTGGGCACACCGGTTGCCGTCGCTCGCCGCGGGGCTCGCCGTGGCAGCGGTCCTCGTCGCCGCAGGAGTCCGGTGGGCGGCGGCCGGTGACAGCTCGCCGGGTACGGCGGGCCCGTCCTCCCCGGCCGCGTCCTCGACCGCCTTCCCCACCGCCCCTCCGACCGCGCCGTCCGGTGACTACCGCGTCTCCACCGATGCCGGCGGGCTCAGCGTCGCGGTCCCGCGGGACTGGACGTACCGGCTCAGCGGCAGCTCGCACACCTACCAGGCGCCGGACTACGCCTCGTTCCTGGAGATCACCCCGGTCCCCGGCCCCGCCGATCCGCTGGAGACGGCGCGCGGGTTCTCCCAGGCGGTGAGGTCGGTCTGGTCCGGCTACGTCGAGACGGCACTCGGACCCGTCGGCGACGCCCCGGACGCGGCGGTCGAGGTGGAGTTCGCCCACGACGCCACGGACGGCACCCGGCGGCGCGGCATCTACCGCGTCTTCACGGCCCCGGACACCACCGTGTACGGGGCTCAGGTGGCCGGACCGAGCACCGACTGGCCCCGCCAGCGCGAGATCATGGACACGTTGCTGTCGACCTTCTACCCGTCCGGTGCCGCGCCGACCCCGTGACGCCTCCGCCACCGGCGGGCACCGGGGACCGCGCGGTCAGCGGACGAAGCTGTCGCGGCACAGCGCGGTCACCGACGGGTCGGTCACGCCCCGTGAGGCTTTGCACAGGTCCGCCATGCCGTACGTCGGCCGAGGCCGCGCCGCCGGTGGGCCGGGGCGCGGCCGAACGGGCCGCTTCGAACCCGTCCGTCCCTCGGCGGCCGGGCGCCGCACGGCCTGCCCGCGCGGTGGCTCCACGGTGACCCGCCTGTCCGCCGTGGGGCGTTCGCCGCGTGCCGCGCCGCCGCGACGCACCGGGTCGGTACGGGGCGTGGGGAGCGGACCGGTGGTCGCCAGCTCTTCCCGCGCCGGGGGTTCGGCCGGTGGCCTGCGCACCACGGGGGCCGGAGCCGGATCGCCCGCCGGCGCCGGCCGGTTGGGCCCGGGGGTGGCGGCGGGGGGCACGGACACGCAGCCCGCCGTTCCGAGGAGGAGGGCGAGAGCGAGAGGCAGGAGGAGCGAGCGCATCCGCTCAGCTTCGCGCACGGAGCCGGAGTCCGCCGGGGGCTACCGGCCGGGACCACCGGCACGAGTGACCCGGCTTACGATCATGAGCATGGGGAGAGCGGGGAACACGGATCCGGGCGGGCAGCGACCGTGCATGTGGTGCGGTCGCCCCTTCCTGCCGCGGGGCAGGCGCGGCCTTCGGCTGTACTGCAGCCGCTCGCACAAGTGGCGGCGCCGTCTGTCGGACCTTCTGGAGGTGGTGGGCGGCTCGGTGTGACGCGCCGGGCTCCGCGCGCCTCATCGCCCGGTCAGCCGGGGGCGGCGGGCGGGGGAGGGGTCATGGCCCACCGGATGGCCCTGGTCACGGCGTGGCCGCCCAGCCGCACACAGGTCTTCTCCACGACCGGCACGTGCGGCAGCCCGAGCGGCTCGCGCGCCCACAGCGGGAGCGTGGACACCGCGCTCGCGGCGAGGACGGTGTACGGGGCGCGGGCGATCGGCGGCAGGGGCGGGCGGAGCAGGATGAAACGCGCGGCCTCGCGGGCCTCCGGGGTGGCCCGCAGCTCCGGCCGGTAGGAGGCCAGCCGGTCGGCGAGGTCCGTCCGGTCGCGCGGCGGGTCGAGGACGCCGAGCGCGGACGCCACGCGCGCCATGTCGGCGACGTAGGCGTCGCAGCCGTCGGCGTCGAGAGGGTGCGCGCCGTAGCGTTGATGGGCGCACAGGAAGCTGTCGACCTCCGCGGCGTGCACCCAGCCGAGCAGGTGGGGGTCGGCGGCATGGTAGGGCTCGCCCGTGTCGAGGACACCTTTCACCGTGTCGTGCACGGCCCGGACGCGGTCGACCGCGCGCTGTGCGTCGTCCGCGGCGCCGTAGGTCGTCATGGCGAGGAAGGTGCTGGTGCGCTGGAGGCGCCCCCAGGGGTCGCCACGGTAGCCGGAGTGGGCCGCCACGGCCGCCATGGCCAGCGGGTGCAGGGACTGGAGCAGTAGGGCGCGCACACCGCCGATGAACATCGCGGCGTCGCCGTGGACCGTACGGATCGGTCGGTCCGGTGCGAACCAGCGGGGCCCCGGGGTGCCGTGGATACGGGCGCGGTTGACCGGCCCGGCGGGACCCGCGACATGGGTGAACAGGGTGCTGCCGAGTCGCTCCCGCAGCTCGGCGAGGCCGGGCGCGGACACCACGTTCATGCTTCAAGTATCCGCCCGGGGACCGGCCCGGCCGCAAGGTCCGGGAGGCGGCGGCGGGCGGCCTCGTCCGGCGTGCCGACCGGCCTCGCACATGCGAAAGCCCCGGGGCGCGGGCCCGGGGCTCGTGGTGCACGCGTGTCGTACGGGCGACCTACGAGACGGGCTCCCTTCGCCGGCATGGTCCGGATCAGGTGATGGGGGTCGCCTTCCGGTCCGTGGACCTTCCAGCCTCTCAGCCCGACCGCCGACGTCGGCCCCAGCGGGCATCTCCGCCAGAGTCGGCTACTTCGGTGGGACTCCCTCGCTCGCCCCGCAGGTCTGATATCAGCATAGTCCTCCACAGACCGGATGAAAGGGCTTATACCATGATTTTTTTCATGGATATGGATGGTGAGGGGCGTGGCTCAGCCGGAGGGATCCGTGAGCACGGTGAGCAGTGCCTGGTCGGTGATCGCCGCCAGGGACAGCGTCCGGTACCCCATGGAGTCGAACAGGACGGTGATCCGGTCACCCTCCTGGCTCATGACCATGCCGTCATCCCACTCGCGGTGCCGCACCCGGGTCCCCGGCGGATACGAACCGGCCGCGGGATGTGTCCGTTCGGCGTCACCGTGGACCGGGAGCCCCTCGGCGGCCGAGCCGTCGCGGGAGTCGGACAGGCAGACATCGCAGTGGCCGCACGGGGGTTCGTACGCCTCGCCGAAGTAACCGAGCAGGAAGCGACGCCGGCAGCCCGTCGTCTCCGCGTACGCCCGCACCATCTCCAGCCTCGACCGCTCCAGCCTTCCGCGGGCCTCCGCCGCCTCCGCCGCCCGCGCGGTGGCGTCATCGGCCGTCATGCCCGGGAGGGCGCGCACCTCGCCGGCGTCGTCGGTGCGGGCTGCCCCCGCCTGCTCCAGCAGGTTCGCGGCGGCCGTCACCCGGCGGCGTGACAGGTTCGTCTCCGCGCCGAGCTCGTCCAGCGGCACCGGGCCGTCCTGGTCGTGGAGCCGCTCGGCGACCTCGCCGACCGTCTCCTCGTCGGGCGTACGGGCGGCGAAGAGGCGTTGCAGACCGGTGTCCTGCGGCCGGTAGTGCAGCACCGCGACCGCGGGCCCACCGTCCCGGCCCGCCCGGCCGATCTCCTGGTAGTACGCGTCGAGCGAACCCGTCACGGAGGCATGGAGCACGAACCGCACGTCCTCCTTGTCGATGCCCATGCCGAACGCCGACGTGGCCACGACCACGTCCGCCTCGCCGGTCAGGAAGGCGTCGTGGACCCGGGAGCGCTCGTCGCCCGACAGACCGGCGTGGTAGGCGGCGGCGGACAGGCCCAGCGCGGCGAGTTCGGCCGCGTACTCCTCGGCGTCCCGGCGCGTCGCCGTGTACACGATGCCCGGCTTGGGCTCCGCCGCCGCGCGCTCCACCACCGCACGGCGCTTGTCCCGGTCCTCCAGGAACCGCCGCACCTCCAGCGTGATGTTCGGCCGGTCGAAACCGGCCACGACCGACACGGCGTCCTCCCTCATCCCCAGCCGCCGCACGA
This sequence comes from Streptomyces sp. NPDC006368, assembly GCF_040612535.1. Lineage (NCBI taxonomy): Bacteria > Bacillati > Actinomycetota > Actinomycetes > Kitasatosporales > Streptomycetaceae > Streptomyces > Streptomyces sp. NPDC006368. The sequence continues at coordinate 63,361 of NZ_JBEXQK010000008.1, forward strand.
TCTCCTCACGCACCGGGGGAGCGGCGGTGGCCGTCAGCGCGAGCAGCGTGGGCCGGCCCAGCCGCTCGACGACCGGGGCGAGACGCAGGTAGTCGGGGCGGAAGTCGTGGCCCCAGGCGGCCACGCACTGGGCCTCGTCCACCACGAACAGGGAGGGCGCGGCCTCCGCCAGGCGCTCGACCACCTCGTCCTTCGCGAGCTGCTCCGGCGAGAGGAACAGGTACTCGGCGTCCCCGCGCCGCACCGCCTCCCACGCCGCCTCGGTCTCCCCGGCGCCCTGCGCGGAATTGACCGCCACGGCCTCCGGAACCCGGTGCCGGAGCAGCCCCGCGATCTGGTCGCGCTGGAGGGCGATGAGGGGGGAGACCACGACGGTGGGACCGGGCAGCCGGAGCCCGGCCACCTGGTACACCGCCGACTTCCCGGCGCCGGTCGGCATCACCACGAGGGTGTCGCGGCCGTCCAGCACCGCCCGCATCGCCGTCAGCTGTCCAGGCCGCAGGGTCTCCCACCCGAACACGTCGGTGGCGGTCCGCTCCAGGGGGCTCGCATCGCTCATGACGGCCGACTACCCCGCAACACCCCGCCGACGACTCCTCCGGGGCACGCGGCGGGGCCGAGCCGCGCACCGGCGGCCCGGCCCCCGGCGCTTCCGGCGCCGGGCCTCCGTCAGACCCCGGTGAGTCCGACGGGCGCGCTCGCCGTACGCCGTACGCCGACCGCCGCCAGGAGGGCGCCCAGTACGCACAGCACCCCGGTGACCAGTGCGGCGGTGTGAACGCCGTTCATGAAGGCCTGGCCGCTGCCTTCCACCACCGCGGTCCTCACCTGCGCGGGCAGGTCACCGGAGACCGGCGCCACGCCCATGGTGACCGCGTCCTTCGCCTCGTACAGCCCGTGGGCGAGCGGCGCCGGCACACCGGCGGAGGTCAGTTCGCCGGTCAGCGTGGTGCCGACCCGGCTGCCGATCAGGGAGATCAGCACCGAGGTGCCGAGCGCGCCGCCGACCTGCAGGGACGTGGCCTGCAGACCGCCCGCCACTCCGGCGTCCCTGACCGGGGCGCCGCCGACGATCGCGTCGGAGGACGCGGCCATCACCATGCCCACGCCGAGACCCAGCGCGACGAAGGGCGGCCACATCAGGGCGTACGAGGAGTGCACACCCCAGCCGAGCATCGCGAAGGACGCCCCGGCCTGGAGGACCATGCCGAGCGGCATCGTCAGCCGGGCGCCGTACCGCTCGGTGAGCTTGGCCCCCAGCGGGGAGGCGACCACGGACGCCAGGCTCAGCGGCAGGGTGCGGACGCCGGCCTCGACGGGGGTGAAGCCGCGGACGTTCTGGAGGTACAGCATGACGAAGAAGATCACGCCGAGCAGGGCGAAGAAGTTGACCGCGGTGATGACGGTGCCGATGGTGAGCGCCCGGTTGCGGAACAGGCGCATGGGCAGCAGGGCGTGGCCGATCCGGGTCTCGTACCAGCCGAACACCAGGAGGACCACCAGGCCGGCGGCGAGTGTGCCCAGGGTCGGGCCCGAACTCCAGCCCCAGGTCTCGCCCTTGACGACGCCGAAGACGAGGACCAGGAGGCCGGCGGCCAGCAGGACGACTCCGAGGACGTCGAAGCGGCGGTCACCGGCGGAGTTCTTGCTCTGCGGCAGTACGAGCGCGCTGACGACCAGGGCGATGATGCCGATGGGCGCGTTGATGTAGAAGACGGACTCCCAGGTGACGTGCTCGACCAGCAGGCCGCCGACGATGGGGCCGAGGGCGGTGGACACGGAGGACACCATGGCCCAGATGCCGACGGCCATGCCGAACTTCGCCGGGGGGAAGACGGCCCGCAGCAGCCCGAGCGTGTTGGGCATCAGGAGGGCGCCGAAGAACCCCTGCAGCGCGCGGAAGGCGATCACGCCCTCGATCGATCCGGCCAGGCCGATGGCCACGGACGCGGCGGTGAAGCCCGCGACTCCGATCAGGTAGAACGTCCGGCGCCCGAAGCGGTCGCCCAGCTTGCCGCCGAGGATGAGCGCGGCGGCCAGGGCGAGGAGGTAGGAGTTGGTGACCCACTGGAGGTCGGCGGTGGACGCCTTCAGGGCCCGGCCGATCTCCGGGTTGGCTATCGAGACGACGCTGCCGTCGAGTCCGACCATGAAGAGGCCGAAGGCCACGGCGATCAGCGTCAGCCACGGATTGGCGCGGCGGCCACGGGGCGCCGGCGCCGGGGGCGGGATCGGTGCGGGCAGGGGGGAGCGGTCCACGGACGTGGAGGGGGAGGGCATGGGTGTGCCTTGTCTTCGAAGGGGGTTGGGCGAAGGGTTGCTCGACGGGCCTCGCGGTCACGGGCGGGCGACGGCATGGCGTCGGGAACGGAAGCAGTCCGCTCCCGCCGGTTCGGTCCGTGACGAAGAGGCCTCGTGGAAAAAGGGGGGTCGGCTCCGCGGAAAAGAGGGGGCCGGTCGCGGAATCAGCCGGACGCGGAGGACCGGAGGTGCCGGGTCAATGCGTCCAGGGCGCCCAGGGCGGAGCCGAGGGCGTCGAGCTCCCCGTCGGTGAGGGCGTGCAGCGCCTCCGCGACGTGCCCGTCGAGCAGCTCCTGGACCTCGGCGATACGGCTGCGGGCCGTCGCCGTCAGGTGCAGGTGCGCGATGCGCCGGTCGGTGGGGTCCTGCCTGCGGTCGAGCAGGTCCTGCTCGGTCAGCTGGGACACCAGGGCGCTGACGTTGTTGGGCTTCATGGACAGCGCCTCGGCCGCCTCACGCACGGTGACGCCCTCGCGGTCGCCGACGAGCCTCAGCAGCGCCAGCTGGCCCTCGGGGAGCTTGGGGTGCGGGAAGTCCCGCGCGACCCGGCGGTCGAGAGCCCGGTGCAGCGCGGGCAGGCACGCCGCGAGCACGGCGGCCACGCGGTCGATGTCCTGGCCGGACGCGCTGGAGGCGGGCATGCGGCCAGCTTACGTATGGCGAGATACCTATGTCAAAAGAGGTATCTCCGGGTGGGGTCCCGCACAACGGCATCGGTCCGGCCCGGCCACGGACCCTCCAGCCGGGCCGGGCGGCGGGCCGGGGACACACGCCGGCGGTCAGTCGGAGAAGGAGAGCCGCGCCAGCCGCACCTCCCCCCGGAGCCGGACGTGCACGTCGTGCCTCCCGTGCGGGCCGTGCGGGTGGTGCTTGCCGGGGAGCGCCACCGGGGCGGTCAGCCGTGTGTAGGCGTACCGCCCGCCCGTGGCGGGGACCCGGAACGCGGCCACCGGCGTCGCGTCCGGCAGCCGCAGCTCGATCGTCCCCGGGCCCGTGGCGGCCACCTCCACGGACACCGACCCGGCGCCGCCGAGGTCGCAGCGGCGGAAGACCAGCTCCCCCGGCTCGTCCCCGGCGGGCGTCACCGCGTCCCCCGACGTCCTGGCGCGGTCCACGATCACCGTGCCGCGCTGCTCGTCGTAGTCCGCCGCCTCCCACGCCCGCCCCAGCGCCGCGCGGGGGGCCGGTGCCGCGCCGTCGACCGTGACCGTCACGCTCAGCCGGATGTCCGCGCTGGAGGCGCCGGCCAGGAACGCGTACCGGCCGGCGGTGACCGTCCAGCGTCCGTGCGCGACGTCCCAGAAGCCGAGTTCGGCCACGGGAACCCGGAACACGAGCCGCCGGGCGGCCCCCGGAGCCAGCCGCACCCGCCGGTGTCCGGCCAACTGGCGCAGCGGCCGGGGAACCGCGCAGTCGAGGGCGCGGGTGTAGAGCTGGACGACCTCGTCGGCGGTGACGGCACCGGTGTTGGTGACCGTGAGGGAGGCCTCGACGGTGTCGCCGTCGCGGTGGACCGCGAGGTCGCCGTAGGCGAAGGACGCGTACGACAGACCGTGACCGAACGGGTAGAGCGGTGCGCCCTCGAAGTACAGATACGTCTGGCGGCTGCCGATGACGTCGTAGTCCAGCAGGTCCGGCAGATCGGCGTCGGCCGCGTACCAGGTCTGCGGCAGTCGTCCGGCGGGGGAGACGTCACCGGCGAGGACACGGGCCAGCGCCGTGCCCGCGGCCTGGCCGCCGTGCGCGGTCCACAGCAGGGCGGGCAGCGCGGCGTGCGCGTCCGCGACGGCGTACGGATACGAGGAGACGAGCACCAGCGCCGTGCGCGGGTTCGCCGCGCGGGCCGCCCGCCACAGCCGGGTCTGGTGCCCGGGCAGGGCGAGCGTGGTGCGGTCCTCGGTCTCACGGCCGTTGATGTGCGGGTCGTTCCCGGCCACGACGATCACGACGTCGGCGTCCGCCGCGGCGGCGGCCACCGCGTCCTCGCCGCGCTCGGTCACCACGATCTCGAAGACGTCGCCCTCATCGGCAACCTTCAGGCCGTCGGCGGCGACGGACACGTACCGGCCTGTTCCGACGTGCGCGAGGAGGTGGCCGTCACCGTGTGGATCCAGCCGGAAGGTCTCCTGGACGACCCAGCCGCCGGGCCGGTCGGCGGACGCGCGCAGGAATCCGTCCTCCGCGACCGACAGATAACGCCCGTCGGGTGCCCGCAGGGTGAGTATCCCGTTGCCCCAGTCGGCCAGTGCCAGCTCGCTCGGCTCGCCCCCACAGGTCAGCGGGGGAAGGTCGGTACGGCCCGGGAGCAGCGCGGGGTCCAGGGCGCCCTCGGCCCCCCGTGCCCCGGTCCCGGCCGGCGCCTCCGGTACCCGCACCCAGCCGCGCGCGGTCCGCAGCCGCACCCGGTCCACGCCCTCGGCGAACCGGACGCTGCCGGGTCCGAACCGTTCGCGCAGCCCGTCCAGCGGCGTGGAGCGGTGGATCGGCGTTCCGCTGTACCAGTCCAGCTTGCACTCGTCGGCGAGCAGGCCCACCACGGCGATCCGCGCGCCCTCGGCCAGGGGCAGCAGCTGGTCGTTCTTGAGCAGGACGAGGGCCTGTTCCGCGGCCTCCCGCGCGAGGTCCCGGTGCGTGGGGGTGTCGAAGTGCTGGGCGTCCGGGTCCGCGTACGGGTCGAGCCCGGGGTCGAACTCACCGAGCGCGAAACGCATCGCGAGCAGCCGGCGCACGGCCGCGTCGATGTGCTCCTCGCCGATCAGGCCCTGCTCCAGGGCCCGGCGCAGCCGCCCGGTGACGACCGAGGAGTCCTGGCCGTGGTCGGTGAAACTGTCCACGCCCGCGCGCAACGCGGCGGCCGTGGCCTCCTCATGGGTGTCGTAGTAGTGCTCGGAGTCCACCAGGTTGGACGGGGCGCCCGCGTCCGAGCACACCACCAGCGGCTGAGCCGTCCAGGTGCGCAGCTGCTCGCGCAGGTGGGGGGAGAGGTGGTTGGGCCGACCGTTGACGAGGTTGTAGGAGGGCATCACTCCGGCGACCGCGCCCGCCTCCACGGCGGGGCGGAAGGCCCGCATGTCGTACTCGCGCAGGACACGCGGGCGGACCGAGGAGGAGCAGGTGTCCCGGTCCGTCTCGTTGTTGTGGGCCAGCCAGTGCTTGAGCACCGGAGCCGTACGCCAGTAGACCGGGTGGTCCCCGCGCAGGCCCCGGGTGTACGCGACCGCGATGGCCGACGTCAGCCGCGGGTCCTCGGAGTAGCCCTCCTCGTTACGGCCCCACAGCGGATGGCGCAGCAGATTCACCGTGGGGGCCCACACGTTCAGCCCGACCCGGGCGTCGCGGGCGCGCATGGCGCGCGCCTCCGCCCCGACCGCCTCGCCCACCCGGCTCACCAGCTCCTCGTTCCAGGTCGCGCCCAACCCCACGGCCTGCGGGAACACGGTGGCCGGGCCCATCCAGGCGACACCGTGCAGCGCCTCCTGGCCGGTGCGGAAGGCGCCGACGCCCAAGCGCTCGACGGCCGGCGCGAACTGGTGCAGCATCGCGATCCGCTCCTCGAGGGTGAGCCGCGCGAGCAGGTCGTCGACGCGCCGGGCAACGGGCAACCGCGGGTCGCGGAAGGGCGGATGAGTGTCGGTCACGGGGAATCCCCTCGGGGGCGGCGGTACGGGCGACGCGTCGTTCGAAGCGCTTCGATGCTGAGGGCGGCGGCCGGAGGTGTCAAGACGTGTGGATGGTACGGCCCTCTGTCGCCGGGGAAGGCCAGGGGTGCTGATCGGTCCGAAATACGGCGAGGAATTTCGTACCGACCCTTGAACGACCCGGAGTCCTCACTTAACCTCGCTGCAACATCGAAGCGCTTCGACTGTGGATGTGCGGCAGAGCGCTGTCGCCGCGCAGAGGATCGTTTCGACGCGGCCACACCCGCGACACGTTTCGACGCGGCCACACCCGCGACACGGATACGGCACACATCACGCGCGACCCACATCACGCGACACACGTCACGCGGCACAGACCCACGCCGACAGCACCGCCGCCAGAACCGCCGACAGACACGCCGACACACATGCGCGAAGCCGATTCACCGAGCCCGCCGGCTGCCCGCGTGAGGAAAGGGTTGACGCCATGCCCACTGCCCAGGCCCCCAGCCGGAGGTCGGTCCTCGCATCCACCGCGGTCGCCGCGCTGGCCGTCGCCGGCGGAACACCTCTGCTGAACGCGTGCAGCGGCTCCGCGAACAGCGAGACCGAGGGCACCACCACGGGGAAGAAGCTCCGCGGCGTCCTGCCGGCGTTCGTGCCCTCCGACGTGGTCGAGCCCGACCTGCCGGGCAAGAACGGCTCCGCGCTCGGCTTCACCACCACCCTCCCCGCGGCCGAACTCGCCGTCTCCGTCCCGCGGAAGCTCGGCAAGGGCGGCCCCGTCACCATCATGGCGCCGATATGGGGCACCCCGCCCGCGTCCGGCAACCCCTACTGGAAGGCGATGGACGAGGCCATCGGGGTCCGGGTGACCTGGCAGAACCAGGACGGTGTCACCTACGGGCAGAAGCTCGGCGCCGTCCTCGCCTCCAGCTCCCTCCCCGACGCCGTCGTCATCCCCGCCTGGGAACTCGGCGGCAAGATACCCAGCGCCATCACCAACAAGTTCGCCGACCTCGGCCCGTACCTGTCGGGCGACAAGGTCAAGGAGTACCCGAACCTCGCGGCGATCCCGACCGGCGCGTGGCAGCGGTCGGTCTTCGGGGGCAAGCTGCGCGGACTGCCCATGCCGGCGAGTGAGGTCCCCAACATCGCGCCCTTCTACCGGGCCGACCTCTTCACAGAGAGGGGCTACCGCCCGCCCACCACGGCCCAGGAGTTCCTCGACCTCGCCAAGGAGATCACCTCGGCCAGGAACAAGGTGTGGGGCTGCGGCGACATGACGTGGGCCGCGTACAAGTTCTTCGGTGTCCTCGACGAGAAGCCCGTCTGCTGGAAACTGGTCGACGACAAGCTGGTCCACCGTATCGAGACCGACGAGTACCTCGAAGCCCTCGCGTGGTCCCGCTCCCTCTACTCCGCGGGCGTCGTCCACCCCGACGCCAGGGCGGAGAGCGGGGACATGGGCAACCTGCTGGCGGCCGGCCAGGTGTGGATGTACAACGCCGACCTCTCCGACTGGTACGGCAAGACGGTCGTCCAGCGGCTCGACGACCCCGGGTTCTCGATGGCCGCCATGGACTACTTCCACCACGACGGAGGCGACCCCCGCCTCTTCGCCGGCTCACCCGCCAACATCTGGGCCTTCATCAGCAAGAAGGCCGACGAGCGGACCATCCGCGACATCCTCGCCGTGGCCAATTTCACCGCCGCCCCCTACGGCACCAAGGAGCAGCGGCTCAAGGCGTACGGCGTCGAAGGCGTCCACCACACCGTCAAGGGCGGCGCGATCACCAAGACGGAGACCGGCAACAACCAGGTCTTCGCCACGTACGAGTACGTCGCCGGCCCCCAGCCCTTCATCGCTCACCCGAACCATCCCGACGTGGTGAAGGGCATGGTGGGCTGGCAGCAGCGCATGGGCGCCTTCGTCACCAAGCCCCTCTTCCACGGCATGCAGGTGCAGGAGCCGACCCGCTGGGCCGAGCTCACCAGCCAGTTCGAGGACCTGGAGAAGGACATCGTGCGAGGCCGCAAGAAGGTGAGCGACATGCAGCAGGCCGTGTCGGACTGGCGCTCCCGGGGTGGTGACCAACTGCGCGACTGGTACCGGAAGCTGCTCGACGAGACCGGCGACCAGGCGTCCTGAGCGGCGCCGGGCGGACGGGACCGAGGAGAGTGAACGTGTCGCAGAGCAAGGCGCCCGGCGCCGGCCGCGCCGCCGACGACAGCACCGCACCACCGCCGGGGAGCGAAGCGGCCACGGAGTCGGTCGCACCCACGCCGACCGGGGCGCCCGCGTCGCCCGGGGCGCCCGCGCAGGACGGAGCAGCCACGCCGACCGGGGCACCCACTCCTGCTAAAGCCGCCGCAGCGGACGAGCCGTCGGCCGTACCCACCGCCCGCCCCCGCCCGTCCGGGGGGATCCCACCCCGAGCGACCCCCTCCGGAGCGGCCCTTTCCGGAGGGATCACCTGGCGTCAACGGCTGCGCCGTGACCGCACGCTCATCCTGATGACGCTGCCGGCCGTACTGCTGGTGCTGGTCTTCCAGTACATACCGCTGCTCGGCAACATCGTCGCGTTCCAGGACTACGACCCGTACCTCGGCGACAACGCCTTCCAGGCCATCGCGCAGAGCCCCTGGGTCGGAACCGAGCACTTCACCCGCATGTGGGAGGACCGGCTGTTCCGGCAGGCGCTGGGGAACACCCTGGCGATCTTCCTGGTCCAGCTCACCCTGTTCTTCCCCGTGCCGATCCTGCTGGCGCTGCTCATCAACAGCTTCGTCCGGCCCCGCGTCCGCGCCGTCGCCCAGGCGATCCTCTACCTGCCGCACTTCTTCTCCTGGGTCCTGGTCGTCACGATCTTCCAGCAGATGCTGGGCGGCGCCGGCATGCTCGCCCAGACCCTGCGCGCACACGGCCATGAGGGCATCGACCTGATGACCGATCCGGGTCTGTTCAAGTTCCTGGTCACCTTCGAGATGGTCTGGAAGGACGCGGGGTGGGGCGTCATCGTCTTCCTCGCCGCGCTCGCCGCCGTCAGCCCCGATCTGTACGAGGCGGCGGCCATGGACGGAGCCAACCGATGGCGGCGCATGTGGCACGTGACGCTGCCCGCGCTGCGCCCCGTCGTGGCCCTGCTGCTCGTGCTCCAGGTCGGCAACGCCCTGACCGTCGGGTTCGAGCAGATCCTCCTCCAGCGCACCGCGGTGGGGGCCACCGCCGCCGAGGTGCTCGACACCTACGTATGGAACGTCGGCATCCAGTACGGCGACTTCAGCTACGCCGCCGCCGTCGGAATCGTCAAGGGAATCGTCGGCCTCTGCCTGGTGCTGGCGGCCAACAAGGTCGCCCACATGATGGGCGAGCAGGGGGTGTACAAGCGATGAGCACGCTTCTGGGAGCGCGGCGGCGCGAGGGCGCCCGCGGTCGGCTGCGGCCGGTGTGGGAGGAGGAGCCGCGCCGCGCCGGACTCGCCGCCAAGGGCGTGGTCCTCACCCTGGCCTGCGCGGCGATCCTCTTCCCGCTGTGGATCGTGATCGTCACCAGCCTGTCGTCGGTGCGGACCGTCACGGAGGCCGGCGGACTCGTCGTCGTACCCCGCGGGATCACGTTCGTCGCCTACGAGGAGCTGCTCGGTGGCGGACAGGTCACCCGGGCGGCGCTGGTGAGCCTGGGCGTCACGACCGCCGGGACGATCCTCAGCATGACGGTCTCCGTCCTGTGCGCGTACGGACTCTCCCGCAGCGGGTCGATGCTGCACCGGCCGCTGTTGATGCTCCTGCTGGCCACCATGTTCTTCGGCGCCGGTCTCATCCCCACCTACCTGCTGGTGCAGGGTCTCGGGCTGACCGACACCTACCTGGCGCTGATCCTCCCCAGCGCGGTGAACGTCTTCAACATCCTCGTCCTGCGGTCCTTCTTCATGGGGGTCGCGCCCGAACTCATCGACAGCGCACGGATCGACGGCGCGGGCGACGTCCGCATCCTGTGGCAGATCGTCATGCCGCTGTCGCGCGCCGTGCTGGCCGTGATCTCCCTCTTCTACGCCGTCGGCTACTGGAGCGCCTGGTTCAACGCGTCGATCTACCTCAGCGACCAGGACATGATGCCGCTGCAGAACGTGATGATGCAGCTGGTGATCAAACAGGAGCGGCCCACCGGGCTGGCGCAGGCCATCAACACGGGCCGGCTCTCCCCGCTGTCGATCCAGATGGCCGTCATGGTGCTCGCGCTGCTGCCCGTGGCCGTGCTGTCGCCGTTCGTCCAGCGCCACTTCAAGAAGGGCATGCTGACCGGCGCCGTCAAGGGCTGACCCCCTCCTCCGCCTTCCCGAGCGTGCCCGAGCAGCGGGCCTGCCGCAGACCGCCGCCGTGTCCGTGCGTTCCTGACGACGGACGGACACGGCGGTCTCCACCCCTCCCACCCCTTCCGCCCCTCCCTTCCCGCCGCCCCCGATGGATCGAGGTCCCCGTCGTGTCCCTGCCGCCGAGCCGCCCGGGCAGACGTACCGTTCTCGCCGCCGGCGCCGCCGCCGGACTCACCGCCCTGCCCGCCCTGCACCCCGCCGTCCGCGCCGCCCCCCGTACCGCGCCCGCGGGCGGCGAGGCCCAGCCGCACCGCTGGCGCAACGCCGTCATCGGCGGCACCGGCTTCATCACCGGAGTCCTCTTCCACCCCCGAGCCGAGGGGCTCGCCTACGCCCGTACCGACATCGGCGGCGCATACCGCTGGGACAGCCGCACGCGCGCGTGGACACCCCTCACCGACCACCTCGGCTGGGACGACTGGAACCTCCTCGGCGTCGAGGCCATGGCCGTCGACCCCCGCCACCCCGGCCGCCTCTACCTCGCCCTCGGCACGTACTCCCAGGCCTGGTCGGGCAACGGCGCGGTGCTGCGCTCGGACGACCGCGGCGCCACCTGGTCCCGCACCGACCTGCCGATCAAACTGGGCGCCAACGAGGACGGTCGCGGCTCGGGTGAGCGTCTCCTCGTCGATCCGCGCGACAGCGACACCCTGTGGCTCGGCAGCCGCCACGACGGCCTGTGGAAGTCCACCGACCGCGGCGCCACCTGGGCGCGGGCCGGCTTCCCGGCCGAGCCCTCGCCGACCGGACAGGGCATCACCCTCCTCGTCGCCGCCGGACGGGTGCTGTACGCGGGATGGGCCGACGGCGGCCCCACGCTGTACCGCTCCCGCTCCGGCGGCACCTGGGAGGCCGTGCCGGGCCGGCCGGAGGGGGCCGCGGCGCGGGTGCCGATCCGGGCGGCGTACGACGACGCGACCCGCTCGCTCCACCTCACCTTCGCGGACGCGCCCGGACCCAACGGCCAGAGCGACGGCAGCGTGCACACGCTGGACACCGCCACCGGCGCCTGGACCGACATCACCCCCGTCGCCCCCGGCGGCACCGCACCGGACGGGTCGCGCGACACCTTCGGGTACGGAGGGGTGGCGGTCGACGCCCGCCGCCCCGGCACGCTGGTGGTGACGACCAACAACCGCTGGGCGGAGGTCGACACCGTCTTCCGCTCCACCGACGGCGGGCGGAGCTGGACGTCCCTCAAGGACACCGCCGTGCTCGACGTGTCCGAGACGCCCTATCTCCGCTGGGGCGAACGCCGCCCCAAGTTCGGGTGGTGGATCCAGACGGTCGCCATCGACCCCTTCGACTCCCGTCACCTCGTGTACGGCACCGGCGCCACGCTCTACGGCACCCGCGACCTGGTCCACTGGGCCCCCGAGATCCGGGGCCTGGAGGAGAGCTCCGTACGGCAGCTGATCTCCCCGCCCACCGGCAAGGCCCATCTGATCAGCGGCCTGGGCGACATCGGCGTCATGTACCACGACTCACTGACCGCCTCCCCGCCCCGGGGCATGGCCGACAACCCGGTCTTCGGATCGTCCACCGGCCTCGCGCTGGCGGCCCTAAAGCCCTCGTACGTCGTACGGGCCGGCTGGGGGTCGGGCCGCAACGGCGCCTGGTCGGGCGACGGCGGCCGGACCTGGCAGCCCTTCGCGAGCCAGCCGGACGTCGCGGCCACGGCTCCTGGCCCGATCGCGACCAGTGCCGACGGCGGGGTCCTGCTGTGGTCGTTCGTCCACTGGGACGGCTCCACCCACGCCACCCACCGCTCCACCGACAACGGGACCACCTGGGTGGAGGTACCCACCTTCCCCCGGGGGGCCACCCCGGTCGCCGACCCCGTGAACCCCCGGCACTTCTCCGCGTACGACACCGCCCACGGCGTCGTGTACCGCTCCACCGACTCGGGGCGGACCTTCACCGCCGGCGCGTCCGGCCTGCCCTCCGGCGATACGCAGTTCCGGCTCGCCGCCGCCCCCGGGCGTCGGGGTGATCTCTGGCTCTCGGCCAAGTGGAACGGCCTCTTCCGGTCCATGGACGGCGGTCGCACCTTCACCAAGGTGACCAGCTGTTGGGCCTCGTACGCCCTGGGCTTCGGCAGGGCCGCCACCGGCGCCGGCTACCCGGCGGTCTTCCAGGTCGGCGCGACGGACCGGATCACCGCGGTGTACCGCTCCGACGACGAGGGCGCCTCCTGGATACGGATCAACGACGACGACCACCAGTGGGGCTGGACCGGCGAGACCATCACCGGCGACCCGCGCGTCCACGGCCGCGTCTACCTCGGCACCAACGGCCGCGGCATCCAGTACGCCGACCCCGTCTGACGCCTCCCCGCGTCCCCCTGCGACGAAGCGAGTCCCCGCATGCCCTCCCTCAACGACGCCACCGGCACCCGCATCCTGTTCGGCGGCGACTACAACCCCGAACAGTGGCCGGAGGAGACCTGGTCCGAGGACATCCGGCTGATGAAGGACGCCGGGGTCAACTCCGTCACCCTCGGCGTCTTCTCCTGGGCGAGGATCGAACCCCGCCCGGGAGCCCGCGACTTCGGCTGGCTGGACCGGCTGATGGACCTGACGCACCAGCACGGCATCGGTGTCGTACTCGCCACCCCCACCGCCTCACCGCCCCCCTGGATGGGGGCCCGTCATCCCGACACCCTCCCGCGCGGCGAGGACGGATCGGTCGTCTGGTACGGCTCACGCCAGCACTTCTGCCCCAGCTCACCCGTCTACCGGACGTACGCCGCCGCCCTCACCGAGGACCTCGCCGCCCGCTACGCCGGCCACCCCGCGCTGCGCGTGTGGCACATCAACAACGAGTACTGCACCTTCTGCTGGTGCGACGGGACCGCCCGGCACTTCCGCCGCTGGCTGCGCGACAGGTACGCGACGATCGACGCGCTCAACGAGGCGTGGGGTACCGCCTTCTGGAGCCAGCGCTACGACACCTGGGAGGAGATCATCCCGCCGCGGAAGGCCCAGTACCTGCGCAACCCCGCCTGCGCGCTGGACTTCCGGCGCTTCACGTCGGACGCCCTCCTGGAGTGCTACACCGCCGAGCGGGACATCGTCGCGGCGCACACGCCGCACATCCCGGTCACGACCAACTTCATGCCGTTCTGGACCGGCCAGGACGCGTGGACGTGGGCCGGGGAGGAGGACGTCGTGTCCGTCGACATCTACCCGGACCCCCGGGACCCGCTCGGCGGGCAGTACGGCGCGATGATCCAGGACATGACCCGCTCCCAGGCGCGAGGACCGTGGATGCTGATGGAACAGGCGGCCGGCCGGGTCAACTTCCGCGAGGTGAACCACCCCAAGCCGCGCGGACTCGGCCGCCTGTGGTCCTGGCAGGCCGTCGCCCGCGGCGCGGACGCCGTCTGCTACTTCCAGTGGCGGCAGTCCCGGCAGGGCGCGGAGAAGTTCCACTCCGCGATGGTCACCCACGCCGGTGAACGGGGCCGCACCTACCAGGAGATCAAGCGCGTCGGCGCCGAACTCGCCCGGCTCGGCGAGCGGATCGCGGGCTCCTCCGTCACCGCCGACGTGGCGATCCTGCACGACTGGAACTCCTGGTGGGCCGGGGGACAGGAGGGCCGCCTCTCCCGCGAGCTCGACTACCCCACCGTCGTCCGCGCGTGGCACCGGGCGCTCTGGGAAGCGGGCCACCTCACCGACTTCGCCCACCCCGAGCACGACCTGAGCGGCTACCGCCTGGTCGCGGTCCCTCAGCTGTACCTGCTGACCGACGCCGCCGTCGACAACCTGGTCGCGTACGTACGCGATGGGGGCACCCTCGTCTCCGGTTTCCTCACCGGCACCGTCGACGGTGACGACCGCGTCAGGGAGGGCGGCATGGACGCGCGCCTGCGGGAGCTGTTCGGCATCGGGATCGTCCACGAGTGGTGGCCGCTGGAGGCGGGCGAGACGGTCGGCTGCGAGAGCCCCGACGGAGCGGGCGGCCCCGACGGGCCCGGCGGCCCCGGTGCCTTTCGCGGCTCGGTGTGGTCGGAGGAGCTGGAGGCCTCCACGGCCCGGACGGTGGGCGTGTACCGCGGCGGCCCGCTCGACGGCATGCCCGCCGTCCTGCGCAACGACCGCGCCTGGTACCTCTCCACCCTCCCCGAACCCCCCGCCCTGCGGGCCCTGCTGACGGGCGCGGCCTCGGAGGCCGGTGCCCGGCCCGTGCTGGCGGACCGCCCCGCCGGACTGGAGGCCGTACGCCGCGGGGACCTGCTGTTCCTGCTCAACCACGCCCCCGGCCCGGTCACCGCCACGGTGCCCGGCCACCACCACGACCTGCTCTCCGGCCGTCGGGTGGACGGCACGGTCCAGCTCGACCGCCACGGCGTGGCCGTCCTCGTCGCCCGCTGACCGGCAGGCGGGCCGCCGGTCAGCGCCCGCCCCGGCGCCGGTGCGCCCATGACGGTGGCTCAGGCGGCGGGGACGGGTGCGACCGGGGCCGGCCCACTGCTCGCGCGCACGGTGAGCCGCGGCTCCAGCAGGACGACCTCACCACCCGGCCGCCCCTCCAGCTTCGCGATCACCCGCTCGACGGCGTGCCGGGCCATCTCCCGCGCCGGAATGGTCACGGACGTGAGCCGTACCGACCCCTGGACGGCGACCTGTTCGGGGCAGACGGCGACCACGGAGACGTCCTCGGGGACGGCCCTGCGCTCCTGGCGCAGCAACCCCAGCAGCGGTTCGACGGCCTGCTCGTTCTGCACGACGAAGCCCGTCACGCCGGGGCGTTCGGTGAAGATATGGGCGAGGGCACCCGCCATCGCCGCGTAGGTGCCCTCGCACGGGCGGTGCAGCACCCGCAGCCCCAGCTCCCGCGCACGGGTCCGCAGCCCGCCGATGGTCCGCTCGGCGAAGCCGGTCCGCCGCTCGTACACGGCGGGCGCCTCGCCGATCACGGCGATCTCACGGTGGCCGAGCCCGGCCAGGTGCTCGGCGCACAGCGCGCCCGTCGCGGTGAAGTCGAGGTCCACACAGGTCAGTCCGGAGGTCTCCGCCGGCAACCCGACGAGCACGGCCGGCCGGCCGCTCTCGCGCAGCAACGGCAGCCGGGCGTCATCCAGTTCCACGTCCATGAGGATCATGGCGTCGGCGAGTCCGCTGCCCACCACCCGGCGTACGGAGGCGGGGCCCTCCTCACCGGTGAGCATCAGCACGTCGAAGCCGTACGAACGGGCGTGCGCGGCGATGGCCACGGCGATCTCCATCATCACGGGTACGTACATGTCCATCCGCAGCGGCATCATCAGCGCGATGATGTGGGACCTGCTGCTCGCCAGCGCCCGGGCTCCGGCGTTCGGGTGGTAGCCGAGCTCCAGGATGCTGCGCTCGACCCGCTTCCGGGTGACCGCGGAGATGGCCCGCTTGCCGCTGAGGACGTAGCTCACCGTGCTGGCGGAGACTCCGGCGTGCTGCGCTACGTCGGCAAGGGTGACCATCGGGACTCCAGGTGATGAAGCGCTTCGACAGCGCACTCCGCGTCCGTGACTTCCAGTGGAGGAGACAGTAATCGGCTCCGTTGAACCGTGTCCAGACACTGTGTCGAAGCGCTTCAATAGGGGGGAGCGGCCGGTTTCCACGGCCGTTCCACCCCTCACGCGGGTACGTCGCCCGGCGGCCCGCCCCCGCTTTCCCGACGCTCCGTCAACCACCGACGGACACACCGCGTAACCCACCGTGTCCACCCACGCTCGTGAAAGCCCCCGTCCACGCCCCCGTCGATCGCGAAGGCCCTCATGACACCTCCCGCCCTGGAGCGCGTCGGCCTCCGGACGCCGCACCGACTCCCCGGGCGCCCGGTACCGCTGCGCGCCACGGCCGCCACGTGAGGCGGCGCGCCCATGGGCGTACACCGGGCGGCGTGCGGACGTTCATCACCGGCACACACGGGAGTCGGGCGCCGTACGTACGACGGCAACCTCCCACCACCACGCTCACGCACGGCAGTTGCCATGATCCCGGCAGTGAGGAACTTCCCGATGAGGCACCGTCCCGCACGCCCGGCCGCACTCGCGCTGGGTGCCGTTCTCGTGGCGCTGGCCGCGGCCGTACCCGCCGAGGCCCAGGACCCGGCCGCGCTGCCCGCCGTCACGCCGCGCGCGGAGACCGTCGCGCTGTACGACGACGAGGCCGGCGGGAACGCCGACGCGGACGACCCCGTCATCTGGCGCAACGCCGCCGACCCCGACCGCAGCCTGGTCATCGCCACGGCCAAGGAGGGCGGCCTGCGGGTCTACGACCTCGACGCCCGCCTGATACAGGCCGTCCCCGCGCCGCCCGCCGCGGCCCCCGACGACGCGCCCGGCCGCTTCAACAACGTC
Source organism: Streptomyces sp. NPDC006368 (assembly GCF_040612535.1). NCBI lineage: Bacteria > Bacillati > Actinomycetota > Actinomycetes > Kitasatosporales > Streptomycetaceae > Streptomyces > Streptomyces sp. NPDC006368. The sequence continues at coordinate 80,022 of NZ_JBEXQK010000008.1, forward strand.
GACCTCGTGCGCGGACTGCGCCTGGCCCAGGGCCGCGCCGACGTGACCGTCACCAGCGACCGGGGCCACGACCGGCTCCGTTTCCACCGCGTCGCGCCCGGCACCGCCGGCGGCCCGCTCACCGACGTCACCGACCCGGCCGCCCCGCCGGTCTTCTCCTCCGGCCAGGAGGAGATCAACGACCAGCGGACCGCATACGGCCTGGCCACCTGGACCGACCCCGCATCCGGCCGCTCCTACGCCCTGGTCAGTCGCCGCGAGCGCACCTCGATCGCCCTGCTGGAGCTCCTCCCCACCGCCACCGGCAAGGTCACCTACCGCACGGCGCGCACCCTGGACCTGCCGTCCTCCTTCCGGCTCCCCAACGGCTCCTCGTGGACCCCGTGCGGCGAGCCGGGCGAGCTCCCGCAGGTCGAGGGCATGGTCGTCGATCCCGCCAACGGCACCCTCTACGCCGGCCAGGAGGACGTCGGCATCTGGCGCCTGCGCGCCGACCTCACCGGCACGCCGAAGCTGATCGACAAGGTCCGCGAGTACGGCGTCCCGGGCGTGTACGACGAGGAGACCGAGGAGTGCGCCGCGGGTACCGACCCCGGCTACGGCGGCACGCGCCTGGCGGCCGACGTCGAGGGACTGACCCTCATCACCGAGCCCGACGGTGACGGATACCTGCTCGCCTCCAGCCAGGGCGACGACACCTTCGCCCTGTACGACCGGGAGATCGGGGACGCCAACGAGTACGAGGGCGGCTTCCGCGTCACCGCGGCCGGCTCCACCCTCGACGGCTCCGAGGAGTGCGACGGCGCCGCCGCCCTGAACGCCCCCCTCGGCTCCCGCTACCCGAACGGCCTGCTCGTCGTGCAGGACGGCCACACCACGCCGGCGGACGGTGACCGCGAGGGCACCGGCTTCAAGTTCGTCGACCTGGGCGACGTCCTGGACGGCGTCGACGACTGACATGAGGTGCGGTGGGCTCCGGCTCCTTCGAGGCGACCGGAGCCCACCGGGTGGGGACGTCATCCCTCAGGGGAGGGTCCATTTCTGGTTGGGGCCGGTGTGGCAGGTCCACAGGTGGACGCGGGTGGCGTCGTTCCAGGTGGAGCCTTCGGCGTCGAGGCATTTGGCGGACTGTGGGTTGCGTACGGTGCCGTCGGCCTGGGGTGTCCATTTCTGGGCGCCGGTGGCGTTGCAGGTCCACAGCTGGATCCTGGCGCCGTCGGCGGTGGAGCCGGCTTGGACGTCCAGGCACTTGCCGAGTGCCTGGAGGGTGCCATCGGTTCCGGCGGTCCACTTCTGGCCGGTGGTGCCGTTGCAGGTCCACAGGTGGACCTGGGTGCCGTCGGTGCTCGCGCCGCCCGCCACGTCCAGGCACTTGCCGTTCACGCCCTTCACCTCACCCGTCCGGGGACCCGGCTGCGTAGCGCCGGACGTCCTGATCCGCACGTTGCGGAAGGACACTTGGTCGCCGTCGCCGTGGTTCTGGATCCCGATGTGGCCCTGCCGCAGGCTGCGGACCGGATCGGTGTTGGTGAAGTCGTTGACCTTGCGCCCGTTGAGGAAGACCTCCAGACGCTCGCCCGTGACGCGGATCTCGTACGTGTTCCACTCGCCGGGCGGGTTGAGCGCGGCGTCCCGCGCGGCGATGTCGGCGGACTTGAACCCGTACACCGACCCGGTGGTCCGGTCGGCGCTGTCCGTGGCGTCGATCTGGATCTCGTAACCGTTGTTCACCGCCGACCACGGGTCGTCCGAGGCGGGAAAGCCGACGAGGATCCCGGAGTTGTCGTCCCCGTCCATCCGCCAGTCCACCTTGAGCGAGTAGTCCCCGGTGTACTCCCTGGCGGAGTACCACAGCATCCCCAGCCCGCCCTGCGAGGTGAGCGTGGAGTCGGCCAGCGTGAACGAACCGGGACCGGCCTGCTTCCAGCCGGCCGTACCCGATCCGTCGAACAGCGACGTGTAGCCCGTCTCCGGGCGGCAGTCGGCCTCGGTCATCCCCGCCGCCCACCGGATGCCGCCGAGCAGGTGCCGCCGGAACGCCGGTTCGGTGTACGACTCGTCGGTGTGGCCACCACCGGTGTAGAAGGCGCGTCCACCCTGGTAGTCCTTGCACCAGGCGATGGGATGGTCACCCGCCATGGTGCCGCCCGTGTAGCCGGATTCGTCCAGCGAGGCCAGCACATGGGCCGTCGCGCGCGGGTTCGTGCGGTAGTTGTACCACTCGTCGAAGCGCTGCCAGCTCCGGCCGAGGTGCGCCGTGGCGTCGTGGGCCCGGTCCTCCACCTTGAGCGTCGCCGTCTGGTTGTGCGGGTGGGACTGGAACAGCGCCCCGGCGAGGCCCGCGTAGAACGGCCAGTCGTACTCCGTGTCGGCGGCGGCGTGGATGCCGACGTATCCGCCTCCGTCCTGGACGTACTGCTCGAAGGCCGTCTGCTGAGCGCCGCCCAGCACGTCCCCGGTGGTGGAGAGGAAGACGACGGCCCTGTACCGCGCCAGGTTTCCGGTGGTGAAGGCGGCGGCGTCCTCCGTCGCGTCCACGGTGAAGTTGTGCCCCGCGCCCAGCTCGCGCAGCGCGGCCACCCCGTCGTCGATGGACGAGTGGCGGAAGCCCGCCGTCTTCGAGAACACGAGGATCCTGTACGCGGGGTCCGCCGCGGCGCTCGCCACGAGCGCGCCCCGGTCGGCGGGTGCGGTCCCGGCGCCCTGTGCCACCGCGAGCGCGACGGCCGCGCACAGCAGCGCGCCCGTGAGCCGGCGGCCGGCTTTTCTGAGGGTCTTACGCATATCGGTCAGCCTCCTCTCCTGTTACGGCAGGGTCCATTTCTGGTTGGGGCCGGTGTGGCAGGTCCACAGGTGGACGCGGGTGGCGTCGTTCCAGGTGGAGCCTTCGGCGTCGAGGCATTTGGCGGACTGTGGGTTGCGTACGGTGCCGTCGGCCTGGGGTGTCCATTTCTGGGCGCCGGTGGCGTTGCAGGTCCACAGCTGGATCCTGGCGCCGTCGGCGGTGGAGCCGGCTTGGACGTCCAGGCACTTGCCGAGTGCCTGGAGGGTGCCATCGGTTCCGGCGGTCCACTTCTGGCCGGTGGTGCCGTTGCAGGTCCACAGGTGGACCTGGGTGCCGTCGGTGCTCGCGCCGCCCGCCACGTCCAGGCACTTGCCGTTCACGCCCTTCACCTCACCCGTCCGGGGACCGGCGGAAGGGGTGCCGAAGGCGAAGTCGTCCACGTCGAAGAGCGAGCCGGCGCCGCCCTTGAACACCAGGTACAGCGTGGTCGTACCGGCGGGCCGGTTCGACAGCGGGGCGCTGACGTCCCGGAACGTCTCCCAGCCGCCCGTCGACGGCACCGTCGCCGTCCCCAGCAGCGTGCCCGAGGACGATCCCGCCCGTACCTCGATGGTGCCGCCGAGCCCGCCCGAGGAGACCCGGGCGGTGAACCGGGTCGCGTCGTCCAGCGCGTACGGCGTGAACGAGATCCAGTCGCCGTTGTCGATGTGGCCGACCGTCCGGCCGCCGTGGGCGGGGGTGTGGCTGACGACCTGCACGCCCGAGGAGCCGCCGTGGTGCTCGGCCTGGCGGTGGCTGGGCTGGCTGATGTTCTGGTCGTGGGTGGTCAGCGCCGGCTGGCCGTTCGCCCCCTTGTCGGTGTACTCGGCGTCCCAGACGCCGAAGATGTTCGCGTTGGGGTCGTGCTCGCCGTCCGCGATGGTCTGTACGGTGCCCGAGCAGCCGGTCGCGGACGTCTGCGGGTGCCCGTGGCTGTCGTGCCCGACGATGAAGGTGACCTTCACCCGGGCGCAGTCGACGGCGCCGTCCTCCGGGTCGGTCACGATCACCCTGAACGGCACGGCCGCGCCCGGGTCGATGATCCGCCCGTCCACCGGAAGCTCCAGTCTCACCGTCGGTGCCGTGTTGCCGACGGTCACCAGGACGGAGGCGGTGGCGCTCTTGCCGGTGGTGTCGGAGACGGTGAGCGTGGCCGTGTACTGGCCGTTGGCGGTGTACGTGTGCGTGGGGTTGGCGGCGGTCGACGTGGAGCCGTCGCCGAACCGCCACGCGTGGCTCAGCGCGTCGCCGTCCGGGTCGGAGCTCCCGGAGGACGAGAACGCCACGGTCAGCGGGGCCCGCCCGGACGTGCGGTCGGCCTTGGCCTGGGCGATCGGGGCGCGGCCGTTGGTGACGTGCTCGATGCGGTAGAGCGCGGAGTTGGCGTCGCCGTTGAAGTAACCGGTGCCGTAGTCCAGGACGTAGAGGGCGCCGTCGGGGCCGAAGGCCATGTCCATCACCTGGGTGCCGCTCCAGGGGAAGGCGTTGATGGACTGGACGGTCCCGTCCGCGCCCTGGGCGATGCGCTTGATCCACTTGCGGCCGAACTCGCCGGCGAAGAAGTTCCCGTCGTAGCTCTGCGGAAACTTGACGGAGGACGTGGAGGCGGCGTCGTACCGGTAGACCGGACCGCCCATGGGCGACTCCGACCCGCTGCCGAACTCCGGTACCGAACCACCGTCGTAGGGGATCCACGCCGGTTGGGCGGGCGGCAGGTCGGTGAGGCCGGTGTTGCGCGGCGAGGTGTTCTTCGGGGCGGCGCAGTCGAACGTCGCGCCGGAGGTACGGGTGGCGAAGTCGAAGTCGACGTACGCGTCGTTCCTGCCCGTGCAGTACGGCCAGCCGTAGTTGCCCGCCTTGGTGATCCGGTTGAACTCGACCTGTCCGGCCGGGCCCCGGGAGGCGGAGGCGATACCCGCGTCGGGCCCGTAGTCACCGACGTACACGGTCCCCGTCGGCTTGTCGACGCTCATCCGGAACGGGTTGCGAAAGCCCATCGCGTAGATCTCCGGGCGGGTCCTCGCGGTGCCGGGCGCGAACAGGTTCCCGGAGGGGATCGCGTAGGAGCCGTCCGCGTTGACCTTGATGCGCAGCACCTTGCCGCGCAGGTCGTTGGTGTTGCCCGCGGAGCGCTGGGCGTCATAGGCGGGGTTGCGGGAGGCCCGCTCGTCGATGGGCGTGTAGCCGTCGGACGCGAAGGGGTTGGAGTCGTCCCCGGTGGACAGGTACAGATTGCCCTGCGCGTCGAAGTCGATGTCGCCGCCCACGTGGCAGCAGATCCCGCGTGACGCCGGTACGTCGAGGACCTTCTTCTCGCTCGCGGTGTCCAGCGTGCCGTCGGCCTTCAGCACGAAGCGCGACAGCCGGTTCACCCCGTCGAAGGGCGCGAAGTCCGCGGCCGTGCCGTCACCGGGGGCGTCGCCGCCCGGGGTGGACAGCTTGGGCGCGTAGTACAGATAGACGTGCCGGTTGGAGGTGAACCCGGGGTCCACGCCCACACCTTGCAGGCCTTCCTCGTCATGGCTGTAGACGTCCAGCTTGCCCGCCACCTTGGTGGTGCCGGCGGCGTCGGTGAGTCGCAGGGTGCCGTCCCGTGAGGTGTGCAGCACCGAGCGGTCGGGGAGGAGGGCCATGGTCATCGGCTCTCCGGTCTCCGCGACCCCTTTGGCCAGGGTCACCTGCTGGAACTCCTCGGCCACGGCGGCTTCTTCCGTGACGGGGGAGGCGGCTGAGGGCCCGGCGGGGGCCAGGAACCCGGCGGCGAGCAACGCCGTGAGGAGTAACGCCGGTACGTGCCGTGGTCGATGCGGTCTTGTGCGCACAGAGGTCTCCCGGACAGGTGGGGGTACCCGAGCGGCCCGGAACATGGGCCGGCTGGGGGGAGCACAGGCGCGCGCCGTCGCGCCGGGATGACCGGTCACGCGTATGACCGGTTCATTTCAAGGAAGTTAGCGGGACCGGTCCCCGCGCGTAACCCCTTTCGCGACGGCTTTCCCTACTTCTTCCCCGGCCAGGACAAAGGCCGTGCCCGCGGCGGGACGCCCGTGTGCCCCCGGTTCCCACCGTCCCCGCCCGGCGGGGCGGGACGGGCATGGTGTCCGGTCGCCCCGTCCCGCACGACACCCTCGCCGGGGACGCCCGCCGCGTACGCCATGGGGCGCCACGACGGGTCCCGCCCGTACGTGTCCGGGGCGGCTGTTCAGCGGTACGCGGCCGAGGCGGTGAGGTTTCTCGCGCTGGACGCGTGGGCCGCTTCCCCGCCGCGCCGCACGAACCCCGCCCTCACGTCAGCCGGCGAAGCGGCGCACATAACGCCGCTGCCACGGGGTCTCGACGGCGTGGCGGTCGTGGTTCCGGCGCACGAACTCCACCGCGCGATCGGCCGGTACGCCGTCGAGGACGGCCAGGCAGGCCAGGGCCGTGCCGGTCCGGCCCCGGCCACCACCACACGCCACCTCGACGCGTTCGTCACCGGCACGGGCCCAGGCCTCGCCGAGGACGGCACGCGCCTCCTCGCGGTCGGCGGGAAGCCGGAAGTCCGGCCAGCGCAGCCAGCGTGCCTCCCAGGGGACCTCGGGAGGCCGCTTGCCGAGCAGGTACACCGCGAAGTCCGGCGCGGGGCCCTCCGGAACCGGACGGCGCAGCGCGCGACCGCAGACCAGCCGCCCGGACGGAAGCCGCAGGACGCCGCTCGTGCCGGCATTCCAGGTCTCGGTCATCACGCCGGCGTATCCGTGGGAGCCGGGACCCGGCCCCCACGGATGACAGGCTGTCAGTAGGCGCCGAAGACGTTGTCGATGGAGCCGTACCGGTCGGCCGCGTAGTTGCACGCGGCGGTGATGTTGGCGACCGGGTCGTAGGGGTCCGTCGACGTACCGGGCACGTGGTAGGCGCGGAACGTGGGGTCGATGACCTGGAGGAGGCCCTTGGAGGGCGTTCCGGCCGCGGCGTTGGAGTCCCAGTTGTTGATGGCCAGCGGATTGCCGGAGGACTCGCGCATGATGTTGCGGTGAATACCGTCGTACGTACCCGGGATTCCGTGCTTGGCCATGACGGCCAGCGATTCCTTGATCCATCCGTCGAGGTCGTTGGTGTACGCCGCGGGCTTCGCGAGAGCGGTACGCGTCGTGGATCGGTCCGCTCGCTCCGGCGAGGCCTTCTTGACGATCGTCAGCTTCATGCCGGGGCGAATCAGCGAAGGGTTGTCGCCGACGACCTTCCGATTGTCCTCGTAGAGCTTCTTCCAGCCGCCGCTCAGCTGGTGATCCCGGGCGATCTTACTCAGGGTGTCGCCCGCCACCACGGAATACGTGCTGGGCGACGCCTTTTCCGCGTTCGGGGCGGCCTGGGCCGTCGTCGCCCCGAGGATCGGGAGGGCCAGCGCGGCGCCACCCGCTCCGGCGGCGACGAAACGGCGCGTGAGCGGACTGTTCTTGGATCGACGGTGCTTACCCTTTGCGGGCATGGCGAATTCCTCTCCGTCGCCTGCGAGGTGAGCTGTCGGGTTCGGGCTGGAGATGCCCGGTCGCGGTGCGCGCGACTTCACCCCGAGCCGTTCCGTGGTCGCGGATCGGCGGCTTACCTGGGTCCCCCGCTCCTGCCGTACGTGAATGGGTGGGTGCGGATTCCGGGAGGCGGCAGGATTCGGCGGTCCACCCGGATTGACGGTGACCGTAAGCGAGACGGGCCGGACGGAACAAGACCGGAATTCCGCACCGCCGGATGCGCGGAGTAATCACCTCGGGGAAAATCCATGATCCGCTGCGGCCGAAATCCCCAACTTTCCCTTCTGCGGCCGAGAATCAGGCGGGTCGCGGGTGGCATCGCATTCCCCGGGGGTGAGAGAAATCACGCGATGCACGAAAGCGTGAACACCATCGGAGAACCGAATAACTTCGACGAACCGGCTGAATGGCCCAAATGATAGGGATACCGTCGAAACGGTCATAACGCCCCCGTTCGCCATCCGCCGGTGAGGGCCGCCCCCGAGGAACTCGGGAAGGTCGGGAACGGCGGGAAGACCGAGCCCCGCCGCGGTCTTGTCACCCCCGGTCCTTCATCCGGACAGTACGAGCATGGCGATCGTCGTACTGGTGGGCACGCTGGACACCAAGGGGCTGGAGTACGGATGGCTGCGGGAGCGGCTGCTGCGTCGCGGAGTCGACGTGCTCGTCGTGGACGCGGGCGTGGCCGGCGAGCCGCGTGTACCCGCCGACATACCCCGCGCCGAGGTGGCCCGGGCCGCCGGCGTCGACCTGGAGCGGCTGCGGGCCGAGGGGGACCGCGGCGCCGCCGTGACCGCGATGGCCAGGGGCGCGACCGAGACGGTCCTGCGGCTGCGCGAGGAGGGGCGGCTGGACGGCGTCCTGGCCATCGGCGGCAGCGGCGGTACGTCCATCGCCACCCGCGCGATGCGCGCCCTGCCGCTCGGGGTGCCGAAGGTGATGGTCTCGTCGATGGCCTCGGGCGACGTCTCGCCGTACGTCGGGTCCACCGACATCACCATGATGTACAGCGTCGTCGACATCGCCGGCGTCAACAGCGTCTTGGCACCCATCCTGGCGAACGCCGCGGACGCCGTCGCGGGGATGGCCCGGGGCTTCGCCACCGCGTCCCGCGCGGTGCGGCCCGCCGATCTCGGGGCGGCCGGCCGGCCCCTGGTCGCGGCCAGCATGGCGGGTGTGACGACCCCGGGTGTCGACGCGGCCCGCGAACGGATGACGGGGCTCGGTTACGAGGTCCTCGTGTTCCACACGAGCGGCACCGGCGGGCGCACCCTCGAGGCACTTGCCGGGCAGCGGCTGTTCGCGGGCGTCCTGGACCTCACCCTCAGTGAGCTCGCCGATGACCTGTGCGGGGGGATCCTCACGGCCGGCCCCGACCGGCTGCTCTCCGCGGGACGCCATGGCATCCCCCAGGTGGTGAGCCCGGGCGCCCTGGACATGGTGAAGTTCGGCCCGCTCGACACCGTCCCCGCACGGATGCGCGACCGTCACGTCCACGTGCACAACCCGTCCATCACCGTCGTCCGTACGACGGAGGGGGAGTGCGCCGAACTCGGTCGCCGGGTGGCCGCGAAACTGCGTGCCGCGACCGGCCCCACCGCGGTGTGCCTGCCGCTGCGGGGCCTGTCGACGCTGGGCGAGCCGGGCGGGCCGTACCACGATCCGGTCGCGGACGAGGCGCTGTTCGGCGCGGTGCGCGACGGGCTGAGGGGCAGCGCCGTGGAGGTGGTCGAGGTCGACACGCACATCAACGACCCGTCGTTCGGCCGTGCGGCCTCGGATCTGCTGCACCGGATGATCGCCGCCGGCGTACGGGAGGCCGGCGGCGCGTGACCCCCGACCCCGGCACCGGCCCCCCGGCACCGGCCCCGGCACCGGCCCCGGCTCCGGCATCCGGCACCGGCCCCCGGCGCCGGATGCCGGACACACCGTCACACGGGGAGGGACGCGGCCCGGGCCTTGTCGATGAGCAGGTCGAGGAGCGAGAGCAGTGCCTCGCGGACGTCGTCCCGGGAGCGGGCGTCCAGCATCAGGACCGGCGTGTCCGGGTCCCGCAGCCGCAGCGCCGCTCCGATCTCCTCGGCCGTGTAGTGCTGTTCGCCGTGGAAGCAGTTCGCGCCGACGACGAAGGGCAGCCCGCGGTTCTCGAAGAAGTCGACGGCCGGGAAACTGCGGTCCAGGCGCCGGGTGTCGACGAGCACGATCGCCCCGAGCGCCCCGTTCAGCAGGTCGTCCCACATGAACCAGAACCGCTCCTGGCCCGGGGTGCCGAAGAGGTAGAGGACGACCCCCGCGTCGGTGAGGGTGATCCGGCCGAAGTCCATCGCCACGGTGGTGACGGCCTTGGACTCGATGCCGTCGAGGTCGTCGACGCCGATCCCCGCGGCCGTCAGCCGCTCTTCCGTACGCAGCGGCTCGATCTCGGAGATCGTCTCGACCAGGGTGGTCTTGCCGACGCCGAATCCTCCTGCGATGAGGACCTTGACGGGGGCCGCTTCCGGGGACGACGAAGGGTCAAATGCGGGCAAGGTTGTCCCTGATTCTCATGAGCAGGCGGGCATTGGTGGTCTCGGACTCCTCCAGCGGCGGACGGTGGTGGATCAGCCCGCGGTCCGCGAGTTCGCCGAGCAGGAGCGTCATCGGAGTCAGCCGCATGTGCATCCGGGCGGCGAGCTCCGCGACGGCCAGCCCGTTCGGCGCCGGGCACATGGCCAGGATGGTCTGCCACTCCGAGGGCAGACCCGCCCGCGCGTCCGCGGCGACCGCCGCCGTGATGGTGGTGTCCATGGTCAGCTGCGTGTGCGGAGCGGCTGTACGGCCGTCGGTCAGGGCGTACAGCCGCGTCCGGCGGCGTCCCGCGGGCTGGGGATCGTCGGGCATTACGACGTGGGCGCCTGGGTGCGCTCAGGGGTGCCCAGCCACTCGCCGAGCGCCTGCGCGGTGCGTACGGCCTCACCGCCCAGCTCGCCGAGCCGCGCCTTGCGGGAGGTGACGACGATGAGGGTGCTGCCTTCGCCGCATCCGACGATGCACAGGTAGCGGTCGTCCATCTCGACGAGCTGGCGGATCACCCGCCCGCCGTCGATCTCCCGGGATATCGCCTTCATCGTGGCCGCGATACCGGAGGACGCCGCCGCCACGCGCTCGGCCTGGGGCCGGTCGAGCAGATAGGCGCTGAGCTTGATGCCGTCGTTGGACAGGAGCACGGCTCCCTGGATGCCGGCGATCCTGCTCAGGTTGTTGTCCAGGACGCTGTAGATCATGTCGTTCGATGTCGTCGTCATGGCTGATCCCGTCGGAGCTCTTGTTCGACTTGCTGGGTTCCGTGTTCGTAGTCCGACCAGGCGTCGGCCACTTCCTCGGGTGTCGCCGTGTCCTGGGCGACGGTTGCCTCGGGCGCGCGGGGCTCGCGCAGCTGCTCGGCCATGTGGGTCTGCGGGACGCGCTCGGGGAGAGGCGGCCGTGAGCCGGTGCCGAGCGACCGCACCGGGGTGCGGTCCGGGGCCGGATCCGGGCTCTGCTCCCGTGTCCCGTGCCGGGTCCTCTCCTGGGCCCGCGCCTGCGTCCGCCGCACCGGCAGGGCCGCCGCGGCGCCCACGTGCAGCACCAGCTCCGGCTTGCGCTCCTCCGAGGACTCCTCCACGGACCTCTCCGCGGACTCCTCCACGGGCGGGCCCCCCTCCGCCGGACCGCCCGGCCCCACGCGTGCGCCCGGCTCCACGCGCGTGCCCGGCCGTCCGGAACGACCGCCCTGCGCGGGTACGGCCGGCGCCGCGGCGCGCGGCGGTACCGGTTCGGTCGGTACGAGGTGCTCGGCCGGGATGATCACCACCGCCGACGTCCCGCCGTACACGGACCTGCGCAGGGTGACCCGGGCGCCGAGCTGGTCCGCGAGGTGGCCGACCACGAAGAGGCCCAGCCGGTGCGCGTTCTCCGCCAGCACGGCGTACGGGGGAGCGGAGTGCAGCCGCCCGTTCATCTCCTCGTACGCGGCGGGCGACACCCGGGGGCCACGGTCCTCGATCTCGACGGACAGCCCGTCGGCGACCGTTTCGGCCCGGATGACCACCTTCGACCTGGGCGGGGAGAAGCGGGTGGCGTTGTCCAGCAGTTCGGCCAGCAGATGGCTGATCTGGCTGATGACGCGGGGTTCCACGCTGATCTCGTCCAGCGCCTGCCGTTCGATCCGCCGGAAGTCCTCGACCTCGGCGGCCGCCTCGCGCAGCAGGTCGGCCACGCGCATGGGGTCGGTGTGGGGGTCGGGGATCTCGCCGCCCGCCAGGATGAGCAGGTTCTCGATCTGCCGCCGCATGCCCACCGTCAGCTGGTCGGCGCGCATCAGCTGGGCCAGCAGGGTCTCGTCGTGGCCGAAGGAGTCCTGGAGCTCCTCGGTCAGGCCGAGCTGACGGCTGACCAGGTTTCCGGTGCGGGACGCGATGCCCGCGGCGAACATGCCGAAGCCGTGGCGCTCCGCCGCCAGCTGCCGGTGGCCGTCCACGGACACGGACACCACCCGCGCGAACGCGTCGTTGATACGGCTGACCTCGTCCCGGCCGCCGGTGAGCACCGGCAGCGCGTCGCGGTCGACCGGCTGCCCGCGCTGGAGCCGGGACACGACGTCCGGCAGCGTCTTTTCGGCCACGGTCACGGTCCGCTCGTGCAGGTGGCGCAGGCGGCGCAGCACCGAGCGCGTGGTGAACGCGACGCCGACCGCGACGAGCAGCAGGGCGCCCGAGCTCCCGGCGATCAGCCAGGTGACCTCGGTCTGCAGCTCGTCGGCCTTGGCGTCGGCGTGGGCGAGCAGGCCGCGCGCCCGTTCGGCGTTGAGCCTGTCCAGCCGCGGGGCCCATTCCTCCCGCGCCGCCCGCCACTCGACGATCTCGCGCGGAAGTCTCACGCCGACGGCGGTGTCCTTGTGCTCGGACAGCACGGCCGTCTCGATGCGGGACTTGCTCTGCCAGCCGTCGGAACCGGCGAGGTCTCCGTAGAGCTCGCTCGCCTCGGGCGGCAGATACGGCACGACCCACGCGTCGTACATGTACCTGTGGGCGCCGACGGCGTTGACGAAGTCGGCGAACCGGGTGGGGGTCAACTCCCGGGACGGCCCGGCCAGCGCGAGGATCGTGTCCTCCCGCGCCACCATCTCGGTCCCCGAGAACATGGTGACGACGACCCGGCTCTCCTGCGTGAGCTCGGCGTCCTCGGTGTGGCTGAACTCGTCCTGGTAGTAGCGGATGATCTGGTTGATCACGCCGGAGTAGTAGACGACCGTGCTGTCGGCGCTGCCGGTGCGGACGTCGGTGCGTTCGCGGTAGGCGCCCAGCTCGTCCAGCGCGTCCATGACCTCCTGGAGGCGGCGGTCCGCCTCCTCCGAACGCGCCCCGGCCGTGCCCGCGGCCCGCCGGAACTCGGCCGCCGCGCGATCCGTGGCCGCGCGCCGCGTGCGCAGGGACTCCTCGGACACGGACGGACCCGCCCACCACGCGGCCGTCAGCGCCCGCTCGGCCTGCATCCCCACCATGAGCCGGTACAGGGGGACGCCGATCCGCTCACCGGCCGCCACGTCCGCGCGCAGATGCGCCGACTGTGCCAGCAAACGGTCGGCGGTCACGGCCACTTGCGTGCCCATCGCCACGGTGGGGACCACCGCCAGCCCGACGAGCAGCGTACGCAGGCGCACGGTACGCCGCCGACGCGGTCTCGACGGGACGCGCGGACCTTCGGGTTCTATGGGAGACATCAGTCCTCGGAGCGGGGGGAGCGGGGACCGACCAGAGGCCGGGCCATGGCACAGCCCTGGGGAGGGGCTCGGGGACGGCCGGACCGGCTTCGGTTGGGACGAGAAGGATGCCGATCATAACCAGCCACGCGGAGAAAGGGAGATGTTGCCTCCATGATCCTTACGTGGTATTGGCTCCGGACGCCGCCCCGTTCCACGCGCCGTGGCGAACCCCGTCCGGGGTGCGCCCCGCGCCGCTGACCCCCCGTCACTGCGCTCGCCGGGGACGGCGCCGTACCGAGCGGGTGCCGGACCGGGGGCGGGCGCGTATCGTCCGTGCCAGGCCCCGACGGCGTCTGCGAGGACCGCGATGAGGAAGATCATCCTGATGATGTCGGTGTCCCTCGACGGGTTCATCGAGGGGACGGACCGCCGGATCGACTGGCACAGGGTCGACGACGAACTGCACAGCCACTTCAACGAGCAGCTCAGGACGATGGGCGCCTTCCTGAACGGGCGCGTCACCTACGAGCTCATGGCGGGCTTCTGGCCCACCGCCGACGCCGCCCCGTCCAGTACCGGCCCCATGGCGGAGTTCGCGGGGATCTGGCGCGACATGCCCAAGATCGTGTTCTCCCGGACCCTGCGCCGCGCCGACTGGAACACCACCATCGCCCGGGACGTCACCGTCGACGGGATCATGGCCCTCAAGGCCCGCCCCGGCGGCGACCTGGCCCTCGGCGGCGCCGACCTCGCCGCTGCCTTCATGCGCCACGACCTGATCGACGAGTACCGCCTCTACGTCCATCCGGTGCTCATCGGACAGGGCAAACCCCTGTTCCCGCGGACGGACGACCGGACCGCCCTCACGCTCGCCGAAGCCCGCACCTTCGGCAACGGCGTGGTTCTTCTCCGTTACGACCGCCCGGCCGCCCCGGCACCCTCGCCCCGGCCGGTGTGATGCCCCGCGGGGCCCTGTCGAGGCCAGGTCGATCACGAGATATCTTGATGTCGAGCAATGTTACAGACGTGGATGGAGCGGAGCACCCGGTGACTGACTCGACCATCATCTATACGCACACCGACGAGGCCCCGGCCCTGGCGACGTACTCGTTCCTGCCCGTGGTCCAGGCGTATGCCTCGACGGCCGGTGTCACTGTGGAGACTCGTGACATCTCCCTGGCGGGCCGCATCATCGCCCTCTTCCCGGAGTACCTCGGGGAGGACCGGCGCATCGAGGACGCCCTCGCCGAGCTCGGCGAGCTCGCCAAGACGTCCGAGGCGAACATCATCAAGCTGCCGAACATCTCGGCGTCGATCCCGCAGCTGAAGGCCGCGATCGCCGAGCTGCAGCAGCAGGGCTACGCGCTCCCGGACTACCCGGACGACCCGAAGACCGACGAGGAGCGGGAGATCCGCGCCCGGTACGACAAGGTCAAGGGCAGCGCCGTCAACCCGGTCCTGCGTGAGGGCAACTCCGACCGCCGCGCCCCCGCGTCGGTCAAGAACTACGCCAAGGCCCACCCGCACCGCATGGGCGCGTGGACCCCCGAGTCCAAGACCAACGTCGCCCACATGACGGCCGACGACTTCCGCTCCACCGAGAAGTCCGCGGTCCTCGCCGAGGACGGCGCCCTGCGCATCGAGTTCACGGCCGAGGACGGCACCACCACCGTCCTGCGCGAGTCGGTGCCCGTGCTCGCCGGCGAGGTCGTCGACGCGTCCGTCATGCGCGTCGCCGCGCTGCGCGAGTTCCTGGCGGCCCAGGTGGCCCGCGCCAAGGCCGAGGGCGTGCTGTTCTCCGTGCACCTGAAGGCCACGATGATGAAGGTCTCCGACCCGATCATCTTCGGTCACGTGCTCCGCGCCTTCTTCCCGAAGACCTTCGCGAAGTACGGCGAGGCGCTCGCCGCGGCCGGCCTGTCCCCGAACGACGGCCTCGGCGCCATCCACAAGGGCCTGGAGTCGCTCCCCGAGGGCGACGAGATCAAGGCGTCCTTCGAGGCCGAGCTCGCCGAGGGCCCGGAGCTCGCGATGGTCGACTCCGACCGCGGCATCACCAACCTGCACGTACCGAGCGACGTCATCGTCGACGCCTCCATGCCGGCCATGATCCGCACCTCGGGCCACATGTGGGGCCCCGACGGCCAGGAGGCCGACACCCTGGCCGTCCTGCCGGACAGCAGCTACGCCGGCATCTACCAGGTCGTCATCGACGACTGCCGCCGGAACGGCGCGTACGACCCGGCGACCATGGGCTCGGTGCCGAACGTCGGCCTGATGGCGCAGAAGGCCGAGGAGTACGGCAGCCACGACAAGACCTTCGAGATCGCCGCCGCGGGCACCGTCCGCGTCGTCGACGGCAACGGTGACGTCGTGCTGGAGCAGCCCGTGGGCGCCGGCGACATCTTCCGCATGTGCCAGACCAAGGACGCGCCGATCAAGGACTGGGTCAAGCTGGCCGTCACCCGCGCCCGCGCGACCGGCGACCCGGCCGTGTTCTGGCTCGACGAGGGCCGCGCGCACGACGCCAACCTCATCGAGAAGGTCAACGCGTACCTGCCCGAGCACGACACGGAGGGCCTGGACATCCGGATCATGGCCCCGGTCGACGCGATCAAGTTCTCCCTGGAGCGGATCCGCCGCGGCGAGAACACCATCTCCGTCACCGGCAACGTGCTCCGTGACTACCTCACGGACCTGTTCCCGATCCTGGAGCTCGGCACCAGCGCCAAGATGCTCTCGGTCGTCCCGCTCATGAACGGCGGCGGCCTGTTCGAGACCGGCGCCGGCGGCTCCGCGCCCAAGCACGTCCAGCAGCTGGTCAAGGAGAACTACCTGCGCTGGGACAGCCTGGGCGAGTTCCTCGCCCTCGCGGTCAGCTTCGAGCACCTCGCGCAGACCACCGGCAACGCCCGCGCCCAGGTGCTCGCGGACACGCTCGACCGCGCGACCGGCACGTTCCTCAACGAGGACAAGTCCCCGAGCCGCCGTCTCGGCGGGATCGACAACCGCGGCAGCCACTTCTACCTGGCTCTCTACTGGGCGCAGGAGCTGGCGCGGCAGACCGAGGACGCGGAGCTCGCGAAGGCGTTCGAGCCGCTCGCCAAGACGCTCGCCGAGCAGGAGCGGACCATCGTCGACGAGCTGATCGCCGTGCAGGGCAAGCCGGTCGACATCGGCGGCTACTACCAGCCCGACCCGGCGAAGGCCGCCGCCGTCATGCGTCCGTCGAAGACCTTCAACCAGGCTCTCGCGACCCTGGGCTGAACCCTCGCGGACTGACGGACAGCAGTCCTCCCGCCCCGGCCGGCATCACGCCCGGCCGGGGCGGTCCGTCTTCCCCGGCGCCCGGCATCGGTGGCGCACACCCGTACCCGCCACGGCGCCGAACCTGCCGACCCTGGACGGCGCCGGGCCGCCCGCGCGGCCACCGCGCCGTCCAGGAAGCCCTCCCAGCGCCTGCGGCGCCGCATGCCGCGCTTGGCCGCCACGCCGCACATGGCCGGTACCCGGCGCGGCGCGCCCGCGCATGCCGCGCCCGTCCCGCGGCCCCGGCACCAACACCGTCAACACCCACCACCGGCTCCTGGTCTCCGGCGCGACCAACCGCTCCGGTGACAGCGCCGAGCTGCTCCGCTGGGTCGAGGAGGCCAAGGCGGCCGTCGTCCGCGACAACTCCACCCACGACTTCACGGTCCGGCCCTCGGACGTGCCGCCCGACGCCGTCACCTCGTCCGGCTCCGGACTGGACCCGCACATCTCCCCGCGGTACGCCCGGCTTCAGGTCCACCGTGTCGCCGAACGGAACCACCTCGGCGCCGATGCGGTGGAGCGGCTGGTCGACGAGCACACCGAAGGCCGGGTGCTGGGCTTCATCGGTGAGCCCCGGGTGAACGTACTACTGCTCAACACCGGGCTGAGCGAGCTCCTCCGGGGCCGGTGACGACCGCGGTCCAACGGCCACGGCGGGCGCGTACGGTACGGGCCCGCCGTGCATACTGGGCGGCTGCGGCGCGACCCCTTTCGAACACATGAGGAGCAGCCATGGCCGACCAGCCCGCTGCCGAGAAGACGACCTTCAGACCGGTCTTCGAGGTGGGGCCGTCCTGCCTGGACCGGGCCCGGGGCGTCGAGGGCGCCTTCCAGCACGCCATCGCCCCGGCGACCGTCGACTTCGACTTCGGTGAGATCAGCCGGGCGGCGAGCGCCATCCCGGACAGCTCGACCGTGAGGATCATCCGTGGCTGGGGTCTCCAGGAGACCGCGCCCGTCAGCGTCATGGTGATGTCGCTCAAGGAGGCGGTGCGGCAGGCGCTGTCCGAGCCGTTCACCAACACCCGGTTCTGGGAGAAGGTCGAGGAGGCGTTCACCGATGCCTTCGTCGACCTGGGGAAGCAGGAGGGGACACACCTCTCCTTCTACGAGGAGACCCCGCAGCGCACCGGTTACTACTACAACCTGCTCTTCGCGCTCCAGGACGAGGAGACCGGGGACCACCTGTACGCCGTGGCCCTCTGCCTCAACGCGACCCTCGCCGTGGACGCGGAGAAGGCCAGGTCGCTGAGCGTCCAGGACACCGCGCGGTGTCATCTGCGCGTCAACGCCATCGCCGTACGCCGGCGTTTGGAGCCTTCCGGCTCCGTGGCGTCCCCGGCCTGATCCGCCCCGCCGGCCTGCCCGCGAGGCCTTCTCGGGGCAGGCCGACGGGCATGGGAAAGGGAGGTCGAGTACGCGTCGACTGCCGCCGCCGCCTCATCGTCGCCCTCATCGGCCCGGGGCCCCGGCGGCGCCCGCGTGGGCGGATACCGTACGCGTCGGCCCGTAGCGCATCAGAGCCCCGGGCCGATCCCGCCCTTGAGACGTTCGAGGTCCGACGGGCGCACCTGGATCACCAGGAGCGCGATCAGCGCCCCGACCACCGTGAAGACCGCGGCCGTGATGAACGCCGCCGAAACGCCGGACGTCAGCACCTCGTCCGCCCACGGCGGCGGCAGCACGCCCGTCCGCCGGAACCGCAGCCGCTCCACCGGCGTCGCCTGCGCCAGGAACGACGCGACCTGCGTATCCGCCGCGTTCCTGCCGGCCGTGCCGAACACCGTGACCAGGATGGACAGTCCGAGCGAGCCGCCGACCTGCTGGGTGGCGTTGAGCAGCCCGGACGCCGCACCGGACTCGTGCGGGGGGACGTTCGACAGTGCCATCAGCGTGAGCGACACGAACTGCAACCCCATACCCAGGCCGAAGACCAGCATCGGGCCGAGGACGCTGCCCAGGTAGGTGGAGTGCACATCCGTCAGCGTCAGCCAGGCCAGCCCCACCGCGTTCAGCAGCGCACCCGCCACCATGAAGGGCTTCGGCCCGTACCTCGGCAGCAACTGCGAGGCCAGACCCGCGCCCACCGCGATGATCGCGCTGATCGGCAGGAACGCCAGACCGGCCGCGAGCGGGCTGAAGTCCAGGACGTTCTGCACGAAGAGCGTCAGGAAGAAGAACATGCCGAACATGGCGGCCGCGAGGCTCAGCATGATCCCGTACGTGCCCGCCCGGTTGCGGTCGGCGAACATGTGCAGCGGCGTGATCGGCTGCCGGGAGCGGCGCTCCACGAGGATGAACAGCGCGAGGATCGCCACGGCCGCGGCGAACGACACCACGGTGAGCGGGTCCCGCCAGCCGTCCTGGGCGGCCCGGATGAAGCCGTACACCAGCAGGACCATGCCGACGGTCGAGGTCAGCGCCCCGGTGATGTCGAAGTGCCCGGGATGGCGCTCCGACTCCCTGATCCAGCGCGGGGTGGCCAGGACGATGAGCAGCCCGATCGGCACGTTGACGAAGAACACCCACCGCCAGTCCAGCCACTCGACGAGCATGCCCCCCGCGAGCAGACCGATCGCGCCGCCGCCCGCCGACACCGCGGCGAAGACACCGAACGCGCGGTTGCGCGCCGGGCCTTCCCCGAACGTCGTGCTGATCAGGGCCAGGGAGGTGGGGGAGGCGATGGCCCCGCCCACACCCTGCAGGGCGCGAGCGGCCAGCAGTTGACCGGAGTTGTGGGCCAGCCCGCCGAGCAGCGAGGCCACCACGAACAGCAGCACACCGAAGACGAACACCCGGCGGCGGCCGAGGATGTCCCCCGCCCGGCCGCCGAGCAGCAGCAGACCACCGAAGGTGAGCGTGTAGGCGTTGACCACCCAGGACAGGCTGGTGGTCGAGAACCGCAACGAGCTCTGGATGTGCGGCAGCGCGATGTTCACGATGGTGATGTCGAGGACCACCATCAACTGGCACGAGGCGATGACCACGAGGGCGATCCCCTGGCCGCCGCCCCGACCGCCAGCGGTGGATCCGGGCACGGGAGTCGGCTGAGGAGTGGTCATGGCGCAGCGCCCTCACCAGAGGTCAGCGGACGGTCCCGGGACGTCAGCGGACCCGCCGCCCACCATTCGACCGTAAGCCCGCCCCCGGAGCGTCACCAGTCGATCAAAGGGCTGGATCCCGTACCCGTACGGATCAGGGGCAGGCGCCGTCGGCGAGGGTGAAGTACCCGGCCGGCGACTCCTTCAGGGTGTGGGTGACGAACGTGTTGTACAGGCCCATGTTCTGCTGCGAACCCCTGGCGTAGGCGTAACCGCCGGTGGCCGTGGCCCGGCCGGCCCGGACGTGCTCGTAGTTGCTGCTCGTCCAGCAGGAGGCCCCGCCCGGATCGCCGGGGGTGTCCCCGTCCGCGTCGGTCAGGCCGAAGAACGCCGCGATCCAGTGACTGGAACAGATCGAGTCGATGAAGTACGCGGCCGACGTCGACCCGCACTGCCGGGGGCCGGACCCCGGGTCGACGGGCGTGCCGTGGCCGATGCCTGGGACCCGGTTCACCTCCACGGCCACCGAGCCGTCCGCCGCCGCGTACTCCTCGTGCCGCGTCGAGTTCGGACCGATGACGGAGGTACGGGTCGGCGTCTGCGACAGGCCGTGCACGGCCGTCCACTGGTCACGCAGCTCATCGGCGTTGCGCGGCACGACCGTCGTGTCGCGGTCACCGTGCCAGACGGCCACTCGCGGCCACGGCCCCCGCCAGGCGGGATACGCGTCCCGCACGCGCTGCGCCCACTGGGCGGGTGTCAGGTCGACACCCGGGTTCATACACGCGTATGCGGCCGTGGTGTCCCGGGCGCAGTCGTAGGGGAGGCCCGCGACGACGGCACCGGCGGCGAAGACGTCCGGGTAGGCGGCGAGCATCACGGAGGCCATGGCACCCCCGGCGGACAGCCCGGTGACGTACACCCGCCGGGGGTCGGCGCCGTACGAGGAGACGGCGTGCGCGACCATCTGGCGGATCGACGCGGCCTCGCCCTGGTCGCGCCGGCTGTCCGGGGCCTGGAACCAGTTGAAGCACTTGTTCAGGTTGTTCGACGACCGCTGCTCCGCGAGGACCAGCAGGAAACCGGCGCGGGCGGCCAGCTCGGGCAGCCCGGAGTTGTCGGCGTAGACCTGGGCGCTCTGGGTGCAGCCGTGCAGGGCCACCACGACGGGCGGCGAGGCGGGCAGCGGCGCGGGACGGTGGACGTACATGGACAGCTGCCCCGGGTTGCTCCCGAAGCCGGTGACCGGCGTGAGGGACACGGCGGCGTGGGCAGAGGGCGGCGGCCCGGTCAGGAGCGCGGCGACCAGCAGGACCAGGAGGGTCGCGGCGGCCCGGGCGCGGCGCGGCGCCCGCATGGGCGCGCGGGGGAGGGGGGAAGGCATGGCGGCTCCTCGATGAGACGGATGCCCGGCACCGTAGGACTCCCCGCCCACCCGTTGTATGGCAGCGCGCCCCACAGCGGCCACGCCCGAAGGCACCCACGGGGGGATTGCGCCGACCACCCGGGTCCTGCTAGGCGTTGCGGGGGAGGACCGTCATGGGGACGCGGTCGGGGTGGGCCACCGCCGAGGCCACCTCGCGGGGGGTGTGCCCGGGGACGGGCCGCAGTCGCCAGCGGGCGAGGATCGTGGCCAGGGCGATCGTCGCCTCCGTCCACACGAACGCGTCGCCGATGCACTTGCGGTTCCCGGCGCCGAACGGGATGTAGGCCCGTCGCGCGGTTCCGGCCCGGCGTTCCGGCAGCCACCGGTCGGGGTCGAACCGCTCGGGCTCGGGGTACAGGTCCGGGTCCCGGTGCATGGCGTAGAGGCTGAAAGCCACTTCCGTGCCGGCGGGGAGGGTGTGCCCGCCGAGTTCCACCGGCGCGGTGGCGCGGCGCATCAGCAGGGTTACGCCGTGCAGCCGGATCACCTCGTCCAGGACCCGGCGGACGGTGACCAGCCGGGGGACGTCCTCGATGGCCACCGGCCGGTCGCCCACGACCTCCTCGATCTCCGTCACCAGCTGCTTCTCGACCTCCGGGTGCCGGGCCAGCTCGTGGAAGGCCCAGGCGAGCGTGGAAGCCGTGGTCTCGGCGCCGGCGAAGAGGATGGTGCTGAGCTCGTCCCTGACCTCCGTGTCGGTCAGCGACTCACCCGTCTCCGCGTCCCGTGCGGCGAGCAGCACGGTCAGCAGGTCGTCGCGGTCGGTGCGGCCGGTCTCGCGGGTGGCGGCGACGACTTCGTCGATGACCTCGCGCAGTGTCGCCGCCGCCGTGTCGAAGTCACGGTTGGCTCGGATGGGCAGCCGGTCCAGGAACTTCGGGGACGCGGCTCGTATGAGCATGTTCTTGAGGACCACGGGCAGGTTCCTCCGCACGGCCTCGACGGCCGGCAGCCCGATGTCCAGGGAGAACAGCGTCGAGGCGAGGGTCTCGATGGCGTACTCGGCCATCGCCTGTTCCAGCTCCACCTCCTGGCCCGGTGTCCAGGACTCCGCCAGGGCGCGGGCGTTGCCGCTCATGATCTCCGCGTAGGCGGTGATGCGCTGCGGGTGGAACATCGGCTGGATCAGCCGGCGGTGCTTGCGGTGCACCTCCCCGTTGGCCGTGGCCAGGCCGTTGCCCGCGAGGGGGCGCAGCCGGTCGAACAGCCTGCCCTTCTCGAAACTGCGCGCCTGTCCGACCGTCACCTCGTGGATGAGTTCGGCGGAGGTGGCGACGTAGACCGGCATGGTCCCGAGGTGCACCTGGACCAGTTCGCCGGTCTCGCGCAGTGACGTGAGGAAGCCGAGCGGGTCGCGCCAGAGTTTCAGGGCGTGCCCGAGGAGAGGCACGCGTCCCGGGGCACGGGGAACCGACTGGAGTCCGACTGACACCGGTGAATCCTTTGCTCTAGGCGGTGCGCTGTACCGGGCGGCGCACCGCACGAGATGACGCGCACCGGGTGGGAAGGAGGTCCCACCACCAGGCGATCACGGGAATGTCCAGCGGCTCGGGGCTGGAGTCGGTGGGCCTGTCGGTGAACACGGACGGGTTCTGCGCCGGATCGTCCGGCGTGGTGTACCGCACCGAGCTGATGCCCCAGTCCTCGGCTCCGCGAATGAAGCTGGCGAGTCCGGCCACGTACTGCCGCAGCTGCGGGCTGCCCTCGTCGGACAGGTGCTCGGCCAGTCGCATGAACAGGCACATGACTCGGTCGCGCTGGGCGATCGCCGTGGTCAGGGCCTGCTCGGGCGTGAGGTCGCGGTGCTCCTCCAGCACGCGCAGGGCGTTGAGGTAGTAGCCCGTCCCTCTCTTCTCCTTGTGGTACGAGAGGATGTCGTTGTCCCAGGTGATGAGGAAGGACATCATCTCGGTCGCGGCGCGCACGGCCGTACTGTCCCGCTCGTGCGGCTGGAGTTCGTAGCCGTGCCCCATCTCCAGCAGGGGGAGTACGACGGTCGTCGCGCCGTCGTACAGCCGCATGAGGGTGTAGTCGTTGAGGTCGGGCACCGTGGCCGCGTCGCGGTGCGCCGCCTCCCAGACCACCGCGAAGAAGTACTCGCGCAGCGTGTCCACCCACCGGGCCGCCTGCGCGGCCGTGCCGTACCGGTCCACCCGCAGCCGCAGGTCGCGCAGCCCCGCCGCGAGCGGGTCGTCCGGGAGGACCGGCACCTCGGGGTTGTGGGCCACGCGCAGCAGGCGGTGGAGCGCCCCGGCCAACTCGCCCGGTCTGCGGCTCAGATCGCCCTCCTCGCAGAGGCCGTCGTCCACGCCGAAGAGCCAGAGCACGAAGTCCGCGAGGAGCGAGACGACCTCCTCTCGTCCTTCGGGGAGGATCCGGGCGGCGAAGGTCCCGATCTCCTGGCGCACGAGACGGCCGCGCAGTTCCTCGGACCCGATGCGAAACGTTTCCGCCCAGGCCGCCGTCTGTACGTCTATCTCGGCGTGGCGCGGGTGGATCGCCGGCGGAATGGGGGAGAAGATCGGCGGAACGATGAGCCCGGGGCCCACTGCGGCCTCCTTCGGATTCACGGGGTGCGACGTGGGCTCCGTCGGCACTGGCGTCGCACACGTCTCGCGCACCCCAGAGTGATCAACTATGGCGCATAGTAATCGCCTGAAACTCCTGATCCAATAGGACAATTGCCTCACTGTCGGGGGCGGTTCACCGCATCGGCCTCAGGAGCGGAACAGGCGACGCCACCAGGGTGTGCGACGGGGACCCCCGTTCGAAAGGGTGGGGCCGGGTTCATCGGCGACAACCGGAACCATCTCGGGCAGCGGACCGGCCCCGGTGGCGGCGAAATCGGTGGACGATTTCGCGTCACCCCCAGCCGCCGAGCGCGGTGGCGTGAACCGTACGGGCAGGGAGTCCAGCCGCTTCGACAACCACGCCGCTCGCGTCTGCAACGCGCCTTCCGGGACCGCCAGCCGAAGGTCCGGCAACCGCGCGAGCAGCGTGTCCACACCGGTGTCCGCGATGGCCCGGCCGATGTCCTGACCCGGGCACTCGTGCGGACCGCTGCTGAACGCCAGATGGGCCCGGTTGCCCTGCAACGGGGCGGTCGGGTCCGGCCGGATCTCCGGGTCGACGTTCCCGGCCGCGAGCCCCAGCAGCAGCATGTCCCCGGCCTCGATCCGCCGGCCGCCCAGCACGGTGTCGCCGGTCGCCCAGCGTCCCGTGATCGCCGACAGCGGCGGGTCGTCCCACAGCACCTGCTCCAGCGCGTCCGGCAGCGTCATGTGGCCACCGGCCAGGTTCGCGCGGAAGCGGCGATCGGTCAGCACCAGCCGCAGCGTGTTCGCGATCAGGTTGACCGTGGTCTCGTTGGCGGCCACGAGCACCAGCCGCAGGTGCTCCAGGACCTCGTCGTCGGAGAGCCCGGCGGAGTGGCCGATCAGCCGGCTCGCGAAGTCGTGTCCGGGATCGGCCTTCTTGCGCTCGGTCAGTGTCCGCAGTGTCCGCACCACGAACTCGTTGCTGGCCAGCGCCGTCTCGGTGCCCTTCATCAGGTCCAGCGCGGCATCCACCAGGCGCGGCCCGTACTCCTCGGGCATACCGAGGAGCTGCGTCATCACCAGCATCGGCAGTTTCTCGGCGAAGTCGCCGATCAGGTCCGCCTGTCCCGTCGCCGCGAACGAGTCGACCAACTGGTTCGTGTACCGGATGACATAGCGCCGGATACCCCGGCGGTCGAACTGCTCCAGACCGTCCCGCACGGCCCCGCGCAACCGCTCGTGCTCCGCGCCGTCGGCGAAGACGCAGAGGGGCTGCCACTCCACCATCGGCCGCAGCGGGGAGTCGGCGGGCACGCGGTTCTCCCGGAACATGCGCCACAGCCGCGAGTCGTTGGAGAACCGCGACGGAGACCGCATCACCTCCAGGTTCTCCCGGTGCCCCAGCACCAGCCACGCCGGCAGGTCGCCGTGCAGCAACACCGGGGCCACCGGGCCGTGTTCCCCCCGGAGCACCTCGTACAGCGCCTGCGGATCGGACTCCGCCACCGGGCCGTACAGCCTGCGCGGGGCCTCCCGGCCCATGCCGTGGGCCGGGCAGCCGGGGGGCGGGACGGGAAAGGAGCCGGTGTCGGCCGTGGTCATGACGCCTCCTGCGTCGTGGCGAGGGTCTGGAGATACCGCATCAGCGTCATCAGGACGTCCTTGCCGGAGCCGCGCTCGCGCGCGTCGCACGGCACGATCGGCACCGAGTGCGGCAGGTCGAGCGCGCCGCGCAGCTCCTCGATCGGGTAGTCCGGCGCGTTGGGGAAGGAGTTGACGGCCACCACGAACGGCACCCCGCGCTCCTCCAGGCGCCCGAGCACGTCGAAGCTGACCTCCAGCCGGCGCGTGTCGACCAGCACCACCGCGCCCAGCGCGCCCTCGAACAGGCCGCGCCACAGGAACCAGAAGCGCTCCTGGCCCGGCGTGCCGAAGAGGTACAGCACCAACTGGTCGTTGATGCTGATCCGGCCGAAGTCCATGGCGACCGTGGTCGACGTCTTCCCGTCGATGCCGGAGGTGTCGTCCACACCGACCCCGGCCTGGGTCATCGTCTCCTCGGTCGTCAGGGGCCGGATCTCGCTCACGGAGCCGACCAGGGTCGTCTTGCCGACGCCGAAGCCGCCCACGATCACCACCTTGACGGCGGTGGTGGCCGTCGCGGGCAGCACGTCCTCGCTCCGCGGCCCGCGCACGACGGCGCCTGCCTGCCCGGGGCCACCGGGCTCAGAGCTTCTGAAGTCCATCGATCACTGCCTCAATCAAAGCGCGGTCGGGGAGTCGGGCGGGTGGAACGGGCGCGCGGGCGACGACCCGGTTCTCGGCGATGAGGTCACCGAGCAGGACGGTCACGACGCTGACCGGAAGGCTGAGGTAGGCGGAGATCTCGGCCACCGACAGCGGTGACTGGCACAGCCGCGTGATCGCCGCGTGCTCCGGCTGCATCCCGGGCTTCGGCCCCGACCTCGCCACGATCAGGGTGACCAGGTCGAGCACGGCGGGCGCGGACGTGGCGCTGCGCCCACCCGTGATGACGTAGAGCCGTTCGGGACTGGCTTCCTCCCAGTCCGCGCCGCTCCCACCTCCTGAGCCGCCCGCGTCGCTCACTCGGCGTCCCGGCGCGGCGGGCTGCTCAGGTGCTCTCCGATCCGTAGAACGAGATCACGCATGCGCTGGCCCATCAGCCCGGCGTCGACACCCTCGTCGGCGAGCACGGCGAGGTACGCACCGCTGCCCGCCGCCATCAGATAGAAGAAGCCGCCGTTCATCTCTATGACGACCAGCCGCATCCGGCCGTCGCTGCCGGGGAGTTCGGTGGCGACCGCGCCGGCCAGCGACTGAAGGCCGGCGCAGGCGGCGGCCAGCCGGTCGGCGGTGTCGTCGTCCGTGCCGTACTGGGCCATGCGCAGACCGTCGGCGGAGAGCACGACGACATGCCTGGTCTGCGGCACGCCTTCCGCGAGGTCCTTGAGCATCCAGTCCATATTGGCCTGCTGCTTGATCATGGCTGAGTGTTCCCCTTGCTTGCGTCGGTGGGCTCCCCGGTCAGGCCGCTCTGGAACGCGGCCAGCCACATCCCGGGCTGCACCTGAGGTGAGGGCTCCTGATCGGGAGCGGCGTTGGGCGCCGGGGCCGTCGGCCCGGCGGATGCGGCCTGTCCGGCCGCGGCCTGCGGCGGTGCGGCCGGCTTCTTGCGGCGCCGCTGCGGCAGCCCGTTCGGGGTCCGCTCGGTCACCACCGGCGCGTGATCCTCCGGCACCGGGCCGGTGGCCGGGCGCCGGGCGGAAACGGAGGCGGACGGGCCGGGAGCGCTGGGGCCGGCGGCCGGGGCCGGCAGGGCGGGCGCCTCGGGGACGGTCGTACGCGGTACGGAGGCGGCGCCGATGCCGTGCGCGAGCCCGGTCGCCGACGCGACGGTCGTGATCAGCTCCTGCGGGACGACCACGACGGCCCGCACACCGCCGTACGCGGAGGGACGCAGCGAGACCTGGAAGCCGTACGCCTGCGCCAGCCGGCCGACCACGGCCAGGCCGAGGCGCGGGGTCTCGCCCAGGTCGTTGAGGTCGATGCCCTCCTGGGCCTGGCGCAGCATGCGTTCGGCGCGGTCGCGGGCCTCCTCGCTCATGCTGACGCCGCCGTCCTCGATCTCGACCGCGATGCCCGACTGCACGTCCACGGCGGTCAGGTGGACCTTGGTCTGCGGCGGCGAGTAGCGGGTGGCGTTGTCGAGGAGCTCGGCGATGGCGTGGATCAGGGGTTCGACGGCGGGGCCGGTGACGGCGACCTCGGTCACCGAGTGCAGCTCGACGCGCTGGTAGTCGAGGATCCGGGACATGGCGCCGCGCAGCACGCTGTACAGCGGGACCGCCCTGCTCCACTGGCGTCCGGGACGGGCACCTCCGAGTACGGCGATGGAATCGGCGAGCCGGCCGATCAGCGCGGTGCCGTGGTCGATGCGGAGCAGGTCGCCGAAGACCTCCGGGCTGTTGCCGTGGCGGTCCTCCATCTGCCGCAGCTCCTGGGCCTGCTGGTGCACGATGGCCTGAACGCGGCGGGCGATGTTCACGAACGCGCGCTGCGCGGACTCGCGCAGATCCTCCTCGGCGACGACCGCGTCGACGACCACCCGCACGACCGCCTGGTGCTCCTCCGGCGCGGTGAGCGAGGCGAGCACGTCCTCGGGGAACTCGCCCTGCCGCAGCCGTTCCACGGCGTTCGGCAGCAACGTTCCGGCCAGGTGGGCGGTCTCGGCGTGGCGCCGGGCGAGGGCGGTGTCACGGGCGGCGACGGTGCGCCGCAGCTCCTCCATCACCCGGCCCCGCCGGCCGGCCTCGGCGCCGATGGCGGCGAGCGCGAGAGCCGCGACGGCGCCGATGGCACCGACCGGGACGCGCGCGGTCGCGGAGACCAGGGCGACCGCGACACCGGTGGCGACGGCGGTCAGAGCGGCGGGCAGAAGCCACACGAAAGAGGCCGCGGACCGCGGGCTTCCACTTCCGGGCGACGATTCCTCACGGACCATCAGCACCATCAAACCCATCGAACGAGAAAGATCATATGACGAACGGCGGGAGCATAGCCCTTTGTAGTCAAGGGGTTTGACGGCGGGTCATGCGAGTGGCTTGATTCGAACCCCACCTCCTGAAGCGGAGGAAGCGGCTCCGCCGCAGCTCGTCGGTGGCGTGGCCCGTGCGCTCGGCGCCGTGCACGCCGCCGGGGCCGGTGCCCGCGGGGCGGCGCCACCCGGCGGGCCGGTGGAGCCGGCGCCGTGAACACGGCCGGGTCCCCTCGCGAGGTGACGGTGCGCAGCGGGTCACCCCCGGCGAGGGCTCTGCCGCCTGCCGGGTCGCTGGTGGGTGCTCCCTCGCGGGAAGGGGCGCGCTGTCCACGGCCGCCCGGCACGTCCCGGCGTGCTCGCGCGGCGTCCGTGACCTCGGTGGCGTCGTCGTCGATCTCTCCGCGCGGCGACACCTCGGGCGCGTCCGTGTCGACGGTGATCAGGACGTCGATGCCCGGAGGGGGTGAAGCGGAGGGGCCGGGCGGCGAAGACCTTGTCGTACGCGTGCTTCACCGGTGGGGGCGAGGGGGCCTGTGGTGTGTCGTCGGCGGCCGGACCCGTGCCCGGGGTCGTACGAGCCGTCCCGCGCGCCCGCGTACCGGGCCCGGCGTGTCGTCGCCGGACGACGCCCGGACGGCGCCGGTGGTGACGGCGAGCATCACGGCCAGGGCCGCGGCAGGCCGGGCCCGACGGCGCGGCGGCGCGTCGCCACTCCCTCGCCGCGAACGGCACCCGCCTCACGTGCGGGCGGGCCTGCGCGGCGCCGCGCGCGCTCATCCGTACAGGCCGCCACCGGCCCGCCGGG
Organism: Streptomyces sp. NPDC006368; assembly: GCF_040612535.1. Classification (NCBI taxonomy): domain Bacteria; kingdom Bacillati; phylum Actinomycetota; class Actinomycetes; order Kitasatosporales; family Streptomycetaceae; genus Streptomyces; species Streptomyces sp. NPDC006368. The sequence continues at coordinate 108,752 of NZ_JBEXQK010000008.1, forward strand.
GAGCCGTACAGCCCGCCCGCATGCCTGCCGGGGACCCGTACAGCCCGCCCGCGTGCCCGCCGGGGAGCCGTACAGCCCGCCGCCGGCCTGCCGGGGGATCTTCGTCAGGGCCGAGGGGGGCGCGCGGGGATCATCGAGGTGATCCCGGGCGGAGCGACCTTCTTCGCCCCGCCCGGTTGCTGCGGTCGACTCACCCTCCGGAAGCCTCCCGCGTGCGCTCCGAGTCAGGTCTCGTAGGGCTCGAACACGCCCAGCTGTTGCATGAGGCCGAGGTCGTCGAAGTTCCACCAGCTCTCGGCGATCTTGCCCTCCTCGCACCGGAACGTCCCGTGACCCGTGCCCGAGACCTCGCGGCCCGTGGCCTCCAGTCCCCGGTACTCGCCCACGTGGCGGCCCTTGAACGACATCCGCAGACAGACCAGGTCGCCCTCGGCCACGAGGCTCTCGACGGTGCACGTCGGGCCGAAGGCCTGGATGATCTCCCGGTTCTCGGCCTTGGCGCGCTCCAGGTCCACGTCGTACGACGACAGGGAGGGGTCGTGCTCCCGGTAGCCGGCGGTGCAGAGGGCGTCGGCCGCGTCGATGTTCCCCTGGTTGATCACTTCATCGACGAACCGCCTGACCGCGATCTTGTTGAGCTGCTCGTCCTGGACGACGTCCAGGTCGGTGAATGAGGGCTCGCCGTCGCAGAGTGCCATCATCTGCTCGAAGATCCGGTTGGTCTCGGGCAGGTTCGAGTTCTTCATCGCCTCCTCGTACGAGGGGAATTCCACGATTTCGAGCACATGCGTGTCGTCGGAGCGATCCTTCCCGACGATCGAATGGGTGGCCGTCCGCTTACCCTCGGTCGCCTGGATCCACTGGTCCATCAAGCCGCGCAGCTCGTCCACCCTGCGCGTTCTGAGGTCGATGACCTGGACGAATGACATGGTCCCTCCTGCCGCTCGGATCGCGTGGACACCTTCAGAATATGCCCGTTATGGGCCATATGTTCGGGTGGTGGGCGGCGGGGACCGGATCCGGGTCCTCCGGCGGGGCTGAACACAATCCCCGCGCCATCCGTACGAAGGGTCGGACGCGTCCCCCCGGGTAGCCGCCGGCATCCGGAGTCCGAACCACCCGCAGGAGCCACTGAGTTGACCCACAGGCGCATACCCAAGCGAAAAGCAGTGCTGGCAGGAGCCGGTGCGGCAGGCATCGTCGCGGCGGCGATCCTGCTCCCCAACGCCAACGCCTCCCAGACCGGATCCGGCTCGGGCTCCGCCTCCGAGGCGGTCGTCGCGGAGAAGATCAACGCCGCCACCGCCGCGCGACTCGCCGAGAAGCTGGGCAAGAAGCTCGGTGACGCGTACGGCGGGGCCTACTACGACGCGGACAAGCAGCAGCTGATCATCAACGTGGTGGGCGACGACAACGACGTCAACGTCGAGGTCTCCGAGGCCGGCGCGGTCCCCCGCCCCGTACGCAACAGCTCCGCCGACCTGGCGTCCGCCACCCGCACCCTGGCCGGCAAGGCGGCCATCCCCGGCACGGCGTGGGCCGTCGACCCCCGTACGAACCAGGTGCTCGTCACCGCGGACCGCACGGTCACGGGCGGGCGGTGGGACCGGCTGGAGACGGCCGTCAAGGCGCTCGGCGACGGCGTGGCCCGCATCCAGAAGTCGAAGGGCGAGTTCAAGACGTTCGCCGAGGGAGGCGACGCCATCTTCGGCGGTGGCGCCCGCTGTTCGCTCGGTTTCAACGTGACGACGCGGGACGGGCAGCGGGGCTTCCTCACCGCCGGGCACTGCGGTGTCGCGGAGGACCGGTGGACGGACGCCGACGGTGCCCCCCTCGGCACCGTCCAGGAGGCCGTCTTCCCCGGCGAGGGCGACTTCGCGCTCGTCACGTACGACGACCCCGGCGCGGACGCCCCGGACGTCGTCGACGTGGGCGGACAGACGGTGCCGATCCGGGGCGCGGCCGACGCGGCGGTCGGGCAGCAGGTGTTCCGCATGGGCAGCACCACCGGCCTGAACGACGGCCAGGTCACCGGCCTCAACGCCACGGTGAACTACCCGGAGGGCACGGTCACCGGGCTCATCCAGACGAACGTCTGCGCCGAACCGGGCGACAGCGGCGGCGCGTTGTTCACCCGGGACGGGGCCGCGATCGGTCTCACCTCGGGCGGCAGCGGGAACTGCGACGTGGGCGGGGAGACGTTCTTCCAGCCGGTGACGACCGCGCTGGACGCGGTGGGAGCCCGCATCCCCTGACGGGCATCCCGGCCGGGCGCGGGCGCTTCGGCCGGGCGGCCCTGCGGGCGTCCCTTGCGGGGTTCAGTTGCCGGCACCCCGGCCGGGGCCCCGGGCGGGCACCGCTCGCCCGGGGCCCGCACGGCACGGCGCGCGGCGGGCGTGCCCGTGCGTCACGCCTGCGCGAGGCGCAGACGTACGGGCGCGGTCGTCGCGGGTTCCGGCAGCCGCAGACCGTGCCGACCGGGCGTGATCGAGCCCAGCACGCTCGCATGCCGCGCGCCGGTGCACGCCGGCACCGTGCCGGCCAGCCCGTGGACGGTCAGGAAACCGAGAACCGCGAAGGCGTACGCCTCCTTGGCCGCCGACGGCAGCCCCAGCTCGTCCGAGCCGCGCAGCGGGACGCCCCCGAGCGCCGTGCGCAGACGGGCCATCAGCGTCGGGTTGCGCGTGCCGCCGCCCGACACGACGACCTCCGTCGCCCCCACGGACCGGACGGCGCCGGCCACGGTACGGGCGGTGAGCTCCGTGACGGTGGCGATCACGTCCTCCGCCGCGAGCGACGCGCCACGCCCCTCCAGGGCGGCCAGCAGATACGGCAGGTGGAACAGCTCCTTGCCGGTCGTCTTGGGCGGCGGCGCCGCGTAGTACGGCTCGGCCAGGAGCCGCCGCAGCAGCTCCGCGTCGACCGTGCCCCGCGCCGCCAGGGCGCCGCCCTTGTCGTAGGCGAGGCCGCCACCCGTGAGGTGGTGCACGGCGGCGTCGATCAGGGCGTTGGCGGGCCCGGTGTCGAAGGCCACCGGCGCGGCAGCGCCCGCGGCCACCGTCAGGTTGGCGATGCCGCCGAGGTTCAGGGCGACGGGCACGCCGGGGCGCCCGCGCAGCCACAGCACGTCCACGACGCCGACCAGCGGCGCGCCCTGCCCGCCGGCGGCGACGTCCCGGGTGCGCAGGTTCGACACGACCGGGCGCCCGGTCGCCTCGGCGATCCAGGCCGGTTCGCCGAGCTGGAGCGTGCCGTGCACCCGGCCGTCCTCGACCCAGTGGTAGACGGTCTGCCCGTGCGAGACGACCAGGTCGGTGCGGTTCTCGCACACCTCGCGGTCGGCCCGTACGGCGAGGGCGGCGAACGCCCGCCCGATCCGGGTGTCCAGGGCACACACCTCCTTGAGGGTGGTCGTCGCCGGGGGCAGCGCGGCGGCCAGGGCGGACTTCAGCTCGTCGTCGTACCCGGCGCTGACCATGCCCAGGGGGCGCAGGACGAGGCTGTCCCCGTCGAGGCTCAGGTCGGCCGCGGCGGCGTCCACCGCGTCGTACGACGTGCCCGACATCAGGCCGACGACCCGCATGCGCACCCCGGCCCCTTCAGTCGCGCAGCGCGCGGTGGTGGTCGTCGCCGCGCAGGGTGGCCAGGGCGAGCGCGCTCACCGCGCAGGTCACGGCCACGTAGTACGCGGGGATGTCGAGGTTTCCCGTCCGCTTGACCGTCTCGGTGATGATGAGGCCCGCGCAGCCGGAGAAGACGGCGTTGGACAGCGCGTACGCCAGTCCGAGGCCGGTGTGGCGGACCCGGGTGGGGAACATCTCCGCGAGCATCGCCGGCCCCGGGCCCGCCATCAGGCCGACCACCGCGCCCGCCGCGCACACCGCCAGGCCCTGGGCGGTCGTGGAGACACCGGGGTCCCGCAACAGCCTCAGCAGCGGGAACGCGAGCAGGACGGCCAGGACCGCGCCGGCCGTCATCACCGCCCGCCTGCCGATCCGGTCGCTGAGCGCGCCCGCCGGGAGGATGGCCGCGGCGAAGCCCAGGTTGGCGAGGACGGTGGCCACCAACGCCTGCTGGAAGGTGGCGTTCAGCGCGCTCTGGAGATACGACGGCAGGACGACGAGGAACGTGTAGCCCGCCGCCGACCAGCCCATGAGGCGGCCGGCGCCCAGCGTGATCGCCTTGGCCACCTCGCCCGGGGGAGCCGCCACCGCGGGCCGCTCGCGCCGGAACGACGGGGTCTCCTCCAGTCGCAGCCGCAGCCGGAGGGCGGCCAGCCCCATGGGCAGCGCCAGCAGGAACGGCAGCCGCCAGCCCCACGCGTGCAGCTGCGCGCCGGTCAGCACGGTCGCCGGCAGGGCGGCCATGCCCGCGCCGCCGAGCAGGCCCAGCGCCACGGTGAACGACTGCCACGCCCCGTACAGGCCGCGCCTGCCCGGCGGGGCGAACTCCGTCATGACCGAGACGGCACCCCCGAACTCGCCGCCCGCCGACAGCCCTTGGACGACACGCAGCCCGGTCAGCAGCCAGGGCGCCGCCGCGCCCAGCGTCGCGTACGTCGGCAGCAGACCGATCAGCGTGGTGGCCCCGGTCATCAGCAGGACGACGAGGATCAGTGCGGGCCGCCGGCCGACGCGGTCACCCATCCGGCCGAAGAGCACCGCGCCCACCGGCCGGAAGAAGAAGGCCAGGGCGAAGGACGCGTACGTCTTGACCAGGGCCTCGACCTCGCTGCCGCCCTCGGGGGTGAAGAAGCGGGCGGCGATGATCGTGGCGAAGTAGCCGTAGACGCCGAACTCGTACCACTCGATGAAGTTGCCCACCGAGCCGGCCACCAGTGCTCCGCGCGAGCCCGGTGGCGCCGCGGGCGTACCGGAAGCGGCCCGGTCGGGGGCGGGGACGGGCGTGCGCCGGCTCTCCATGAGAGTTCGTTACATCATCGCGGCGGACCGCTGTCAACAACGTCCGCGCGTGGCGTGGCGGACCGGCCGGTCCGGCCGGCCACGACCCGCCCCGTCAAAAGATCACGGAAAGTGGAACCTCTGGTCTCGGGTGGTCCTCTTGTTCTGCGAAGCGCGCGCGGCCAGCTGGAAGAGACCACCCGTACGAAGAGAGCACAGCCATGTTCAGCAAGGCACTCGCGCCCGAATACCAGGGCGCCCTCAGCGCCCTGTCCGTCAACTCCTCCCTCACCGACGTCCTCGCGGCGGCCACCGAGCAACTGACCAGAGCACAGCGCGCCGGCGACGCCGGCGAGACCGCCCGCGCCGCCCTCGCGGTCGCCGAGGCGCACCGCAGGCTCGGCGACGTCGGAGCCGCCGACCGGGCCTGGAAGGCCGCCTACCGCACGGCCCGTTCCGCCGGGGACTCCTCCGCCATGGCGTGGGCCCTGTGGAGCGGCGGCACCCTCGCCCGGCAGCGCGGCGCGCTGCGCCTCGCCTTCCGGCTCCTGCGGTACGCGGCCGACACCGGCAAACGCGCGGGCGACGTCGTCGCCCACGGCTACTCGCTCGCCGGACTGGCCGAAACCGGCCGCATACAGGGCGACTACGCGGCCGTCGAAGCCCTCCACGACGAACTGCTCGCCGAGGCCCGCCGCCGCGGCGAGGCCCGCCACACCGTCTGGGCCCTCGAAGGCATCGCCCAGATCCACCGCAACACCGGCCGCTACGACACCGCCTACGCCATGTTCGAGGAAGCCGCGGACATCGCCGAGCGGGCCGACGACCGGCGGGGCCACGCCTGGGCCCTGCGCGGGCTCGCCGACATCGTCTCCGTACGCGACAACGACCCCGAGCGCGCCCTCGCCCTCCTCTCCCGGGCCGAGACGGCCTGCCGCACGATGAACCTCACCAGCGCGCTCGCCTACAACCGGAAGATGCGCGCCAACGTGCTCTACCGCGCCGGACGGTACGCGGAGGCCGCGGAGACGTACGACCGCTGTCTGACCGCCTTCCGCGAGATGGCCGAACCGCGCGGTGAGGCCCTCTCCCGTCTCGGCGCCGTCAAGGCCCGCGCCCGCCTCGGCGCCGACCCGGCGCACACGACCGCCGAACTCGCCGAACTGCGCCTCACGCTGGACCGCCTGGGGCTCCACCACGCCCGCGACATGGTGGACAGGGCACACGCCGAACTCGGCCTGGACGCCGCCCCGGTGGCCGCGCGATGACCCTCCCCGCGTCCACCACCGTGTCGCCGCGCTCCCCGGCGGACACCCTCGCCCGCTGCCGCGCCCTGGTCGAGCCCGCCCTGCGCGAACGGATCACCCGGCTCCACCCGTGGCCCGCCGAGATGGCCGGGTACGCCTTCGGCTGGTGCGACATCGGCGGCGCGCCCCGCACCGGCACCTCCGGCAAGGGACTGCGGCAGGCGCTCGCCGTCCTGTGCGCGGAGGCGGCCGGGGCGCCCGGCGGGATCGCCGTGGACGGGGCGGTCGCCGTCGAGCTCGTCCACACCTTCTCGCTCCTGCACGACGACATCATGGACGGCGACGAGACGCGCAGAGAGCGGCCCGCCGTGTGGAAGGCGTACGGCACGGGCCCGGCCGTGCTGGCCGGGGACGCGCTGTTCGCGCTCGCCTTCGAAGTCCTCGCCACCGCGCCGGGACCGCACGGCGCGGCGGCCGTGCGCCGGCTCTCCCGGGATCTGCGTGACGTCGTCGACGGCCAGTCCGAGGACCTCGCCTCGGAGAGCCGCCCGTGGACCGGGCCCGAGGCGGTGGACGTCCACGCCTACCTGCGGATGGCCGAACACAAGACCGGGGCCCTGCTCGGCTGCGCGGCGGCGCTCGGCGCGCTGCTGGCCGGAGCGCCCGAGGGGACGGTGCACGCGCTGTCCACGGCGGGACGGGAGCTCGGGGTGGCCTTCCAGGCCGTGGACGACGTGCTGGGGCTGTGGGGCGACCCCGCCGTCACGGGCAAGCCGGTCCACGGTGACCTGCGCCGCGGCAAGAAGACGCTGCCGGTGCTCGCCGCGCTGACGGCGGGCACCCCCGCGTCCGCCCGGCTCGCCGAGCTGCTCACGGCGGTGCGACCGCCCGGGGCGGCCGGTGACGCGGTGATCCGGCGGGCGGCCGGACTGGTCGCGGAGGCCGGCGGCCGGGAGTCGGCGCTGGCCGAGGCGCGGCGCCGCCTGGACCTGGCCCGGGAGGCCCTGCACAGCGTCCCGCTGGCGCCGGGACCGCTCGCGGAGCTGCTGACGCTGCTGCCGTTCGTCACCGGACGCCTCGGCTGACCCGGCGGCCGGCCCCCGACGGTGCTCGCCCGGACCCGGCGCGCGGTGGGTGGGCCGCCGCCGTCCGGTCCCGCGCCGGTTGCCCCGGCGGTGGGTTCGCGTGTTGCGCCTCGCCGGTTGTCCCGGCGGTGGGCGGTGGGATCCCGCCCTGGGCCGCCCTTTCGGGGGGGCGCCGCGCCGGTCGGTTCTCGCGGTCCGTGCTTGCGGGCTTGCGGGAGGTTCTTGGAGCCCGGCCACGCGGTCCCGGCCTCGGTCCGGTTCCACGGTCCGGCCTGCCGTCCGGCCTCGTGGCTGTGGCCGGCCCCGGCGCGGTCGCCCCGGCGCCGGTCGCCCCGGACGGTTGTGGCGTCGCGTGGCGGTCAGCCACCGCCGGTGGTGGCGTCGGCCGGTCGCGGCCGGCGCAACAGGGCCGAGCCGGCGAGCAGCGCGGCGAGCGCGCCGCACATCACCGCGGCGGTGCTCGCCCAGGCGTAGGACCCGCCCAGGCTGCGGTCCAGGACGTTCAGGCCGCCGACGCCCGCCATCGCGTGCAGCGCGACGACGCCGACCGCGGTCGCGGCGCCGGCCGCCCAGACCCGTGCGGTGTCCCGCATGGCCACCCAGACGCACAGCGAGAGGCACAGCGCGGTGACGGCGACGGCGAGGATGTCGGCGTAGCCGCCCGAGCGCAGGCCGGCGAGGTTCATCGGCAGGTGGACCAGACCGCAGACGAGCAGCACGATCGCGGTGGGCCAGCGCAGCACCGAGCGGAGGACGGGGGAGACCGTCCTCGCCCCGCGTGACGCGGCGTCGCGTGGCGCGGCGGGCGGCGTCAGGGCGGCGGGCGTGAGGCCGGGGAGGAACCGCCCTGTGCCGTTACCGGACTTCGTCTCGTCCGCGGCGGTGGCCGCCCCGTCCGTAGTGTCCTGCCGGCGGGTGGTGTCGCGGGCTGCCTTGCCGTGCAGGGGCCAGCCCTCGCCGTCGTCCGTCCCGAGGATGTTCACCAGTTGGGCGACGTCCTCGATGGGCCTGCCGACGGCCGCGGCGCGCAGCGTCGTGTCGGCCTCGTCCAAGTTGTGCGGAGGTTCCCCCAGCATGGTGACCAGCTGCCGGACCTCCTCCAGGGGTCTGGCCACGGCGGCGGCGCGCAGCGCCTCGTCACCGGGGTTGGGCACCTCCGTGGTCCCCTTCAGCAGGCTGACCAGCGCGGCGACCTCTTCCAGCGGCCGGTAGGTGGCCGCCGTCCAGAGCAGGGTGCGTATGGGCTCGTCAGCCGTCTGCGGGGGCTCCTCGGCCTGGTCCTGCAGGCCCGGGCGCGCGTCACCGGCGTCCGCGCGTACGGCTTCCGGACGTACGCCGTCCGTGTGGACCGCATCCGGACGTGCGGCGTCGACCCGGACCCGGTCCGCCGCGACGGGCTGCCCGGGGCCGGGCCCGCCCGCCGCAGCCGCCGCAGGTGCGACCGGCGCGACCGGCGGGACGTGCTCCGCCGGGCCCGCGGGGTCCCGCAGGCCGTCGTGGCCCGTCGTGGGGGGCACGGACGGCAGCGGGGGCACGGGAGGCGGGGGAGGGGTGGGGGGAGTTGTCGGGTGATCGGTGCTCATGGCGCGGCTCCATTCGCCGAACGTTCGGTGAGGCACACACCGTGTCGTTGCCTCATCTAAGGGGCATTCCGGCCCATTGCGCCATCCGGGAGAGGCAGAAGAGGGGGCGCGGGGAGCAATTGAGCGGGCGCGGGGGGCAGCGAGGGGAAGGAGCCGCGCCGTTGGTTGAAGACCTGATGAAGTGGTTGCCATTTCACCGGATTTGCACCGAATGCCGGTGTGCGTTCCACTGGAAGGGCAAGCAGATTCCTCCCGTGATTGGGGATGGTGGCATGTCAGCGATCGAGACAGCGGTTCAGGACCGGACGGTGCTGGACATCGACATCGAATCGGCACTCGACCCGTCAGAAGCGGAGGGCTTCTACCGAGACACGCGCGAATGCGGAATCCTGGCGCTGCAGGCAGGTGCCGGCTCCGCTCTGCTGTCACCTCCGACGCCCCGCCCGAAGAAGGGTTGAGGAGGGGCTGAATGGAGCAGCCTGACACTTCCACCCGTTTGACGGGCGCAGTGCAGGAGCTCGCATCGCAGGTGGTCTCCGCGCTCAGCAGCGGAGACCACTTCGGTGTGCTCTCCGGCGCGGCGGCCGACGGGGACGGAGGGTTCCGCCTCGCCGCCGTCCGAGTCCTGGGTGCCGACACCCTGTTGCCGAGCGTCGCGCTCCGTCGCCCTCCCGCCCCCGACGACCTCGCGGTCCTCGAACGGGCGGTCCGCGCGTTCCCACCCGCTGACAGCGCCTCACCCACCTCCCTCTGGACCCACTGGGCGATGCGGCGGGCCCTCGGGTCGGCCGGTGCCGAACCGGGCACGGCCTGGCTGGACCTGGCGCCCTGGCAGGTTCTCACCCATCAACTCGCGGTCCTGGCCGCCCTCGCGGTGCCCGACGCCGACAGCGCGGTCACCCGCGCCGCCACCCGCCGGCCGGTGGACGTCGCCCGCGGCTTCGTCCGCGCCGTACGCCGCCGCGACTGGCTCCAGGCGGCCGGGGCGGGGCGCTGGCTGACCGTCATCGACGGCGTGCCCGAGACGCTCGGCCTGGACGCGGGGCTGGAGTTCGTGTCGCTCATGGGCGGCACCGACCCCCGCGTCGCCCTCCATCTGCACGCCGCCCGGCTGCTGCGCGCAGGGGCGCCGGTGTGATGGCGGCCGTCGACGTCCCCCGGATGGGTGAGGCGGCCCTGCGCTGGGTGTCCGACCACCGGGACGGCTTCCGCCTCGACGACGACGCGCTCGATCCCGGCACCAACGCCGGCCTCACCTGGAAGCCGCTCGGCGAACTCGCCCAGGTGTGCGTCTGCGTCGGCAGGTCCACCCTCCCCGGCGCCCCGCTCCACCGCCTCGCCTCCGACCTGCTGGACTTCGCCTGGCGCCAGACCGAAGACGGCGCGCTGCTGCTCGAACTCCAGCGCCTCGAACCGTGGGCCACCTACCCCTTGGAGATCTACGCCGCCTTCGCCTCCGGCGGCCTGCGGCACCAGGGGTATGAGGAGTACGCCTCGTCCCTCCTGCGCACCAGGGGCTGGCGCATGATCGAGGCACTGCCGAACCGGCTGCTCGCGGTGATCAACTCCGAGGGGCGCAGCGGCCTTCCCGCCCACGAGGAGGCCGGCACGGTACTGGGCCGCACGTGGCTCGGGTCCCTGCCCGAACCGTGGACCTTCGAACGCACGGCCGGTTACACCGCCACCCATGTCGTCTTCCACCTCACCGACTGGGGCCGCGCCGTTCACGGTGTACCGCCCTGGCTTGCGGACTACCTGGAAACGTGGCTGCCGCCCTGGGTGGACACGTGCCTGGAGGACGAGCAGTGGGACCTCGGCTGTGAACTCCTCGCGATCGCGGCCAGTCTCCCGCGACCCCCGGCGAAGGCGGTGACCGAGACGGCGTGGAGCCGTGTGGCGGGCGCGCAGGACGCCTCCGGTGCCCTCCCGGAGGTGGGGGGAGGGCACGGCGGGCAGGCCGGGCCGCGCGATTTCCTCCACTGCTACCACTCCACGCTGATGCTGGCCTTCGCGGCGGCCCTGACCACCGCGCGCACCGAGAGCGCCGCGACCCCGGCGGAGGAGTGGACATGACCGGTCTCCAGCTGATCCACGGCGTCGGCGCGGGGGCCCTGGAGTGGTTGTACGCCCACCGGGACGGGTTCCGGCTGGAGCCGGACGTCGACCCCGAGATCGGTTTCCTGGAGCGGTTCAAACCGATCGGCGAACTGGGCGTCATCTGCAAGGTGCTGTTCCGCGAGGGCGTGTCCGGCTCCCGGCAGACCGACCTCGCGCGCCGGCTGCTCGACCACGCCTGGCGCGAAGCGCTGGACGGCGGCCGGATGCTGGTGCGCGGTCAGCGGACCGAGCCGATCTCCCCCATCCCTTTCGAGGTGTACGTCCCGTTCCGCGAACTCGGTTACCGCAACCCGGACATGGAGCGCTGGGCTCGGCTCAACCACCGGCTCGGCAGCTGGAAGGCCCTCGAAGTGACGCCCGTCCGCCGCCTCGCGCTCTGCGCGTACGAACGCCGGTTCGGGCTGGAGCCCAGCATGCCGGAGGGCGAGGCGCTCGCCCGTACCTGGCTGGGCCGCATGCCCGAGCCGTGGACCGTCGACACGCACATCGGGTACGACATCACCCACGTGGTCTTCCACCTCACCGACTGGGGCGAGAACCCCGGCGGCCTGCCGCCGCACCTGGCCGACCACCTCGCCACCTGGCTGCCGGTCTGGCTGGACGACTGGCTGGACCTGCGGCGCTGGGACCTGCTCGGCGAACTGCTCGTCGTCGACGCCTGCCTGCCCGGCCCCACCCTCGACGCGGCCGCCTGGGAAGGCTTCGCCGCGGCGCAGCAGCCCGACGGAGCCATGCCCGCCTTCCTCGACATGCCCGAGGGCGATCCGGACGAGGTCTTCGACGTCGTGTACCACTCCACGCTGGTCGCCGCCTTCGCCTCCATCCTGGCGATGTCCCGCGCCCTGTCCGGGCCGGCCCGCGCATGACCGCCCGGCCGCGCCCGGCCCCGGCGCCCGCCCCGGGGTCGTACGACGACGGGACGGCCGTACGGGCGCGGCTCGACGCCGCCGTAGGAGCCGTGGACGCCCCCGACGTCGTCTTCGCCCTCTCGTGCGACGGCCGCCGCGCCGTCCGCTGCGGCGGCACCGCGCCACCCCCGGCGCTCCCGCGCGACCGGGCGCGGTACGAGATCGGGTCGGTCACCAAGACGTACACGGGGCTGCTGCTGGCGCGGCTGACCGGCACCGGCGCGCTGTCCGGCAACGACGAGGCCGTGACGTACCTGGACCCCGGCCGCCGGCGCGGGCCCGCCGGCATCACGCTGACGCACCTGATCACCCACACCTCCGGGCTGCCCCCGCTGCCCCGGGACTTCCACCTCCGGGCCCTGCCCCACCGGAGCACCAACCCCTACGCCCCCTATTCGGCCGAGCGGGTCGTCCGCGCCTTCCTGCGCAGCCGCCCCCGCCACCGCCCCGGCACCCGCTGGCGCTACTCCAACTTCGGCGCCGCCGTCCTCGGGCACGCCCTCGCCGCCGCCACCGCGACCCCCTGGGAGCGGCTGCTCACCACGCACGTGCTGGACCCACTGGGGCTGACCGGCACCGCCCTGGCCCCCGGCGGACCGCACGCCGACGCCACCGGCCACCGGGCCGACGGCGTGCGGCCGACGCCCGCCCTGCGGATCGGCGGCTTCGCGGCGGCCGGAGCGGTGCGGGCCACCCCGGACGACCTGCTCACCTTCCTGGAGGCCCATCTGCGCCCCGAGACCTCCCCGCTCGCGGACGCGCTGCGGGAGGTGCGCCGCCCGGTGCTGCGGCGCGGACGGGGGCGGGGGCAGGTGCACACGCTGACCTGGTTCCAGGACGCGACCGAGCACGGGCCCATGTACTTCCATCTCGGGGCCACCTCCGGCCAGCAGGTCTTCCTCGGGTTCCGCCCCGACACCGGTACGGCCCTGGCGGCGGTCTCCACCCGCCGCTACCGCGGCGAGGACACGCTGATCCCGACGGCCTACGAGCTGCTGAGCGAGTGGTGATCGCGTAATAGGTCAGGTGTTCGGTTCGTGGCTAGGCTGGAAGGCATGACACACCACCTCCAGGGATCGCTCTTCGACCAGACCGACGACATCCGTCTCGGTCCGCTGAGCGGCGTCCGGCGGACCGTCCTGGGGGACGGGGCGTGGATCGACCTGCTCCCCGGATGGCTGAGTGGCGCGGACGCCCTCTTCGAGGAGCTGTCCGCCTCCGTACCCTGGCGGGCCGAGCGCCGCCGGATGTACGACCACGAGGTGGCCGTGCCGCGCCTGCTGGCCTTCTACGGCGAGCGCGACGCCCTCCCCCACCCCGTGCTCGACGAGGCCCGCAGCGCCCTGTCCGCGCACTACGGCGCCGAACTGGGCGAACCGTTCACCACGGCCGGGCTCTGCTACTACCGCGACGGCCGCGACAGCGTCGCCTGGCACGGTGACCGCGTCGGCCGGGGCTCGCGGCAGGACACCATGGTGGCCATCCTCTCGGTCGGCGAACCGCGCGACCTGGCGCTGCGCCCCCGGGGTGGCGGGGCCGCCCCGCTGCGGCTGCCGCTCGGGCACGGCGACCTCGTCGTGATGGGCGGCTCCTGCCAGCGCACGTGGGAACACGCCGTCCCGAAGACCGCGCGGGGCGCCGGGCCCCGCATCAGCATCCAGTTCCGGCCGCGGGGCGTGGGCTGACCCCGCTCCCGCCGCCCGCCCCCGCCCGCACGACTCGGCCGGCCCCGCGAACGCGCCGGCGGTCCACCGGGGCGGGAAGGGGCCCGCTCGCCTGTGGTCGGTCTGTGACCATAGGTCACACATGGTCCCCCCGGGCCAAGCGGTGTTAGAAATGAGCGTGGTCAACCTTCTCGGCCGATTCCGCGGTGTGTCGGTTCGGTCACTGGCCGAACGGCTCCCGAGGAGTGTCGCGGGACAGGTCTTCGTCCTGCAGGTGGCGCTCGTCGTGCTGCTGGTCCTGGGCGCCGTCCTCGCCCTGGTGCTCCAGTCGAGGAGCGACAACGACCGCGAGGCGCGCAACCGGTCCGTCGCGGTCGCGGAGTCCTTCGCCCACGCCCCCGGCATCCGGGAGGCGCTGGCGTCCCCGGACCCCTCCGCCGTCCTCCAGCCCCTCACCGAAGCCGCCCGCGAACGCGCCGGCGTCGACTTCGTCGTCATCATGGACACCCGCGGCATCCGCTACACGCACCCCCGGCCCGAGCGGATCGGGGGCCGATTCGTCGGCACCATAGAGCCCTCCCTGGCCGGGCGCGTCCACACCGAGCACGTCAACGGCCCCCTCGGCGACGAAGTGCAGGCCATCGTCCCCGTCCGCGCCGCCGACGGGCGGGTCATCGGCCTCGTCTCCGCCGGACTCCAGGTGAAGAACGTCACCGGCGTGGTCAACCGCCAGCTCCCCGTCATCCTCGCCACCAGCGCGGCCGGACTGGGCCTCGCCACCGCCGGAACGGCCCTGGTGGCCCGACGCCTGCGGCGCCAGACCCACGGCCTCGGCCCCGCCGAGATGACCCGCGTGTACGAACACCACGACGCCGTCCTCCACTCCGTCCGCGAAGGCGTGGTCATCGTCGGCGGAGACCGGCGCCTCCTCCTCGCCAACGACGAGGCCGAGCGGCTGCTCCAGCTGCCGTCCGACGCCGAGGGCAGGCACATCGACGACCTGCCCGCCCTCGACCCCGGCATCGCCGAGCTCCTCCGCTCCGGCCGGGTCGCCACCGACGAGGTCGTCCTCGCCGCCGACCGGCTGCTCGCCGTCAACCAGCGGTCAACCGACCGCGACGGCGGCCCCGCCGGCACCGTCGCCACCATCCGGGACACCACCGAGCTGCGCGCCCTCACCGGCCGCGCCGAAGGCGCCCGCAAACGGCTCAACCTGCTCTACGACGCCGGCGTCGGCATCGGCACCACCCTCGACGTGGAGCGCACCGCCCAGGAACTCGCCGAGGTCGCCGTCCCGCGCTTCGCCGACTTCGTCACCGTCGACCTGGCCGACGCCGTACTGCACGGTGAGGAGCCCACCGGCACCAGCGCCGACATGCGCCGCACCGCCGTCACCGGCATCCGCGACGACCACCCGCTCTACCCGCGCGGCAGGATGATCGGCTTCCTGCCGTCCACCCCCCAGGCCCGCGGCTACGGCAGCGGCCGGGCCGAACTCGTACCCGACCTGTCCCGGGCGCCGGGCTGGCAGGCCCAGGACCCGGAGAGGGCCGGCCGGATCGTCGCGTACGGCATCCACTCGCTCATCGCGGTACCCCTCAAGGCCAGGGGAGTGGTGCTGGGCGTGGCGAACTTCTGGCGCTCGGAGAAGCCCGAACCATTCGAGGACGAGGACCTCGCCCTCGCCGAGGAGCTGGTCACCCGCGCCGCCGTCTGCATCGACAACGCCCGCCGCTACACCCGCGAACACGCCATGGCGGTCACCCTCCAGCGCAGCCTGCTGCCGCGCGCCCTGCCCGAGCAGAGCGCGCTCGACGTGGCCCACCGCTACCTGCCCGCCCAGTCCGGCGTCGG
The DNA here is from genome assembly GCF_040612535.1 of Streptomyces sp. NPDC006368. Lineage (NCBI taxonomy): Bacteria > Bacillati > Actinomycetota > Actinomycetes > Kitasatosporales > Streptomycetaceae > Streptomyces > Streptomyces sp. NPDC006368. The sequence goes on from NZ_JBEXQK010000008.1 coordinate 124,112, forward strand.
CGGCGACTGGTTCGACGTCATCCCCCTGCCCGGCAGCCGCGTCGCCCTGGTCGTCGGGGACGTCGTCGGACACGGGCTCCACGCCGCCGCAACGATGGGCCGGCTGCGCACCGCCGTCCACAACTTCTCCACCCTCGACCTGCCGCCCGACGAGCTCCTCGGCCGCCTCGACGACCTGGTCGGCCGCATCGACCAGGACGAGACCGACCCGGCCGGCCACCCCTCCCCGGGCGGCCCCGCGGACGCCGGGATGACCGGAGCCACCTGCCTGTACGCGGTCTACGACCCCGTCTCGCGGCGCTGCGTCATGGCCCGCGCCGGACACCCGCTGCCCGCCCTGGTCCACACCGACGGCCGCGTGGAGTTCCCCGACCTCCCGGCCGGGCCGCCGCTGGGGCTCGGCGGCATACCGTTCGAGACGGCCGAGCTCGAACTCGCCGAAGGGAGCCAGCTCGTCTTCTACACCGACGGACTCATCGAGGACCGCACCCGCGACATCGACGTCGGCCTGGAACTGCTCCGCCAGGCCCTGTCGGTGCCCGACCGGACCCCCGACGACAGCTGCCGGGCGGTGTGCGACGCGCTGCTGCCCGCCCACCCCAAGGACGACGTGGCCCTGCTCATCGCCCGCACGCGCGCGCTGGGCCCCGACCGCGTCGCCGACTGGGACGTCCCCTTCCACCCGGGAGCCGTCGCGGGGATCCGCGCCGCCGCCGTCCGGCAGCTCGACGACTGGGGCCTGACCGACCTCGCGTTCGCCACCGAGCTGATCCTCAGCGAGCTCATCACCAACGCCATCCGCTACGGCGCCCCGCCGGTCCGCGTACGCCTCCTCCACGACCGCGGCCTGACCTGCGAGGTCGCCGACAACAGCAGCACCTCCCCGCACCTGCGGTACGCCGCCACCACCGACGAGGGCGGTCGCGGCCTCTTCCTCGTCGCCCAGCTCGCCGAACGCTGGGGCACCCGCTACACCTCCCAGGGCAAGGTGATCTGGGCGGAGCAACCGCCCCCCGACCCGTCACGGCGGACGGCGGAAGCCGACGGAGCGCTGTTCCTCGACATCCTGGACGCCGACCCGCTGTGACGATGCGGCGACCCGGGCCCCGCCGCGAACGCCGCTCCCGCGCCCCCGGCGGCCCGCGCCCTGCCGATACGCTGACGGCGATGTTCACACCCAAGGGCCCCACCCTCCGCGAACTCGCCGTCCAGGCGCTCTCCTCCACGGAGCACGGATACGACCTGCTCGCCCCCCGGTTCGACGAGACCCCGTTCCGCACCCCCGACCGGGTCCTCGACGCCGTCACCGACGCCCTGCGGCCCCACGGGCCGTTCCGCGCGGGGCTCGACGTGTGCTGCGGCACCGGGGCCGGCGTACGGGTGCTGCGGGAGCTGTGCCGGTCCACGGTCACCGGCGTCGACTTCAGCGCGGGCATGCTCACCGAGGCCCGCGCCGCCCACCCCGGCACCGCCGCCGGGCCCGACCGGCACTGGGTGCGGGCCGACGCCAGGGCCCTGCCCTTCCGGGACACCTTCGACCTGGCGGTGAGCTTCGGCGCGTTCGGGCACTTCCTGCCCCGCGAACGGCCGGTCCTCTTCCGCCAGGTGTACGCCTCGCTGCGCCCCGGCGGCCTGTTCGCCTTCCCCGTCGCGGCGCCCCCTCCGGTCGGCTCCACGGCCTACTGGGCGCTGTGGGGCTTCGACGCGGCGATGCGGGTGCGCAACCTGCTGTGGCGACCGCGCTTCATCATGTACTACCGCACCTTCCGGCTCGCGGACGTCCTCGACGACCTTGCCCGCACCGGCTTCACGACCGGGCTGACACCGCTCCCGGCGCTCGGCACCCGCGCCGACGGGACGCCCCGCTGCCGCCTGGTCGTGGCGCGCCGGTAGGTTGGGCACACCCCCGGACCACCAGGAGAAACGTGTCCTCCCCTCGCCCCCGCCTGCTCTTCGTCACCGACCTCGCCTACCAGGCCCGCGGGCGGCGCTACTGCGACGAGGACATCTTCCTGACCTCCCGGCTGCGCCACACGTTCGACATCGCCCTGTGCCACCCGCTCGACGCCGCCGCCCTGATGGGCTCCTTCGACGCGGTCGTCGTCCGCAACAGCGGGCCCGTCCTGCACTACCGGGCCGCGTACGACGAGTTCCGCGCCCGCGCGCTCGCGGACGGCGTACGCGTGCACAATCAGCTCACCGGCAAGGGCGACATGGCCGGTAAGCAGTACCTCCTCGACCTGTACGCCGCCGGGTACCCCGTCATCCCGACCGTGGACCGCCCGCAGGACCTCGGACGGCTGCCCGAGGCGGACGCCTACGTCGTCAAGCCGAAGCTCGGCGCCGACTCCATAGGCCTGCGGACCGTCCCCCGCGAAGAGCTCGCCGGCCTCGCCCGCGGCGACGTCCTCGTCCAGCCGCACATCGACTTCCGCTACGAGGTGTCGTTCTACTTCGTCGACCGCGCCTTCCAGTACGCCCTCCACGCGCCCCGCACCGACCGGCGCTGGGAGCTGGAGCGGTACGAACCCACCGCGGCCGACCTCGCCTTCGCCCAGCGCTTCGTCGACTGGAACACCGTCGACCACGGCATCCAGCGCGTCGACGCGTGCCGCGCCCCCGACGGCCGGCTCCTCCTCGTCGAGCTGGAGGACCTCAACCCGTACCTCTCGCTCGACCTCCTTCAGGACCACGTCCGCGACGCCTTCGTCACCGCCATGACGATGTCCCTGCACCGGCTTCTCGGCGCAACCTCGTCCCCCTGACGGTCTCTGAGGTTGCGTTCCCCGAATCCGTCCGGGCGAATGGAAACGACACCGCGAGAAATCCCCTCTTGGGTGTCGGACCAGTGGTTTCCCGAGAGGCAGTGAAGAGAGCATGTCCGTCGGCGCAACGAGTGTCACCATCCCCGAAGACCCGGGCGGCAGTCCCGGGCCGGGGCCGGGGAGGGACGGGGACGGACCACCCGGGTCATGGACCACCCTGTGGACGGTGGGTCTGGCCCTGCTGCCCCTCGGCCTGCTGGCCGCGGCGTCCTACCTCGGCCGTTACGTCCGCCCCAGCGCCGACGAGTGGTGCTTCCTCCCCGTCGTACGCGACCAGGGCATCGGCGGCATCATCGGCAAGTTCTACGTGACCGACAACGGGCGCCTCGCCAACGGCCTGCTCGTCGGGCTGTACGCCGAGTTCCCGGTCGCCGGGCACCAGTGGTACGCCGTGACCAGCGGCGTCCTCATGCTGGTCCTGCTGTGGGCCGTGACCGCGCACGCGCTGCGCGCGGCCGGACAGCGGGTGCCGCGCGGGGTACCGCTCCTCGTCGCCTCGATGATCACCGCGGTGTTCCTCTTCGCCACACCCAACACGTACAAGACCTTCTACTGGCCCGCCGCGTCCGTCTCGCACACGCTGGCCCCGGTGCTGGCCTGCGCGGCGGCCATCCCGCTGATGCGGGTCCACGGCCGCCGCGGCAGGATCGCCGCCGTGGCCACCGTGGTGGTGGCGGGCGTCTTCATGGGCACGCTCTCCGAGGAGGCGTCGGTCGTCGCGCTGGTGGTGCTCGGCGGGGCCGTGCTGTGCGCGTCCCTCTTCTTCGCCCCGCGCGTGCGCGGCTTCGTCCGGGTCTGGGCGCTGGCCGGTATGGCGGGCGTCGCCATCGGCACGATCCTGCTGGTGACGTCCCCCGGTTCGCGCAACCGGCGTGAGCGGTACGGCGCCGAGACGGTCTCCATGCTCGCCCCGGAGTCGCTCGTCGCCTCGCTGCGCCATTACGTGCGGATCCTGGAGACCGTTCTGACGACCTGGGAGTACGTGGGCGCCGTGGCGGCCGGGGTGCTGCTGGGCCTGCTCACGCGGCGCCGTCCCGGGCGGGCGCCGGCCCTCCTGCCGTGCCGCCCGCTCCTGGCGGGCTCGCTCGGCGCGCTGGCGTTCCTCGTCTCCGGTTACCTCTGCACCGTCATCACCTACCCGGCCTTCGGCGCGCGGGTCGTGACCACGGAGCGCACCTGGAACGACTACCTGCTGCTGTACGTCCTGGTCCTGGTCGGCATCGGCGCCCTGCTGGGCCGTGGGCTGCGGCGACGCTCACCCGGCGGGGCGACGGTGGGGGTGACGGGCGTGGTGACGGTCCTCGCGGCGGCCGTGTGCGCGGTGTCCGTCCTGGGCCTGGTGCGGCCCCTGTACCACCTGGGCCACGACATGAAGGTGCGGGCCGAGAAGTGGGACCGTCAGGACCAGTGGCTGCGCGAGCAGGCCGCGAGCGGCGTGAGGGTCGCACCGTACGTACCGCTGTCCGTCGGCAGGATGCTGGAGCCGTTCGGCGACGGCGGGCGCAAGAGCTGGCCCGCCAACTGCGTCGCGGACTTCTACCACCTCGACAAGGTCACTTACGGGACGCGGCTTCCGTGACCTGCTCCTCCGGCGGCTGCCGCGACCCGGCGCGACGGGTCGCGGCGGCGCCGGAGACGATCGCCCACCGGGCGAGCAGGAACGACAGCGGGGTGACGGCGACACCGGCCGCGAGGGCGGCGAGGTTCTCGTCCATGCCGAGGCCGCTGACGGCGAGATGGAGCAGGGCGCCGCTGCCCACGAGGTTGACCGCGCCCGACAGGGGGTAGCGGGCGAACGCCCGCCACGTGGGCCGGGTGCGCAGCGTGACGTACGAGTTGAGCAGGAACGAGCCGGTGACGCTCACCGCGTAGCCCACGGCGTGCGCGGCGAGGTAGGGCAGCCAGAGGTTGAGGGTGGCGTAGACCGCGTAGTAGACCGCCGTGTTGGCCACGCCGATCGCCGCGAACGACAGGAACTGCCGCAGCGCGGCGCTCTTCACGAGGCGTCCCCACGGCACGAAGCGCCTGAGGGGTCTCACGACTCCGGCCGCGCCCGGCCGGCGGCTTCCAGGCCGGCCGGGGGCCGGGAGGCCGGACGGGACGCGGTACGGGCGGCGGCGGCCGGGCGGAGGGCGGGGGGCTCGTTCGTCTCGCGTACGACGTAGTGGGGGCGGCGCTTGGACTCGTGGTAGATCCGCCCCACGTACTCGCCGATGACGCCGAGCGTGGCGAGCTGGATGCCGCTGAGCGCGACGATGGCGGTGATGAGGGTCGCGTAACCGGGGGTGTCGACACCGTTCAGGACGACGTTGGCGACGATCCACAGCGCGTAGGCGAACGCGGAGAGGAACAGCCACAGTCCGGTGTGGATGGCGAGCCGCAGCGGGCGGCTGTTGAAGGAGAGCAGCCCGTCGATGCCGTAGTTGAGCAGCCGTCGGCCGCCCCACTTGGACTCGCCCGCGGCCCGCTCGACGTTCTGGTAGGTGAAGCTGACGGTGTCGAACCCGATCCACGAGAAGAGCCCCTTGGAGAAACGGTTGCTCTCCGGCAGGGACAGGACGGCGTCGACCGCGCGGCGCGACAGCAGCCGGAAGTCGCCCGCGCCGTCGACGATTTCGACGTCCATGAAGCGGCGCACCAGACGGTAGTAGGCCCGGCTGAGCGAACTGCGCACGGGGCCTTCGCCGGTGCGGTCGCGCCGGGCGATGACCTGGTCGTAGCCGTGCCGGTGGAGCTCCAGCATGCGGGGCACGAGCTCCGGCGGGTGCTGGAGATCGGCGTCCATGAGGACGACCGCGTCACCGCGTGACATCCGCATGCCGGCGAGCATCGCGGACTCCTTGCCGAAGTTGCGGCTGAAGGAGGTGTAGCGGACGCGCGGGTCCGTCGCCGCGAGTTCCCGCAGCCGGTCCATGGTGGCGTCGCCGCTGCCGTCGTCGACGTAACAGACCTCGAAGGTCGCGTCGGCGCGGTCGAGGGCCGAGGTCAGCGCGGCGTGGAAGGCCGCGATCACCTCACTCTCGTTGAAACAGGGGACGACGATCGAGATATGGACCATTGCCTACTCACTCCATGCACCGGTGTGCGGGGTGGCGGGCCGCATGATCCGTGCCCACCGCACAGAGAAGATGACGATCGCGTCATCCGGGTTGCCTTTCCGTGCGACGGACTTCGGCGCATGCGCTGCCGGTTCCTCCCAGTGGAGCGCGGCAACGGGCGCGCGACAGCCCCACGCCGTCCACTTGGGTGAGGGGCGGGCGCGGACGCGGGTGCGGGGGCGGTCCGCGGGTGGGCGGACGAACGCCCCGCCACCCCTGGCCGGGGGTGGCGGGGCGGTCCGGGTTCTCGTCGCTGCGGCCGGCTCCGGGCCGACGCATCCGACGCGGCCGACCGGACCGACCGCACCGCGCGCATCGGGCGGGCCGGGCGGCCGGGCGGGGAAGGCTAGGAGCCCTTGCCGACCTCCTTGTTGATCGCGGCCGGTGACTCGTACTCCTTCTCCGGCAGCGATTTCAGGGCCTCCATGACCTCCTGGCCGGCCTTGTGCTTCTCGGCCGCGCCGACGATGTCCTTCTTCGACGCGGGGTAGTTGACGCCACCAAGGGCCTTCTGCATTTCGATGGGGTTCACGTTCATGTGCGACGCATACCCCTCGCTTCAGGAGGCATCACCAAAAGGCGGACAAATCACCTGGTGTGTCCACACTGCGCGGATCCGTCACGGTTGCATCACAATGTCGGTTGAGGAGCGGAGAGCGCGGGCACATCCCGGTGCGGGGATGGCGTCCCGGTCGGGGACCGGCGCACTCGGCCTCAGGGAGGCCCGCGTCGGCGTCCCTCCTCTGTGTGCTTTGTGGCGTGGAAAGGCAGGTACCTTCATGCTGTTGGCGCATCCAGCGGTGCTCCAGGAGCTCGTGAGCCGCTACGAATCCCTGTGCACCGCCGCTCAGGAGCTGGCCATCGCCCCTGATCTGAAACGACGACTCGACGACGTGACGTACACGCTCTGCGTCACGACCGGAACCCGGCAGCTGGAGCAGGCCCTGGCCGCTGCCCGCGCGCGGCTGGCCGCCGCCGCAAGTACCTGATCGGCCGAATTGAGGCGGCCCCGGTCCAGGGGTTGACCGGGGCCGCCACGGGCCATCCGAGGGGAGTACGGAGTGCCCGGTGGAACACCGCGGGAGCGGCGCGAGGAGGGAGCGCCGTTCGAGGGTGTTCGGTCCAAGGCCCCATGAGCAGGGCATTGAAGGGGTGTACCGGGCGCCCGATGCGCTGGGTTCCCGGCCGTCCGAGCAGTAAATATATTTACCGTTGAGTAAGCAAGCGCATGAAAAATTTCATGCGCGCCGATGGCGAGAAAACGCCCCCGGCCAACGATCGGCGGGGGTCAGTCCTCCAGGAAGAAACTGTGCTGCTCGGCAGCCTGTTCGTACCCTTCCAGCCGCATTTGCGTACGCTCCGGATTGGCGTCGGCCATCGCCTGGAGCACGGACGCCGACAGCACCCCCGGCGCCGCGTACGAATCGAAGACGAGGCGTGATCCGGTTCCGGCCGTCAGCGTCACCTCCGCCTCGTCCACCAGCGGGCCCAGCGTCAGGTCGGTGATCAGCGCGACCCGCAGCCCGGTCCGGCGGGCCGCGCGCAGCGTGGCCAGCGTCTCGTTGGCATGCCGCGGCATCGCGAACGCCAGCACCCACGTGCCGCCCGCCTCCCGCGACTGCAGCAGCGCGTCATAGGCGACGCTGCCGCCCCGGGTCACCAGCCGTACGTCGGGGTGGATACGGCGCGCCGCGTACGCGAAGTACTCCGCCAGCGACACGGAGATCCGCAGGCCGAGGACGGTCAGCGGCACCGACGCGGCCAGCTCGCGGCCGACGTCCAGGATCTGACCGGGGTCGGCGACCAGCCGGCGCAGGCTCTCCAGGTTCTCGATCTCGGCGTCGATGGCCGCCTGGAGCTCGTTGCGGCGGACCTCCTCACGCGTGTCGGGCAGCCCCGCGACCGCGCTGAGCGCGATGGGCTGCAACGCCTCGCGCAGCGCGGGGAAGCCGCTGTAGCCCAGGGACGTCGCGAACCGGGTGACCGACGGCTGGCTGACCCCCACCCGCTCCGCGAGATCCGTGATCGACAGGAACGCGGCCTCGGTGAGGTGGTCGATGACGTACTGGGCGATGCGCCGCTGCGCGGGGGAGAGGCGGTGGCCGCCGAAGAGGGCCAGCACCCGGTCCGCGGGCGCAGCCGGCGCGCCGTGCGCGTCCCGCGCGGCCACCGGACCCGGCCTGATCGCGGCTGCCTGTGCGCGTGCCTGCTGCCCTGATGGCACCGGCGTGCCTCCTTCCAGTCCCGATCGTCCTCAACATACTTCACCGTTCACAGCGCCCGGAGGAATCCGCAGGGCCACGGGAAACGGCCCACCGATGTGCGCGCGCGGCCCTCCGGGGAGCATCCTGGGGGTGTCCCGTCCGTCCCGGTACGGCGCGGGGCGCGACGCCACCGGGCGGATGCCGCTGAGCGAGGTGGGCCGACGATGTCAAACGGACAGGGCCGGGCGCCCGACGGGCTGTCCCTGACGCTCGCCCGGGCCGCGGTCGGCGCGGTCGAGGCGGTCGGCGGGTACGCGGGCGGCGTCTACCTGCGCTCCGGCTCCCCGGGGCTGCTCCGGCTGGCCGTCCTCGGCGGACTGCCGCGACCCCTGTTCCGGCCGTGGTGGCGCATGCACGTGAACCGGCCCTTCCCGGTCGCCGAGGCCTACCGCTCGGGACGGCTCGTCGCCCTCGCCGACGCCGAGGACGCCATGCGCCGCTTTCCCCAGCTCATGGCGGGGCTGCCGTTCCCGTTCGGCTCCCTCTACGCGCCGGTCACGAACGGCCGGGAGAGGTTCGGCGTCCTGGTGGTCCTGCGGGGCGCCACCCGGGGCGGCCCCGTCAGCGCGGCCGACCGCCGGCGGATGACCGCCACCGCCGAGCAGCTCGGCGCCCGCCTCGCCGACCTCGCCGCGCACGGCACCCCGGTCGAGTGGGACCACGCCCCCACCTCCGTACAGCTGCCCACCAGCACACCGCCGGTACGCGTCGGGCACCTCGACTGGGACATCGACAGCGGAACCCTGACGGGGGACGACGGCCTGCGCGCCCTCCTCTCCGGCGCCCCGGACGACGGTCCGCGCCCCGCACAGCCCCCCTCCCCGGACGACCGCTCGGACGGCGGCGGGCCCCCGCCACCGCCCGGCCCGGACCGCCTCCCCGCCACCGCCGACGCCCTGGCCGCGCTGCTGTCGCCGGAGGACGCGTACGGCGTGTGGACCCTTGCCCGGCTGGTGAGCGAGTCCGACCGGCCGACCACCCGAAGGATGTGGATCCGGGGCCCCGACGGGCGGCCCTGCCTGCTCGAACTGTCCGGCCGCCGGGCCACGGCGTCCCGCGACGGCCCCGGCGGGCGGCTGACCGGCGCGCTCGTGGACCCCGGCACCGGTCCGCTGGGCGCCGCGGCGGCCGACCGGCTGCCCAGGGGCGCCTTCTCCCTCGACCGGCTCGGGCGGATCCTCTTCGTCAGCCGTACCGCCGAGACCCTGCTCGGCCAGGCCCGCACCGCGCTCGTCGGGAGGTCCCTGTGGGACGCCGTGCCCTGGCTGGGACTGCCCGCGTACGAGGACCACTTCCGCGCGGCACTGCTCTCGGACGACCCCGTCCACTTCATGGCCCACCGGAGCCCGTCCACCTGGCTGTCCGTCTCCCTCTACCCGGGCCAGGACGGGCTGACCGTCACCCTCGCCGCCACCGAGCGGCCCGTGTACGCCCCCGGCTCCGTCATCGCCCCGGGCGCGGGCCTCGCCCCGGGGGCGGGGGACGGGCTCGGGTCACCGGCCGACCGGGCCGCCGTGCTCTACCGCCCCGTCGCCCTCGCCATCGCGCTCACCGAGGCCGTCACCGCCCGCCAGGTGTCCGCCGTGGTCACCGAGGAGCTGCTGCCCGCCTTCGGCGGCCGTCAGCTCGCCATCTACCTCCTCAGCGAACGCCACCTCCACCTCGCCTGGGAGACCGGGTTCCCCAAGGGCTTCCTCGACCAGTTCGACGGCGTCGGACTCGACGCCCGCCTGCCGGGCGTCGAAACCCTCACCTCCGGGCGACCACTCTTCTTCGAGTCCATGCAGCACCTCGCCGACACCTACCCGGGCATCCCCCTCGACGCCCACGTCGGCGCCCGCGCCTTCCTGCCGCTGATCGCATCCGGCCGGCCCGTCGGCTCCTGCATCCTCGGCTTCGACCAGCCGCGCGGCTTCAGCCCCGAGGAACGCACGGTCCTCACCGCCCTCGCCGGTCTCATCGCCCAGGCCCTCCAGCGCGCACGGCGATACGACACCGAGGCCGCCCTCGCCCGCGGCCTCCAGGACGCCCTGCTGCCGCACCGCCTGCCGCGCCTGCGGCACGTCGAAACCGTCGGCCGCTACCTGCCCGGCACCCAGGGCATGGAGGTCGGCGGCGACTGGTACGACGTCATCGACACCGGCCACGGCGGTGTCGCCCTCGTCATCGGCGACGTCCAGGGCCACGGCGTGTCCGCCGCCGCCACCATGGGCCAGCTGCGCAGCGCCGTACGCGCCTTCGCGCTCAGCGGCCACGGCCCCCGGGAGGTGATGAGCGGCACCAACCGGCTGCTCATCGACCTGGACCCCGGCCAGTTCGCCACCTGCTGCTACGTCGACCTCGACCCGGCGACCGGCGCCGCCCGGGCCGTACGCGCCGGGCACCCCCAGCCACTGCTGCGCCACCCCGACGGCCGGGCCGAGGTGCTCGACCTGCCCGGCGGCGTCGTCCTGGGTATCGACGCCGACGCGTCGTACCCCGTCACCGAACTGCGCCTGGCGCCCGGCACCGTCCTCGCCCTGTTCACCGACGGGCTCGTGGAACAGCCCGGAACCGACATCGACCTCGGCATCGAACGGCTGCGCGCCGCCCTCGCCTCGGTCGACGACCCCTCGCTGGCCCACACGGCCGACCGGCTCATCCGCGCCGCCAAGGCGGCCACCGACCGCCCCGACGACATCGCCCTGCTGCTCGCCGCCCGCAGCGCCCCCGGGCCGCGGGCGACCCGTGCGGACTGAGTTCGGTTGTGTACCCCGCGCGACCGGGCGATCATCAGGAGACGTAAGAAGGCAGGTGCCATGAGCGCGGTGAACGCAGCCGAGGGTGCCGACTTCCGGGGCCCCCTCGACATCACGAGAGCGGCGACGGCCGTCCTGGACTCCGACGGCACGGTCGTCGGATGGAGCCCGGCCGCCCAGGCGCTGCTGGGCTACCCCGCCGACGAGGCGGTCGGGCGCGCCATCGGCACCTTCGTCGTGGACCGCGCGGGCCCCTACCGGCCGGCCGCGCGGCTGCCCGGCGCGTCGGAGGCCACCCGCCGCGTCCTCCACCTCCGTCACCGGGACGGCCGGATCATCCGCGTGACCACGGCGGCCGTCCCGCTCTCCCACGCCGCCGCCGGGCCGGCCGCCGAGTCCGGGCCCGCCCGGCTCCTGGCGCTGGCCGACGCCGACGAGACCGAGCACTGGGAGGCCCTCCAGTCGATGCTCCGCGGCCTCGTCACCCAGTCGCCCATCGGGCTCGCCATCTACGGCAGCGACCTGCGGGTCGTCTGGACGAACCACGCGCTCTACCAGGAGATGGGCAGCACCCAGTACGCGGGCCTCGGCCCCGACGAGATGGTCGCCGGCGGTGAGATCCTCACCCCCGGATACCCGCCCACCCTGGAGGAGACCATGCGGCGGGTCCTCACCACGGGCGAACCCGTCGTCGACCTCCACTACCGGGGCCGCCCGCCCGCGGACTCCCGCCGCGACCACGTCTGGTCCTGCTCGTACTACCGCCTCCAGGACGCCGCCGGCGCCACCCTCGGCATCTGCGAGGAGACCGTCGACATCACCGACCGCTACCTCGCACAGCAGCGCCTCGACCTGCTCGTACGGGCCGGAGGCCAGGTCGGCACCAGTCTCGACATGGTCCGCACGGCGCAGGAGCTGTCCTCCGTCACCGTGCCCCGGTTCGCCGACGCCGTCACCGTCGACCTGCTGGACGCCGTACTCGAAGGCGAGCAGCCGGCCCCCGGCACCGCCCCCGCACGTCGCGTCGTCCGCGTCTGGGACGCACAGGTGGACGCCGCACCGGCCACCCGGCCCGACCCCCGCCGCCCGGTCGACTACCCGCCCGACTCACCCCAGGCGCGCTGCCTGACCACCGGACGCCCCGTTCTCGACGGCCCCAACGCGGAAGGCGCCCCCTCCCGGCTCGCCCTGCCCCTGCGCGTCGACGGTCCGGCCCTCGGTGTCGTCACGTTCACCCGGGACCGCCGCTTCGACCCGTTCGGCGCGGCCGACCTGCCCGTCGCCGACGAACTCGTCGCCCGCGCCGCCGTCTGCATCGACAACGCCCGCCGCTACACCCGCGAACACACCGCCGCCCTCATGCTCCAGCGCAGCCTGCTGCCCCGGAACCTGCCCCGGCTCACCGGCGTCGAGGTGGCCCACCGCTACCTGCCCGCCGACAGCAAGGCCGGCGTCGGCGGCGACTGGTTCGACGTCATCGCCCTGTCCGGCAAACGCGTCGGGCTCGTCGTCGGTGACGTCGTCGGGCACGGGCTGAGCGCCGCAGCCACCATGGGCCGGCTGCGCACCAGCGTCCACGTCCTGGCCCAGCTGGACCTCCCGCCCGACGAACTCCTCACCCGCCTCGACGACCTGATCACCCAGACCGCCCACGAGCAGACCGCCGTCCCCGCCACCGGCCGCGAGGACGCGAGCGAGGACGCCGCGCTCGGGGTCACCTGCCTGTACGCCGTGTACGACCCGGTGTCGGGACGGTGCAGCATGGCCCGCGCGGGCCACCCGCTGCCCGCGCTCGTCGACCCCCGCACCGGCACCGTCGACCACCCCGACCTCCCCGCGGGCCCCCCGCTCGGACTCGGCGGCCTGCCCTTCGAGAGCGTCGAGTTCACCCTGCCGGAGGGCAGCCTGCTGGCCATGTTCACCGACGGCCTGGTCCAGGGCCGCGGCCGGGACCGCGACGCCGAACTCCACGCCCTGCACACCGTCCTCGCCGACCACCGGCGCCCCCTGGAGGATCTGTGCGACGGGGTGGTGCACGCCCTGCTGCCCGGCCCCGTCGACGACGACGCCGCGCTCCTCCTGGTCCGCACCCACCTGCTCGACAGCCGGCACGTCGCCACCTGGGAGCTGGCCGACAGCCCCGAGATGGTCGGCCGCGCCCGCTCCCTGGCCACCGGACAGGTCGGCGCGTGGGGTCTGGACGGCGAACTGTCCTTCACCACCGAACTCGTGGTGAGCGAACTCGTCACCAACGCCATCCGGTACGCATCCGGGCCCGTCCAGCTGCGGCTCATCCGCGACCGCACCCTGATCTGCGAGGTCTCCGACACCGGCCACACCTCGCCCCATCTGCGCCACGCCGGCAGCGAGGACGAAGGCGGCCGGGGCCTGTTCCTCGTCGCGCAGATGACCCAGCAGTGGGGCACGCGCTACACCGCCACCGGCAAGACGATCTGGGCCGAACAGACCCTGCCGCCCTGACGTGCACGCGTGACGTTTGTGGCGACGGAGGACCGGAAACCCGGAGATCGCCGTTATGTCGGGAGGTGCGCCATGGCAGCGTCCGAACAGATCAGCGCCGAGCTGTGGGACGAGTTCCACACCGTCGTCAACATGACCTCGCGCGAACTCCAGGAGTGGCTGAACGTCGAATCGGCGGGCGAGGAGACCGAGGAGCTCCCCGACCGCTCCGGGAAGGCCACCGGCCGCCGCGTCCTGGAAATCCTCGGCAAGCGCCGCACCGACCTCACCGAGGACGACGTCGCCGTCATGCGACGGGTCCGCGACATCGTGCGGTCCCAGCGGGGCCCCGACCTCGAACCCACCGCCGGCGGAGCCGATTGGCGCCACGGCCTGATGGACATCGGGCACGATCCGCTCAAACCCGTCTAGGACCCGCCCGCCCCCGCCGCCGCTGTCGGCGTCCGCGCGGATCCTCCAGCGGCCGCCCGAGGAGGATCCGTTGCGTCTCCATCACACCCGGCCCACCGACCCCGGGTACACCCGCAAACGCCATGGGCGCGGCTTCCGCTATCTCGACGCCCACGGCGAACCCCTGCGCGACCCCGCCGAGCTGGGCCGCATCCGGGAACTCGTCATCCCGCCCGCCTGGCGGGACGTATGGATCTGCCCACGGCCCAACGGCCACCTCCAGGCCGTCGGCACCGACGCCGCCGGGCGCCGCCAGTACCTCTACCACCCGCGGTTCCGCGCCGAGCAGGAACAGGCCAAGCACGACCACGTCCTCGACGTCGCCGAAGCCCTGCCCGCCATCCGGGAGACCGTCGAGGGGCACCTCGGGGACCGCGGGCTGACCCGGAGGCGGGTCCTGGCCACCGCCGTACGCCTGCTCGACCTCGGCTTCTTCCGCATCGGCAGCGACCGCTACACCGAACTGAACAACAGCTACGGCCTCACCACCCTGCTGCGGGAACACACCCGCTGCCAGGGCGGCGCGGTCGTCTTCAGCTATACGGGCAAACACGGCCGGGAGCTCGTCCAGACCGTCGTGGACCCGCCGACCTGCCGGGCCCTCACCGCGCTGATGCGCCGGCGCGGCGGCGGCGACCGCCTCTTCGCCTACTGGGAGCGCCCCACCTGGCAGGACGTGTCCGGCGCCGACGTCAACGCCTACCTCAAGGACCTGGCCGGCCTGGACGTCACCGCCAAGGACTTCCGCACCTGGCACGCCACCGTCATGGCCGCGATCGCCCTCGCCGTCTCCCAGGCCGTCGCGCACAGCGAGACCGCCCGGCGCCGCGCCATCGCCCGCGCCGCCCACGAGGTCTCCGCCTACCTCGGCAACACCCCCGCCGTCTGCCGCGCCTCCTACATCAACCCGAGGGTGATCGAGCTGTACGAGGAGGGCGTCACCGTCGCCGCCACACTGCCGCACCTCGGTGACGAGGGCACCTACGGCATCCCCGCCACCCAGGGGCCCGCCGAGCGGGCCGTCCTGCGGATGCTGCGCACCGGCCGGCCGCCCGAGAAGACCTGATCCCGGCAGGCCCGGTCAGGGCCAGGACGGCTCCTTGCGCGGTACGACGACCAGCTCGCCCACCGCGCTGCCGGCCGGGACCGACAGCGCGTACAGCACCGTGTCGGCCACGATGTCGGGGCTCTGCAGCAGCGACACATCGGCGTCCGGGAACCGCTCCAGGATGAACGGCGTCTCCATGCCGCCCGCGATGATCCCCGTGACGCCGATGCCGGGGCAGTCCCGCTGCGCCTCCTTGAAGAGCGTGTGCGTGAAGGCCCGCAGCCCCGACTTGCCCGCCGAGTACGGCCCTGCCTCCGTCCAGGTGCGGTTCGCCGCGGTGGAGAGGATGTTCACGATGTGACCGCCGCCCCGGGCCACCATCCGGCGGTAGGTCTCCAGGCACAGGTACATCGGGCCCAGCAGATTGGTGGTGACGACCCGCGTCACCTCGTCGGCGGTGAGGTGTTCGATCGGCTTCGACACGTCCACGGCCGCGTTGTTGACCAGGACGTCCACGAACCGGCCGTCCCCCTCCAGCTCCCGGAAGACGTCGGCGACCGCCGCGGCGTCCCGCACGTCCAGCTCCACGAACCGGGCGTCGCCCGAGGCCCCGTCCTGGTTCAGCTCCTCGCACAGCTCACGCGCCGGCTCCTTGCGGACGTCCGCGACGAGGACGGACGCCCCGGCGCCGGCCAGCCTCCGTACGATCGCGGCGCCCAGACCGCGCGCGCCGCCGGTCACCAGTGCCTGCTTGCCCTGAAGGTCGACCCGCACTCCGCTGCCCATGCCTTCCTCCGCCTTCCGATCGGGTGTCCTCCCCTCCCACTGTGGCCTGGGCCACTACGGACGGCACCCCGGACGGTCACTGTGAGCAAGCACACCAGACGGGGCCAAACCGCAGGTGAGCGCGCGGATGGCCGCCCGTGGCGGCGTTTCCCGGGGCGTGCCCCGGTCACCGGCGGTGCGCCCCTCTGCCACCATGGTCGACGCTGCGGGACCGCCTCCGACGAGCGGCGCGGCACCAGACAGATCCGGTGGACCGGCCGTGCGGTACAGCCCGGGCCCCTCAGTTCCGCCGATTCCGCCATCCGAGTCCACCGGGCTCTCCACCGAGTACCCCACCGTGCCTTCTTCTTCCTCCGCGGGCTCCGCGCCCACCCCCGCCACCGCCTCCGCCGCTCACTCGCCCTGGCGTTCCCTCAGGTACCGCAGCATGCGCTGGTGGTCCGTGGCGAACCTCGTCTCGAACGCCGGTACGTGGATGCAGCTCACGGTCCAGAACCTGCTGGTCCTCCAGATCACCGGCTCCGCCGCCGCGACGGGCCTCTCCCTGTCGGTGCAGGCCGCGCCGGGCCTCCTCCTGAGCCTCGTGGGCGGCGCCGCGGTCGACCGCCGGTCCCGCAAGGTCACCGCCGCCGTCAGCCAGGCGCTGCTCGGCGCGGTCGCCTTCGTCACCGCCTTCATGGTCGCGTTCGGCCGGCTGGATCTCGGCGTGCTGCTGGTACTGGCCGCCGTCACCGGCCTCATCGCCACCGTCGACGGCCCCGCCTGCGCCCTCCTCGGCAACGACCTGGTGCGCCCCGAGGACGTGCCGTCCGCGATCGGTGTCGGCTCCCTCGTGCACAGCGCGGGACGGCTTACGGGCGCCGCGCTCGCGGGCGTGGCGGTCGGTTTCTTCGGCACGGCCGCCGCGTACGTGGCGAACGGCGTGTCGTTCCTCTTCGTCGCCGCGGTGATCCCGTTCCTGCGCCCGGTGGCGACGGCGCTCGCGCCCGCACCGGCCGGGCCCGCACCGGTCGCGCCCGACCCGAGCGGCGACATGACGGTCCGGGAGGGCCTGGCCTTCTTCGCCCGCCGGCCCCGGCTGGTCGCCCTCGCGGGCATCACCGGCATCAGCGCGGTCTTCGGCCGCAACTACGGGCTGACCCTGGCCGTACTGGTCACCGGCCCGCTCGCCGGCGGCGCCGGAGCCTTCGGCACCGTCTCGACCGTCCTCGCCGTCGGCGGCATCCTCGGCGCGGTCCTCGGCGCCCGGCTGCGCGAGCCGTCCGTCCGGCTCGTGGGAGCGCTGGCCGCCACCGGAGCCCTGCTCCAGGTGGTGGCAGGTCTGTCGCCGTCGCTCGCCGTGCTGCTGGTCCTCGTCCTGCCGATGGCCGTCGTCGAGTCGGTCTCCGACACGGCCGGAACGACCGTCCTGCAGACCGACCCGCCCGCGCACCTGCGCGGCCGTGTCCTCGGCGTCTGGGGCGGTATCCGGACCGGCTGGGGCCTCGCGGGCCCGCCCGCGCTCGGCCTCCTCATGGAACTGGCCGGCGCCCGCGGCGCCCTCGTGATCGGCGGCCTGCTCATCACGGCGGCGATCGGCGGCGGGTACCTCCTGCGCGACCGCCGCGCCCCGGCCCCGGTCGTGGTCCGCACCACCGGGACCCCGCACCTGACGGAACGCCCGGCGCTGAGCACGGCGGCGTGACGCTCCGGCGGGAGGCCGCGGGGGCCGCGGGGCGCGGCCCCCCGCCGGTGGGCGGGCGGCGCCGGGGTCACCGCCCCGGGGGCCGGATGGGGGCCGCCGCTTCGGCGGCGCGGCGGGCCAGGAGGGTGGTGGAGCGGCCGTCCAGGTAGGGGAGGACCACCGCCTGGCCACCCCAGGTGCGCAGCACCTCCGCCTCCGGGAGGTCCTCCGCCGAGTAGTCGCCGCCCTTGACCCACACATCGGGGCGCAGACGGCTGAGCAGCTCCACCGGGGTGTCGCCGTCGAAGACCGCGACCGCGTCGACGCTGCCGAGGCCCGCCAGGACGCGGACGCGGTCGGCGAGCGGGTTCAGGGGGCGGCCCGGACCCTTGAGACGGCCCACCGACTCGTCGGAGTTGACGCACACGATGAGGCAGTCGCCGATGCCCCGGGCGCTCTCCAGCAGGCCGACGTGGCCCGCGTGCAGCAGATCGAAGCAGCCACCGGTGGCGACCACCGTGCCGCCCTGCGCGCGGATCCGCTCGGCCAGCGCGAACGCGTCCGTGTCGGGGGCGTCCGGAAGCCGGGCGGGCGGCGGGGTGCGCCACAGGGCCGGGTTGCCCGCGCCCCCGGCCGCCACGAACGCCGCCGCCTCGGCGACCGCCTGCTGCACGGCCTCCTCCGGCAGGGCGCCGTCGGCGAGCGCCGCGGCCGTCGCGGCGGCGAAGCAGTCGCCCGCGCCGCACGCGTCGCCCTCGGCCCGGTAGGGCGCCGGGACGAGCATGGGCGTCGCCGCGCCCGGCCGCGTCAGCAGCACGCCGCGTTCGCCGAGCGTCACCGCCACCGTCGCCACCCGCCACCGCTCGGCGAGCTCGGCGCCCCGTTCGGCGTACGCGCGCAGGGACTCGCCGTCGCCGCGGCACAGGGCGCGCGTCTCGGCGGCGTTCGGCGTGACGATCCGCGCGCCCGGCACGGGCACGTCGCCCTTCAGGTGCGGATCCCACACCACCGGCACCTTGGGGGCGACGGCCGCCAAGTGCTCCCGGACCGCGCCGGCGGTGTGCCGGCCGTAGTCGGCGACGAGTACGGCGTGGGCGCCGGCGAGGGTGTCGCGCACCGCGGCGTCCGGTTCGCCCGGGTCGCCGCCGCCGCGGTCGATCCGCACCAGCGGGCGACCGCCGGCGAGGACCCTCGTCTTCACCGGCAGCGTGCCCTTGAGCGGCAGCTCGACCACACGGACACGGCCCCGCAGCGAACGGCGCACCGCCTCACTGGCGGGGTCGTCGCCCAGCGCGGTCACCAGCACCACGTCCCGGCCGCCGCGCGTCGCGAGCGCCGCCGCCAGCCCCGCGCCGCCGGGGCGGCGCTGGTCACCGGTGAAGTCCACGACCGGGGCCGGGGCGTCCGGCGCGAGCCGGCTGGCGACGCCTTCGATGTCCTCGTCGAGCAGGACGTCGCCGACGACGACGAGGGGCTTGCGTGTGGTCATGACATCCTCCGATGGGCCGCGACGGGCGTCGACGCGCCCGCCGGCCGCGCGGGCCGCCCGGCGGCCACCGCCGCGTCGAAGCACTCGCACAGCAGGTGCACGGCGACGAGATGGGTCTCCTGGACGGTCGCGGTCGAGTCGGCGTCGACGCACAGCGCCTCGTCGGCGGCCTCGGCCAGCGGGTTGGGTCGCGGGCCGGTCATGGCCCAGACGCGCAGCCCGGCGGCCCTGCCCGTCACCGCCGCCGCGAGGAGGTTGGCGCTGCTGCCCGAGGTGGACAGCAGGACGAGGACGTCCCCGGGGCGGCCGTGCGCGGCGACCTGCCGCGCGTACACCTGGTCGAAGCCGTAGTCGTTGCCGATGGCGGTCACGCTGGACGTCTCCGCGTGCAGCGAGATCGCCGAGTAGGCGGGGCGCTCCCGGCGGTAGCGGCCCACCAGTTCGGCGGTGAGGTGCTGGGCCTGCGCGGCGCTGCCGCCGTTGCCCGCTGCGAGCAGCCGGCCGCCCACGGGCAGGACGGCGGCGAGTTCGCCGCCCCACTGGGCGATCCGGTCGAGGTGTTGCCGGCGGAAGCGCCCGAGGGCGTCCTGGAGGGACTGGCAGTGACGCCGGACGGCCTCGCGGGCCTGGGCGTCGCCGGCCCGGGTGTCGCGGGTGTGAGAAGCGAGAGGATCTGTCATGGGCGTTCGGGCGTACCGCGTCCCAGCGGACGGCGGCCGGTCCCGCACCTCCTTCGGGCTTCGGGGGAGACGTGTGGAAACCGGTCAGGCCACTTCCGTGACCGCGGTCCGCGCGGCGAGCACCGTGCCGTAGGCCGCCTCGGTGTCCGCCGCGACCCTGGCCCAGCCGTACCGGGTCAGGACCCTGCGGCGGCCGGCCTCCCCGCAGGCCGCGCGCCGCTCGGGCGCGGCGAGCAGGTCACCGACCGCGGCGGCCAGCGCCTCGGGGTCGCGCGGCGGCACCAGCCGTCCGGTGACTCCGTCCTCGACGGTGTCCAGCTGCCCGCCCACCGCGCTGGCGACGACCGGCCTGCCGCAGGCCATCGCCTCCAGCGGCACGATGCCGAACGGCTCGTAGTCCGCGGGGCACAGCACCACGTCGGCGCTCCGCAGCAGCGGCGGCACCTCGGCGCTGGGCATCCCGCCGACGAACCGGACGCGGTCGGCGACCCCGGCCTGCCGCGCAACCTCGCGCAGCCGGCGTACCTCCGGGTCCCCGTCGAGCAGGTCGGGGGCGGGTCCGCCGACGATGAGGAGCTCCGTGTCGGGCAGCCGGGACAGCGCCGCGATGGCGACGGCGGCGCCCTTGCGGGGCACCAGGCGGCCCAGCTGGATCAGCCGGAACCGGGCGGCGCCGTCCCGTTCGGCGACCGGCCCGTCGGGGCGGAACTGTTCGGGGTCGACACCGCACGGCACGACCCCGACCTTGTCGGGCGGGATGCGCATGCGGCCCAGTTCGACGACCTCGTCCCGGCAGGTGGCGATGACCCGGTCGCAGCCCATGCCGACCTCCCGCTCGCAGGCGATGCGCTGCGGCGGGCTGGTGTCGGCCTCCCGCTGGTGGCGCCGCTTCACCGTGCCGAGCGCGTGGTACGTGTGCAGCAGCGGCAGCCGCAGCCCGCGCGTGGCCTGGAGGGAGGCCACCCCGGACATCCAGAAGTGCGAGTGCACCACATCGGGCGGTCGGGTGCGCCATTCGCGGGCCATGTAACGGCCGAACTCACCCATGTGGGGCGGCAGTTCATCCTTGGAGATGGGTTCGGGGGGACCGGCGGGCACATGGTGCACCTCCACTCCGGGGCGCAGGGGCACCCGGTCCGGCAGGTCGGGTGCGTCGCGCCGGGTGAAGACGGTGACGCGGTGGCCTCGGTCCGCGAGGGCGCCCGCCAGACGCGCGACATGGACGTTCTGCCCGCCCGCGTCCACGCCGCCCAGGGCGGCGAGTGGGCTCGCGTGCTCCGAGACGAGCGCGATGGACAGGGGCCGCGGGGTCATCGGTCCGGTCTCGCCGGGCGATGTGTCGAGTGATGTCATGAGCGCACCTCCGTCATCACGCGCTCCCAGTCGTCCAGGAAGCGTTTGAGCCCGTACCGTTCGAGCGCCGCCTGCCGGGCACGGGCGCCGTCCTCGGCGGCGGCCTCCGGCTCCGCCAGATAGCGCCGCGCGGCCCGTGCCAGCACCTCGGGCCGCGTCGAGAGCGTCCCGGCGCCGGGCGGGACCGCCTCGACCGCCTCCGTGGTGGCCAGCGCCACCACCGGCATGCCCAGGTGCATGGCCTCCAGCAGGGACAGCCCCAGCGACGTCCAGCGCACCGGATGCAGGTACAGCCGCCGCTGCGCCATCGCCGCGTGCAGCTCGCGCTGCGGCAGGTCGGCGGTGCGGCACCGCTCCTCGGGCACGCCCAGATGGCCGGCGAGGCCTGCCGTACGCATCCCGAAAACGTCCAGCGGCGCCGCCTCGGCCAGCTCGGCCAGCAGGTCCGTACCGGTGTGACGGCGGCGCCGGACCGGCTCGTTGACGACGACGGCCGCGCGCGGGACGCGACCGGTGTACAGGTGGCCGGGGTCGACGATGCCGTGCTCGATCACCTCGGTGCGCGTCGAGCCGTTGTCCCAGAACAGCCGGTTGAAGTGGGTGACGTGGACCAGCGTCAGATCGTCGCGGTCCGCGAAGGGATGACGGGTGTCGGGGACGTTCCCGTCGGGCGCGTTGTGCTCCAGGTACATCGCCGGGACGTCACGGCCGGGCCGCCGGCCGCCCAGCCACCGCTCGGCGAGTTCGTACTCGTGCGGGCGCTGGAGGACCACCAGGTCCACCGGCGCGTCGCGCAGCTCCTCGGGCGTGCGCTCCCGCACCGAGTCGGGCCAGGAGAAGGTACGGGCCCGGCCCAGGCCGTCCGCGTCACGCCCGGGCGTCACCGGGACGAGGTAGGTGTGGGGCCCCTGGACGAACGCCGTCGTCCAGGACCCGTGCACGTGCCACAGCAGGATGTTCATGAGTCGGCTCCCTGCCTACCGCGCCGGCCGGCGCGAGGCGTCATCGGAGAAGAAGGCCCCGCGCCGTACCGCGTACGGCCCGATGGCCAGCAGGTCGACGGGCGAGGAGCCGAAGCACTCCAGGGCGTCGCGCGGGTCGTCCACCATGGGCCGCCCGGCCGTGTTGAGGCTGGTGTTGACCACCACGGGGAGCCCGGTGAGCCGCTCGAACTCGTCCAGCATCCGCGCCACCAGCGGTTCCCTGCGCCGGTCCACGGTCTGGATGCGCGCGGTGCCGTCCACGTGCACGACCGCCGGGATCCGGTCCCGCCACCCGGGCGCGACGTCGTGCACGAACAGCATGTACGGGCTGGGGAGCTGCCCCGTGAAGATCTCGGCGGCCCGGTCGGCGAGCACCATCGGCGCCACCGGCCGGAACTGCTCGCGCCCCTTGACGTCGTTGAGCCGCTCCAGGTTCCCCGCGTGCCCCGGGTGCGCCAGCAGCGAGCGGTGCCCGAGCGCCCTCGGCCCGTACTCCGAACGCCCCTGGAACCAGGCCACGATCGCGTTGTCCGCGAGCGCCTCCGCCACCGTCCGCGCGATGTCGGCGGGGCGGTCGAACGGCACCGCTGCCGTCTTCAGCCACGCGCCGAGCTCCGCGTCCGACCAGTCCCGCCCCAGATCGGCGCCCGGCATCGGCTCGGGGTCGTCCCCGCCGCCCGCCGCCAGCAGCAGCGCCCCGCCCAGCGCGGTGCCCGCGTCACCGGCGGCCGGCTGGACCCAGACCCGGGAGAAGGGGCCCTCACGGGCGATACGCGAGTTCGCCACGCAGTTGAGGGCGACGCCCCCGGCGAGCGTGAGCACACTGTCGTGGGTCTGGCCGTGCAGCCGGCGCACCAGGTCCAGCAGCGTCTCCTCCAGCACGGCCTGCGCGCTGGCGGCCATGTCCGCGTGATCCTGCGTCCACGCCTCGTCCGGCCGGCGGCGCGGACACAGCTCGCTCCACGGCACCCCGGCGGCGTGGAACCCGCCGTCACCGGTCGGGTACACGTACCGGCGCAGCTCGGGCAGCATCCGGGGCCGGCCGTGCGAGGCGAGCGCCATCACCTTGAACTCGTCGGACGAGCGCAGGAACCCGAGGTGCTCGGTGAGCTCCTCGTAGACCAGGCCCAGCGAATGCGGCAGCTCCTGCGCGTACAGCGGCTCCAGCCGGTCGTGGATCCGGCGGGCCGCCAGGTGCGAGGCCCGCTCGCCGCGGCCGTCCAGGACCAGCACCGACGAGGTGTCCGCGCCTTCCGCGGCGAACGCCCCGGACGCGGCGTGCGCCATGTGGTGCGGTACGAACCGGACGATGTCCGGATCGAGGCCCGGCAGCGCCGTCCTCAGGAACCCGGGCGCCTCGCGCGCGTAGGTGATCCGCAGGTGGTCCCACGGGTCGTCGAGGCCCATCTCATCGGCCGGCCGGGCCAGTTCCGGGTCGAAGGAGTACGCCACGGCGTCCAGGTCCTTCGGCCGCAGGCCGGCCCGCTCCAGACACCAGGCGGCGGCCTTCTCGGGCAGTTCCCACGCGGAGAACGGCACCGGCCGCTTCCCGTGCTTGCGCCGGGAGAACCGCTCCTCCTCCGCGGCGGCGACGGTCCGCCCGTCGATGACCAGCGCGGCGGCCGGATCGTGGAAAAGGGCGTTGATACCGAGGATGCGCATGACGTCCCTGGCCTTTCGGCGAGTCGGGAGGCCGGGCCCCGAACGCACGGGTGCCGGCGGGGGGAGGGGAGGCGGGTGTCAGGAGCCGGTGCCCACGTGGGCCCGGAACCAGTCGATGGTGCGCCGCAGGCCTTCCTCGGCCCCGACGCGCGGCTCCCACTCCAGCTTGTCGCGGGCGAGCGTGATGTCCGGGCAGCGCACGGCCGGGTCGTCCGTGGGCCGCTCGATGAACCGGATCTCGGAGCCGGACCCGGTCAACTCGATGATGAGCCGCGCCAGTTCGAGCATGGTGAGCTCGGACGGGTTGCCGATGTTCACCGGCCCGCGCAGCCCGTGCGCCGCCGCGGCGAGAACACCGCTCACGGTGTCGTCGACGTAGCACAGCGACCGGGTCTGCCCACCGTCACCGGTGACGGTGAGCGGCTCACCGGCCAGGGCCTGGCGTACGAAGGTGGGCACGGCCCGGCCGTCGTGGCCGCGCATCCGCGGACCGTAGGTGTTGAACAGCCGGACGATGCCGACGTCCGTGCCGTGCGCCTCGGCGTGGGCGGTGCTCAGCGCCTCGCCGAACCGCTTCGCCTCGTCGTACACGCTGCGCGGCCCGACCGGGTTCACATTGCCCCAGTACCGCTCGTTCTGCGGGTGCTGCTGCGGGTCGCCGTACACCTCGGAGGTGGAGGCGAGCACGAAGCGGGCGTCGGCGCGGTGCGCGAGGGCGAGCGCGTTGCGGGTGCCGAGGCTGCCGGTCTCCAGCGTGTGCAGCGGGAGCCGCAGGTAGTCGGTCGGCGAGGCCGGGGAAGCGAAGTGCAGCACCAGGTCCGGCGGCCGGTCCACCGTGAACGGCTCCGCGACGTTCGCCTCCACCACGGTGAAGCCGGGGCGGTCGCGCAGCGCGGATATGTTCTCGGGCCGGCCGGTGCTGAAGTCGTCGACGCAGGTGACGGCCGTGCCCGAGTCCAGCAGCGCGGTGCACAGGTGCGAGCCGACGAAACCGGCGCCGCCCGTGACGACGGCGTGTTCCCAGCTGCGTGAGAAAGCGGTGTTCATTCGATCTCCTCCGTACCGTGCGGACCGGGGACGACCGACCGGTCCGGCGTTCGTCGGCGACGGCGTCCGCGACCGCTGCTGCGGTCCCGCGTCTGTCACCAGGCTCGGCCGAACGGGGGCGCGCGGCGCGGTGGTATGCGCCGTTGGAGTGATCACGCAGCGTGACAGGAGGGCAGGTGCGCGGGGGAAAGCCGCCTCCCCGCGCCTCTGACCAGAGCGTTCTCAGGGAGCGACGGTCTCCGTGGTCAGCAGGTCCACCAGAGCCGGCAGACCGCCCTCGGCCAGCACCCGGCGCTGCCGGTCCGCCGCGGTGCCCTGCTGCAGCAGCCGGTGCACGAGCGAGGTCACCTCACGCGTGTCGCCGGACTCGTCGAGTGCGGGCGCCAGCGCGTCCAGCAGTCGGCACAGGACGTCCCCCGCCCTGCGGCGGACGCCCTCCGGGTCGATCAGCAGCCCGCTGAGCCCGTGCCGCGCCGCGTACCAGTTGGCCGCCTGCAGGAGCTCGGGCGGGCACTCCGGGACCGGCACGCCCGCCT
Source organism: Streptomyces sp. NPDC006368 (assembly GCF_040612535.1). Lineage (NCBI taxonomy): Bacteria > Bacillati > Actinomycetota > Actinomycetes > Kitasatosporales > Streptomycetaceae > Streptomyces > Streptomyces sp. NPDC006368. The sequence goes on from NZ_JBEXQK010000008.1 coordinate 149,215, forward strand.
TCTCGTCCCGGATCGCCGTGGCGATCATGGCGCGGACGAGCCCGGCGAACATCACCGCCGAGTCGGCCCGCAACTGCACGTCCGCGCAGCGCACCTCGATGGTCGGGTAGCGGTCCGACAGCCGGGCCTGCCAGTACAGCTGGCCGGTGTCGGTGATCACACCGGAGTCCAGCAGCGTCCGTACCCGCCGCTCGTGGTCCGCGAGGTCCTCGAAGCGCGGCGGGGGGCCGCCGACCTGCCAGCGGCCGAAGATCACGGTGCGCCAGCTCGCGAAACCGGTGTCCCGGCCGTCCCACAGGGGCGAGTTCGCCGACATGGCGACCAGCACGGGCAGCCAGACCCTAATCCGGTTCATGACCGCCACACCCGTTTCCCGGTCGGGCACCGCCGCGTGCACGTGCATGCCGTTCACCAGCTGCTCGGCGACCAGCTGCGGAGCCTGCGAGCGCATCGCGAGATAGCGGGCCTTCTCGGTCACCGGAACCGGCACCGCCTCCCGGAACGGGGCGGTCCCCACGGCCGCGATCCGGCACCCGTTCTTCTCCGCCGCGCCGCCCAGCGCGTGCCGCAACCGCAGCAGATGGCCACCGACCTCCTCCAGGTCGGTGCAGACGGGCGTGGCGATCTCCACCTGGGCCTGGAGGAGCTCCGACTGGACCTCCTGGTCGTCCAGGATCGGCTCGAGCCCGGCCGCCGCGCGCACCCGGTCCGCCAGGGGCACCGGCATGCAGGTGGCCGGATCGACCAGCAGATACTCTTCCTCGACGCCAATGGTGATCACGCCGCTCCGGGTACCCCCCGCCTCAGCCGACATAACGCCGCGCCGTCGACTCCCGCTGGGCCCGCGCCAGCGCCCCCAGCCGCGCCTCCACCGCGGGCGGCACCACCCGCCGCTCCCGCAGCACCCAGGGCAGCCCCGCCACCGCCTCCGCGAACGCCCGCAGCGACGCCGCGTCGCGCGGCACGGTACGGGCCAGGTGCAGCGTCCGGCGCAGGGCGGGCCCGAGCGGACGGCGCAGCCAGCAGAACCACAGCGTGTTGCGCAGCCCGTGGACGCGTCGCAGCGTCGAGTCGCGCAGCTTCGACGGCGCGTGGTGCACGGTCAGCTGCGGCGCGTACGCGAGCCACCAGCCCTGCGTCGCCAGATCGGTGGCCAGGAGCTCCTCCTCACCGCCCAGCCACAGTCGCTCACTGAAGCCGCCGGCCGCCAGGAACGCGTCGGCGCGCAGCACGGTCGCCGCCGCCAGGAACGAGCCCAGCGCCGGCCCCGGCAACCACTCCGGCCCCTCAATGGGGGAGTCCCGCAGCTCGGCCACGATCGGGTCCTCCCGGCCGTCCGGTTCGACGAGGATCCGGGCGGTGACCGCGACCAGCCGCTCGTGGCGGTCCAGCAGGTCGGCGGCGCGGCTCAGCGACCCCGGCTCCCACCAGGAGTCGTCGTCGCAGAAGGCGATGTAGGGCGTACGCGCCTGCCGTACCGCCAGATTGCGGCCGACCGCGCCGAGGTTCCGGCCGGGCGTCAGCAGCGTGACCTCGGGGTGGAGGCGCCTGACGGCTTCGGCGGTGCCGTCCGTGGAGGCGTTGTCGGTGACGATCACCGGCGGGCGTTCCGGGAGTCGTGCCAGTTCGCCGAGGGTGCGCAGCAGCTCGTCGCGGCGGTTGTGCGTGATGACGACGACGGTGGTGCGGGGATCGGTCACGTCACGGCTCCTTGGAGGTCGAGGCGGCGCGCGGCGGCCTCCACGGGGGCCGGGAGCGGTTTACGGGCCCGCAGCGCCGCCGGGAGCCGGGCGAAGAGCTCGCGCAGCGCCTCCCGCGCCTCCGGGTCCTGGCGCGCCTCGGCCGCGAGGGTGCGCGTGTGCCGCAGGGCGACCGGCAGCGGGCGGCGCAGCCACGCGGTCAGTACGGCGTTGCGGCGCTGCCGCGCGGGCCGCCCCGCCCGTACACCGCCCGTGGGACTGTGCACGGCGATCACGTCGGGGCAGTGGCACACGCCCCAGCCGTGCGCCGCCAGGTCGTAGGCGAGGCACGTCTCCTCACCGCCGAAGAACAGCACCGGGTGGTAGCCGCCCGCCTCCAGGTACGCGCTCCGCCGGGCAACGGCCGCACAGGCCAGGAACCCCAGCACCTGCGGCCCCGGCAGATCGGCCGGCCGGCCGAGCGGGGAGGCGGCCAGCATGGCGTTCAGCGGGTCCGGCGCGGCGTCGGGACCGACGTGGATCCGCGCCGCGATCAGCCCGAGCTTCTCGTGCCGGTCCAGCAGGTCGGCGGCGCGGCGCAGCGATCCCGGCTCCCACCACGAGTCGTCGTCGCTGAACGCCACGTAGCGCGTACGGGCGTGACGCACGCCGAGCGTGCGGCCCACCGCGCCGAGGTTCCGGCCGGGCGTCAGCAGCGTGACGCCCGGGTGGAGGCGGGCGACGGCCTCGGCGGTGCCGTCCGTCGACGCGTTGTCGACGACGACCACCGGGGGCCGTTCCGGCAGCTCCGCGAGCCGGTCGAGGGTACGCAGCAGCTGGTCCCGGCGGTCGCGGGTGATCACGACCACGCTGGTGCGGGGGTCGGCGGTCCGTTGCGTCACGGGCGGGGTACCTCCGGGTGATCGGACAGGGCGGTGAGAACGTCGGCCGGCCGGATGCGCAGCAGCAGCGGATCCGGCTCCCGCCCGTGCGGATCGCCGGGCGGTCCGGGGTGCCACAGGACGACGTGCCGCGCACCGCGCGGCGGCCCCCACCACCGGGGCGGCACCGGACCGAAGAGCGTGACGGACGGCGTGCCGTACGCGACCGCCAGATGCGCGATGCCGGTGTCGCCGCTGACCACGGCGGCGGCGCCCGCGACGAGCGCGGCGAGCCGCTCGTACGGCAACCCACCCGCGAAGACGCGCAACCGCGCGCCGGGGTCGCCCACAGCCGTGGGACGCCGCCCGACCCCGGCGCTGGCCCCGGCACCGGACGCCGCGCCGCCGGCGCCGGGCACGCGCGCGTGGGGGGCGCCCGCCTCGCCGGTGACGGCCGCCCGTGCCGTGCAGTACCCGGGCGCGTCCGGGGCGCCGGGCACGCGCGCGAGGTGGGAGCCGACGGCCACCGACGCCCCGTCCCCGGCCGGCCCCTCATCGGCGGTGGCCGCCGTGCCGGCGCCGCCCGGCGCGGTGGTCCCGGCCGTACTGGGGTCGTTTGTGCGGCTGCCGGCCGCCTGCGGGTCGGAGGCCGTTCGGGTCGCATCGGCGGTGGCCGCCGTGTCGGCGCCACCCGGCGCGGTGGCCGCCCGCGTGGCGCTGGGGACCCTTTCAGGAACGCCGGCCGCCGGGGGCGCGCCGGAGGCCGCGGGGAGTGCCGTCGCGGGGCCGGGCGCCCCCGTGGCTCCCGTCGTCCCGGCCGCCGCATCGGCGATGCGGCGGACGAGGGCGTCCTCGCCCGGGCCGCCCGTCAGGGCCACCCGGTGGCCGCGTCGTAGCAACTCGCGGACGACTTCCGCGTACCGCTCGGCGGGCCAGCGGCGGGCGGCCGACTCGGCGCCGGGGTGGACGAGCACCGCGCCGGGGAACGGCGACGCCGCTTCCGGCGCGGGCAGCAGCAGGTCGTCCGGGTCGGCGGGGATGCCGTACCACTCCAGCAGGCGGCACCAGCGGACGCGCTCGTGCTCGTCCGGCGTCCACTCGGGCCCGGCGATGCCGGGCGTACCGGGATGGGCGAACGCCAGCAGCCGTCCCGGGCGCATGCGGTGCAGCAGCAGGTGGCTGGACGGCCCCTTGCCGTGCAGGTCTACGGCCACCTCCGGTGGCGGCCCGGCCCAGTCGAGCCGTGCCGGTACGGCCCTGCCGGGTGCCGACGCGGGCAGCAGCGTGTCGACCGCCCCGGAGGCGGCGGCCGGCGCCGCGAGCTGCTCCGGCGCGGCCAGCACCGTCTCGTACCCGGGGAACGCGCGGCGCAGCGCCCGCAGCGCGGGCACCCCCGCCAGCAGGTCACCGAGGCCGAGCGCCCGCAGCACGAGCAGCCGCGGCCTCACGCGGCGGCCCTCCGCGCGCGCCGGGGGTCCGCGTGAGCGCAGTGGACCGGCTCGGGGTCGGCGCGCCCGGAGCCGACCAGCCCGGAGCCGACCAGCCCGGAGCCCGCCCCTCCGGGGCTCGCGCGCCTGAAGCCGACCCATCCGACTCCCGCGCGCCCCGGGTCCTGGCGCCCCCGATCCGCACGCCCGGCGCTCACCCGCCCGACACCCATCCGCATGGCGCCCACGCGCCCGGCTCCGGCCGCCCTCACTCGTCGGCCTCCAGCAGCTTCTCCACGGCGGCCACCACGTCCTCCGCCGTCACCTCGTTCAGGCAGGGGTGGCCCTGCACCGGGCACTCCCGGGCCCTGGTGTCCGCGCACGGTGCGCGCTGGTCGCCGAGGAGCACGTGCGGCACGCCGTACGGGCCCCAGCGTTCGGCGGGCACGACCGGTGAGAAGAGCGAGACGACCGGCGTGCCGACGGCCGCGGCCAGGTGCGCGGGGCCGGTGTTGCCGGTCACCACCGCGCCGGCGCACGCCAGGACCGCCGCGAGCTGCGGTGGCTGTGTCCGTCCGCCGAGGTCCATCCCGGCGCGGCCCGCGACCAGCGCCGTCAGCTCCCGCTCGTCGGGGCCGCCGGTGACGACGACCCGGTGTCCGGCGGACGCCAGCTGCCGTACCGCCTGGGCGCACCGGTCGGCGCTCCACCGGCGGGCCGCGACGCTCGCGCCGGGGTGGACGACGACGTACGGCCCCGGCCCGGTCAGCTCCGGCGCGCCGCCCGCCGCGTACCGGACCCGCAGCCGCCCGTCGTCGCCCGGCGGCAGCGTGAACCCGGCGGCCTCGGCAAGGTCCAGCGCGGCCCGCACCTCGTGGGCGTGGGGCGCCCGCTGGTGCCGGACGTCGAGCAGCGAGCCGGGCGCGTCGACGCTGTCGGCCGCGATGCGCGGGACGCCCGCCATGCGCAGCAGCAGCGCGGCGGGCAGGGGGCTCTGGTGGAACGAGGTGAGGACGAGCGCCGTGTCCGCGCGGGCGGCGGCGATCCGGTTCACCACGCGGTCGATGTCCGCGCGGTCCACGGGAGGCGGGGTGAACCCCTCCCAGGGCGCCGCCCACACGAGTACCTCGTGCACGCCCGGCAGCATCCGCGCGGCCGGCGCGCCACGCGGCCCGCACAGCATCGTCACCCGCTCCGCCCGGTGCGCGACCGCCCGCACGGCGGGCCCGGCGAGGATGACGTCCCCGAAGCTGTCCAGCCGGACGACGAGAGCCCTCATGACAGCCTCCTCAGGCTCCTCAGGTGGTCCCCCAGGACGTGCCGCACCGCGGTGAGCAGGTCGGGGCACACGCACGGCGCGGACGCCACCTCCTCGGGCAGCGTCCGCGCCGTCGGCACCAGGACCCCCGTGGCGCCCGCCGCCCGCGCCGCTCCCATGTCCGCGCCGATGTCGCCGATGACGACGCACTCCGCGGCCCGCACGCCCAGCCGCCGCGCCGCCTCCAGGACGAGGCCGGGTCTCGGTTTGCGGCAGCCGCAGCCGTCCTCCGGTACGTGCGGACAGTGCACCCACGTGTCGAGCGGGCCGAGCAGCGCGTCGACCCGGGCGTTGACGTTCCGTACGGCGGCCTCGGTCAGCAGGCCGCGCCCGATGCCGGACTGGTTGGACACGACCCCGACGGGTATGCCGTGGTCCCGCAGCATCCGCAGGGCCTCACGCGCCCCCGGCATCGGCCGGACGCGCTCCGGGTCGCCGTTGTAGGGCACGTCCTCGACGAGGGTGTCGTCCCGGTCGAAGAGCACGGCCGAGGGGCGGTTCATACCGTGCCGTCCCAGGTCCCCGCCGCACGGTGGCGCAGTGTGCCGCTCAGCCGGTGCCAGGTGGCGACCGCGGGGATGAGCGCGCTGGTCACGGTCATCGTCAGGATCTCGTCCACGGTGCGCGGCCCCGGCGCTATCCGGGCCCGCGCGAACTCGGCCGTCCCCAGCAGCCACCCCGCCGCGGCCAGCGCCGCCGCCCGCCGGCTCCCGGCGGTCGCCAGGGCGAGCGCGCCGAGCCCGGCCGCGGTGACCACCGCGTGCCGCCTGATCCGGCCGCGGGGCGCCGCCGCGCGCTGCCACCAGTCGCGCCCGTGCAGCCGCACCATCAGCGCGTCGTCGGCGTTGCCCTTCTGCACCCGTATCGACACCCACCGGTCGGCGGGTCGCACCGGGTGTTCCGTGCGCCGCTCGCCGCGCCGGATGAGCCAGCCGGCGTCGATGATCCGCAGCGCCAGGTCGGCGTCCTCGCGGAAGGCGCGCGGGAAACGTTCGTCGAAGCCGCCGACGGCCTTGAGGGCCGCGGTGCGGTACGCCATGTCGGCGGTCGCCCACAGGGCTCCGCGCAGGCCGGCGGTGTTGCGCTCCCAGTCGGTGGGGCGGCGGTCGGTGGGCAGCGGCACGTCCAGAACGCCCTGGACGCCGCCCGTGTCGGGGGAGGCCTCCGCCAGGTCGCGGGCGAGCTGCTCGCGCCAGTACGCGCTCACCCGCACGTCGTCGTCGAGGAGGACCGTCCACGGCTCGTCGACCACGCGCAGCCCGGTGTTGCGGGCCGCCGCGGGGCCGCGCCCACCGCTGCGCAGGACGATCGCGCGGTCGGCGAGCGGTCCGAGCGCGCCGAGCGGGAGGCCGCCGACCGCCGGATCGGGCCGGTCGTCGACGAGGACGATCCGGCGGGGCTCGGGCCCGTCGCTCGCGGCGAGCGCGGCGAGGCAGTCGGAGAGGCAGGGCCGTCCGATGGTGGGGACGACCACGGCGTACGAGGCGAGCGGGGGAATCATGCGTCTGCGCCTCCAGTTCCGGGGTGATCGGTTCCGTAGCGGCGTACGGAATGCCCACCTTCGGTAACTTTAAGCGCACGTGTCCCGGTCTGCAGGGCTTCGGTATCCGCCCGGCTCGGGGCCCGCGCGGGCCGGGTGTCCGCCGGGGTGCGGGACTCGCGGGGGGTCGGCGTCCGCCCGTCTCGGCGCCCGCCAGGCTTCGGTATCCGCGCTGCTCGGGGCCTTCCCGGGCCGGCTGTCCGCCGGGGGCGGCGTCTGTACCGTTCGCACCTGCCGGGGTGCGGGACCCACCGGGGTTCGGCGTCCGCCCGGCTCGGCGCCCCGCCCGGGATCGGCGTCTGTACCGTTCGGGCCCGCCGGAGGTCGGCGTCCGCCCGGCTCGGGGCCCCCGCGGGCCGGCTGACCGCCGGGGTACGGCCCGCCCGGGGCCAGCGCCCGCGCGGACCGGCTGTCCGCCGGGATGCGGGACCCGCCGGGGTGCGGAACCCACCGGGCTTCGGTATCCGCGCTGCTCGGGGCCTGCCCGGGCCGGGTGTCCGCCAGGGGCGGCGTCTGTACCGTTCGCGTCCGCCGGGGTGCGGGACCCGCCCGGGGTCGGCGTCCGCCCGGCTCGGGGCCCCGCCCGGGGTTGGCGCCCCGTCCGGGGTCGGCGTCCGCCAGGGTCGGCGTCCGCCAGGGTCGGCGTCCGCCAGGGTCGGCGTCCGGCCGGCTCAGCCGCTGAGGTGCCGTTCCAGCCAGTCCGCCGCGGCCCGGCGGAACAGCCTCCGGTTGTCCGCCCGCCGGAACTCGTGGCCCTCCCCGCGGAGCGTCAGCAGCTCGGCCGGCAGGCCCCGTTCCCGCGCGGCGCGCACCATCTGGTCGGACTCGCCCGGCGGCACATTGGTGTCGTGCTCCCCGTGCACCGCCAGCAGCGGCACGCGCAGGGCGTCGATACGGCTCATCGGGGAGAGCGCGCGGAGCAGTTCCCGGTCACGCTCCGGGTGGCCGTACTTGTGCGCCGCCGACTCCGCGAGCCACGGCTCGGTCCCCGCGAAGAACGTCCCGAAGTCCGACATGCCGCACACCGCGACCCCGGTGCGGAACAGCTCCGGGTGCCACACGAGCGAGGCGAACGTGAGATAGCCCCCGTACGAGTGCCCCATCACGGCCAGCCGTCGTGGATCGGCGCGCCCCGTCAGCACCGCGTGCGCCGCGCAGTCCGCCACGTCCTCGATCGCCGCGAACCGTCCCCTCCCCAGGTCGGCGTCCACGAAGGACCGCCCGTACCCGGAGGAGCCGCGCACGTCGGGGGCGAAGACGTCCAGACCGCGCCCCAGCAGCTCGTGGTACAGCGGCTCGAACACCGGCCGCTCCTGCTCCTCGGGCCCGCCGTGCAGATGGATCACGCACGGCGCCGGGTCACCGGCGTCGCGGCCGGGCGCCCGGTAGTACCAGCCGCCCAGCGCGAGGCCGTCGCGCGCCGTCAGCCGGACCGGCACCGGACGCACGGGGGGCCGCCCAGGCGGTACGGCGTCCTCGTCGCGTGACGACCAGGCAGTGCGCACGGGCGACGCGCCGCCGGGGAGCCACCACACGCCGGGTTTGCGCTGCGACCCGGACAGGGCGAGCACCATCCCGCCGGGGCCGCCGCGGGTGACCCGGGTGACCACCTCGTGGGGCAGCTCGACGCAGTGCGCGACCCGCCCCGGCCCGGCCTCCGGCTCCAGCGTCTCCAGTTCGCTCGCCCCCTGGACGTTCCACGCCAGCGCGGCGGTCCGCCCGTCGGTGAGGAACGCCAGCAACTCCAGGCCGCAGCCGTCCCGTTCCGCCGCCACGGACAGGCCTGTCATGGTGCCGTCCGCGTCGAGCTCCGCCGCGAGCAGCGCGGCGAACTCCCGGTCGTGGTCGCTGCGCAGCCACACGGTGCGGCCGTCCTCGGCGAAGCGCCCGATCCAGGGGTCGCCGTCCGCCACCCGGAGGACGGACGCCGTCCGCAGGTCGCCCGTGCGCAGCACCACCGCCTCCCGCCGCCCGCGCGGGCCGCGACGCAGCAGCGCCAGCCGCCCGTCCGGGCTCACGTCGCACACCCGCAGCGTGGCCGCGCCCGTCTCGGTGGCCAGCAGTACCGGCGCGCCCGGCTCGTCCGGGTCGACCAGGTACGCCGACAACCGGTCCCGGGTGCCCCGCCGGCGCCCCACGTCCCCCCGGTCCGCCCCGCCCAGCAGCGTGGCGTGCCCGTCCCGGTCCGCCCAGCCCGCGGGCAGACCCGCCAGACCGGGCTCCGGGTCGCGGTGGGCGGAGGGCGGCTCGGCGATCGTCACGGCCACGCCCGAACCGTCGCGCGTCCAGCAGCCCAGGTAGGCCGAGCTACCCGCGTCCGCGCCGGCGATGAGCCTGCGGCCGGTGCCGTCGGGGCGTACGCACAGCACCCTGCTGTGCTCGCCGCCGCCCGGGTTGACCGTGTAGGCGATCCACCGCCCGTCGGGCGACCACGCCACCTCCGACACCGGCTCGGGGTCCGAGTCGAGCAGCCGCACCTCGTCGCCGCCGTCGCCGGCGGCGGTGGGCCCCGTCCACAGCTGGGGCACCCCCAGCCGGTCGCAGATGAACGCGACGCGCTCACCGGTCGGGTCGGCCGACGGGTACCAGCAGCCGTGGGAGAGCAGCGGCCTCGGGGCGCCCGGCGGGCCCGCGGAGGCGGCGAGCGCGACGGGCACCGGGCCCGCGGAGGCGGCGGCCGTGTCGACGGTCAGCTGATGTCGTGGGTCTGCAGCCATAGCTCCAGCAGCGCCACCTGCCACAGGGCGTTCGCGCCTCGCTTCGTACGGTGCCGGTCGGGGGCCGCCAGCAGTTCGGCCACGTACTCCTCCCGGAACAGGCCGCGCGCCCGCGCCTCGGGAGCGGTGAGCGCCTCGCGGACCCGCTCCAGGACCGGGCCGGCCATATGGCGGATCGCGGGGACCGGGAAGTAGCCCTTCGGCCGGTCGATCACCCGGTGGGGCAGCAGGGTGCGGCCCGCGTCCTTCAGGACGCCCTTGCCGTCCTGGGCCAGCTTCAGCTCCGGCGGACACGCCGCCGCCAGCTCCACCAGCTCGTGGTCGAGGAACGGCACCCGGGCCTCCAGGCCCCAGTCCATGGTCATGTTGTCGAGCCGCTTGACCGGGTCGTCGACCATCATCACGTGCGTCTCCAGCCGCAGCGCCGCGTCGAGCGCGGTCTCGGCACCGGGTTCGCCCATGTGCTCGTGCACGAAGCGCCGGGAGGCGTCGTGGTCGGGCAGCATCTCCGGCCGCAGGATCCGGGCCAGGTCGGCGTGCGTCCGGTCGAAGTACACGTCGGCGTACGTCTCGGGCTCCTGCTCCCGGGGGACGGCGGCCATCTCCGGGTACCAGCTGTAGCCGCCGAAGACCTCGTCCGCGCCCTGGCCGCACTGGACGACGCTGACCTCCTTGGCGACCAGCTCGGACAGCATGTGGAAGGCGACCGCGTCGTGGCTGATCTGCGGCTCGCTCATGGCGGCGATCGCCCCGTCCAGCGCCCCCGACACCCGGTCGGACGGCACCATCAGCTGGTGGTGCTCGGTGTCGAAGTGGCGCGCGACGAGGTCGGAGTACGCGAACTCGTCGCCCTCCTCGCCGCCCTCCGACTCGAACCCGACGCTGAACGTCGCGAGGTCCCGCTGGCCCTGCTCGGCGAGCAGCGCCACGATGAGCGACGAGTCGAGGCCGCCGGAGAGCAGCACACCCACCGGCACGTCGGCCACCATGCGCCGCCGCACCGCCGTCCGCAGCGCGTCCAGCACCGCGTCGCGCCAGTCGGCGGCGTCCATGCCCGCGTCCTGGGGTCGGCGGGTGTACGACGGCTGCCAGTAGCGGTGGTCGCGGTACGTGCCGTCCGGCTCCACCACCCGCACGGTGGCGGGGGCCAGCTTGCGCACCCCGGCGAGCACGGTACGCGGCGTCGCCACGGTGGCGGACCAGCTCAGGTACTGGTGCAGGGCGACCGGGTCGATCGAGGTGTCGACGCCGCCGCCCGCGAGCAGGGCGGGCAGCGTGGAGGCGAACCGGAGCCGGCCGGGGCCGTACGACAGGTACAGCGGCTTGATGCCCAGCCGGTCCCGGGCGAGCACCACCCGGCCCGTGTCGTTCTCGACGATGACGAAGACGAACATGCCGACGAGGTGGTCGACGCAGCGGGTGCCCCACTGGCGGTACGCCTTCAGCAGCACCTCGGTGTCCGAGGTGGAGAAGAACCGGTGGCCGAGGCCGCGCAGCTCCTCCCGCAGCTCCTGGTAGTTGTAGATGCACCCGTTGAACACACCGGTGAGCCGGGCTTCGCTGTCGGACATCGGCTGGGCGCCGTTCTCCGACAGGTCGATGATCTTCAGCCGGCGGTGGCCGAGGGCGACGGCGCCCTGCGACCACAGGCCGCGGCCGTCGGGCCCGCGGGCGGCCAGCCGGTCGGTCATGCGTTCGACGGCGGCGATGTCGGGGCGCCGGTCGTCGAACCGGATCTCTCCGCTCAGGCCACACATATCGCACCTCCCGGCTGGTGCGTCACCGGGCCACCCGGTACCGGACCACCCGGCACCGGATCACTCGGAATCGAATCACCCGGGAGGGATGCGCACGGCACCGGATTGTGCGGAACCTCCGCCCCCTCCTGAACCTCTGTGGATGAGGAAAATGTCACGGCTACTCCTTGCAGACGGTGATCCCCGGGTTCCCCGTTGATCGCCGGGTAAGCCCCCGGCGTGCGGCTCCGGCCTCCGCGCACCGCACCGCGGGACCCATGGCCACCCCCGCCACCAGGAACAACGCGCCGGGCGCCAGCCGGCCCGCCGCGCTCTTAGCGCGGGCCCGGCCGCCGGGAGGAAGCCCCACGCCGCCGCCGCGACCCCGGAAGCGCGCGGGGCGAGGGAGCCGGGAGTGCGAGCGGTCGGCGGGGCATGCGGCTCCTCGGGCGCGGGCGACGGGGACGCCCTCAACCCAGGGGCCGGACCGGCCCGTGCCCTGGGCCATTCGACGCGCGTGTGGCCGGGCCACTTCGCCCCGACCGCGCACCTGCCCGTGACGTCGTGCGCGCGGCCCTTCAGCCGGCCGGTGGTGCACCGCGGCGGGCGGACACGCCACCCGGGCATGTCCGCCGCCGTCTCACTCCGTGTCCTCGGCGCCCTCGGCGCCCTTGCCCTCGTCGCCGAGCTCCTCCGTCTCGGCGGTGCGCTCGCCCTCCGCCTGTGAGGGCGTGCTGCGGGCCACGTCCGGGTGTTCGTCGACACCCGGCTCCCGCTCGCCCTCCGCCTGGGAAGGGGTCGGGTAGCCCCACGGGTCACTCATGGCTACGCCTCCGGGGTATCGTTCCGCGCCCGCGCTGCCGGGCCGTGCTCCGACGAGTACCCGTGAGGCTTCGCCGATACCGTCTCCGGCAGGGTGAGGAAAAGCGTCATGACCGCGCTCGCCAGATAGAGCGCGGCGAAGATCCACATCACGCCCTGGACGCCGAGCGGCCCCAGGAAGAGCCCCACCAGCGCCGGTCCGAGGAAGGTGCTGGCGCCCGCGCCGAGGTTCAGCGCCGACATCGCCTGGCCCTTGTGCGCCGGGTCGAGCGACGGCATCAGCGCCGACAGCGGTACGTACCCGGCGAGCGTCGCGCCGTAGAGGCTCACCAGCACCATGGCGAGGGCGTAGTCGTCGCCCGCGGACGCCGTGCCGTAGTACAGCAGCAGGGTGGTCACCGCGCAGCCGACACCACCGCACCAGGCGACGGTGCGCTGCCAGCCGATGCGGTCGCCGACGACCCCGAAGACCAGGTTGAAGAAGATGTTGGTGGCGAACATCGCCGACAGCAGCCGCAGCCACTCGCTGAGCGAGAAACCCAGCGTGTCGGTGAAGAACACCGGCAGGAACACCAGGAAGCCGAACTGCGGCGCCGTGTTGATCGCCCGCACCACCGCACCCGTACCGATCCTCGGATTGCGCCAGATGATCGCGAGCGAGCCGAGCAGGGTGGCGACCGGGCGTTCCCCCGCGGGCGCCAGCCGTCTTGCGCCGGTCGGTTCGCGCACCAGCAGCAGCGCGATCAGGCCGCCCGCCACCACCAGACCGAGCGAGAACCACAGCGTGCGGTACGCGCCGATCCACGGCACCGCGAAGCTGGCGACCAGCGAGCCCAGGGTCGGCAGCCCGCCGGTGAAGGCGAACCAGAACCAGCCCACCGCGGAGCCGAGCCGACGCTGCGGCGTCACGGCGGTGACCCACACCAGGAAGCCGTACGCGAAGAGCGGATAGCCGAAACCGCGCAGACCGTAACTGACCAGCAGCAGCCCGAAGTCCACCGACGGGACCGCGAGGACGAGGAACACCACCTGGAACGCCGCCCAGACGCCGAGGCCGAGCATCATCACCCGGCGCGGGCCCCAGAGGTCCGAGAGCGCCCCGGAGAACCAGGCGGCGACGCTCGCCGTCACGCCGTAGACGCTGAACAGCAGCGCCACCCGCTCCTTGGACATCCCCTCGTCCAGGAGATACGGCGACAGATATCCGGATTCGACTCCGTCACCGATCATGAAAATGAGAAGACCGAGAAATCCCCAGGCGAGCGGCCTGGGAATGCCGATCCTGTCGAGCCAATGCCCTTGGGGTGTTTCCTCGGCGGAGGACGAGGGATCCAGAACGACGGCCACGAGAACCACCTTTGCCGAATGTCGGGGAGCGGGGTGCCGTAAGGCGTCATGATGAAACGGCTGTGCGGGAACGCGGTCAATGACCGGGAGGAAAACCTCGCCGGTCCCCTCACCACCGGCGTGAAAACGAGGGACACCGGCTCGCGCTCCGCGCCGCCCGGAGGGCGTCACCCCAGCTCACCGCGGTGACCGGGGCGCGGCGCGACGCCGCAGCCCGGGTGAAGACGGTGTGACGTTCACATGAGGTCTGTGACGTCCGTGAGCCCGCCGTGCCCGTACCCCTGTACTCCGGGTGCGCTGCGGCTGCGACTTCCCGCCGTGCAGCGCGGCGGCCCGTACACCGCTGTTCAGCAGGTGGGTGGCGTCGGTGAACGCCTGACGCCCGCGGCGTCAGCGCGAGGTGTCGACCGTGCGGATGTCGACGCCTATGTCCCGCAGCCGCCGCACTTCCCCGGCGGGCGCCGCCTCGTCGACGAGCACCAGGTCGAAGTCGCTCAGCGGCGCCAGCGCGTACAGCCCCTGGTTGGCGAACTTGGTGTGGTCGACCAGCAGTACCCGCCGCGCCGCGGACGCCATCATCGCCCGCTTGACCTGCACGGCCTCGGGCGACATGTGGTAGCAGCGGCCCCCCGTCACCGCCGTCGTCGACATGAACAGCACATCCGCGCGGAACGACTCCACACTGTGCGCCGTGTGCAGCCCCATGAAGGCGTCGTACGCCGGGAAGTACGTGCCGCCCAGCGCGATCAGCGACACGCCCGGCTGCCGGGCCAGCGTGGAGATCGCCGGCAGCGAGTTGGTGATCACCGTCAGCGGCGTGTGATCGGCCATCTGCTGCGCCAGGCTCAGACAGGTCGTGGAGTCGTCGAGCATCACGATCCGGCCGGGCGTGAGCAGCTCGGCGGCGGCCCGCGCCAGCCGGTGCTTGGTCTGCGCCATCGTCGTCATGCGCTCGCTGACGCTGCCGTGGAACTGCGTCGACGGCAGACAGCTCGCCCCGCCCCGCACCTTGCGGAGCCAGCCCTGGGTCTGCAGCGCGTCCAGGTCGCGGTGGACCGTCATCACACTCACGCCGAACTCCTCCGCCAGGTCCGCGGTGCGGACGAACCCCTTGGCGGTCACCAGATCGCGCAGCCGGCCGCGGCGCTCCTCCTGGGCGTCCATACGGGTCATGGCGTCCGGCTCCTTTCCGGTTCACTCCACCCACGGTGGTGGACAGGCGCGCGGCCGAGCGGGAACGTGGGGGACGGCGTGATGCGAACCTCACGTGAACTTAACACGGCGGAAGCGGGCCCCCGCCGCCCGGCGGAGCGGTGCCGAGCGGCGATCTCACACCGCGGCCACGGCCGGTCACGGGATAATTCCCGGGCCGATTGACGCTTCGCCCGGCCGCACGTTTCCCTGGCGTCCGCAAGTGCGAAGGGGCAGGTATTCCACTCATGTCGGTTCTCACCATCGACGTCGGCACGTCGGTCATCAAAGCGGTCGTCTTCGACGACCAGGGGCAGGAAACAGCGCTTTCCCGTATCGGCACCGAAGTGCTGCGCCCCCACCCCGGCTGGGCGGAACAGGACATGGCCGCCGTGTGGAACGCGGTGGTCTCCACCGTGCGCGGCGCGCTCTCCCAGCACGGCGCCGGCCACGACCCGGTCCGGCTGGTCGCCTTCACCGCCCAGGGCGACGGCTGCTGGCTCGTCGACGCCGACGGCCACCCCACCGGCCCCGCGGTCCTCTGGTCCGACGGCCGCGCGGGCGACCTGCTCACCCGCTGGGCCGCCGACGGCGTCCTCGACGAGGCGTACCGCCGCAACGGCTCCCTCACCTGCAGCGGCATGCCCAACGCGGTGATCAGCTGGCTCGCCGCCCACGACCCGCGGCGCCTGGCACGCTCCCGTACGGCCCTGACGGCGGCCGGCTGGCTGTTCCTGAAGCTCACCGGCGTCACCGCCATCGACGAGTCCGACGCGTCGGCGCCCTTCCTCGACCACACCACCGGCGACTACGACCCCGCCATCCTCGACCTCTTCGACTTCGCCCCGTACGCCGGGCTCCTGCCGCGCGTCCTCGGCGAACACGAGCGCGTCGCCGAGATCACCCACCGCACGGCGGGCGAGCTGGGCCTGCCCGCCGGCCTGCCCGTTGTCATGGCCCCGTACGACATCGCCGCCACCGCCCGCGGCGCCGGCGTCGTCGACCCCGGCCAGGCGTGCGCCATCCTCGGCACGACCCTCTGCACCGAGATCGTCACCCGGCACGTCGACACCACCGGCGAACCGTGCGGCATCAACATCGCCTACGGGGGCCGCGAACGCGTCCTGCGCGCCTTCCCCACCCTCTCCGGCACCGAGGTCCTCGACTGGGCCTCCCGCGTCCTCGCCGCCGACGGCCCCGCCGCCCTCGGCGAACTCGCCTTCTCCACCGCACCCGCCCCGGGCGGACCGGCGTTCCTGCCGTACCTCTCACCCGCCGGTGAACGCGCCCCGTTCCTCGACCCCCGCGCCCGCGGCACCTTCTGGGGCCTCTCCCTCGACCACACGCCCGCCGACCTCGCCCGCGCCGTCTTCGAAGGGCTGTCCCTCGTCGTACGCGACTGCCTGCGCGCCTCCGGCACCGACGTCCACGAACTGCGCCTGTGCGGCGGCGGCTCCGCCAGCGACCCGTGGTGCCGCCTCATCGCCGACGTCACCGGGGTGCCCACCGCTCGCAGCGCCGACTCCGAACCGGGCGCCAAGGGCGCGTTCCTGACCGGGCTCGTCCTGACCGGCGCCGAGAGCAGCATGCACTCCGCCGCCGCCACCTACGTCCGCATGCGCTCCGCGTGGGAACCCGACCCCGGGCGTGCCGAGCGCTACGACGAGCTCTACACCTCGTTCCTCATCTGGCGCGACGCCGCCCGCTCCCTCGGCTGGGCGCCGGCGCCCGCCGCCCCCGCCGTACAGAAAGCACCGCATGTCTGACGCCCTCTCCGCCGACGCCGTCCACCTCGGCCTCGACCTCGGCACCCAGAGCGCCCGGGCCGTCGCCGTGGACGGCACCGGCCGCCTCCTGGCCGCCGCCTCCCGGACCGTCACCGGCCACCGCGACGGTCCACGGCACGAGCAGGACCCCGAACAGTGGTGGTCCGCGCTCGCCGGCGCCTGCCGCGAGGCCCTGACCGGCATCGACCCCGCGCGCGTACGCGGCCTGGCCGTCGACGCCACCTCCGGCACCATCCTGCTCGCCGACGCGGGGGGCCGGCCGCTGACCCCCGGCCTCATGTACGACGACGGGCGCGCCCGCGCGTACACCGACCGCGTCAACGCCACCGGATCCCGGGTCTGGCGGGAGCTCGGCTACCGCACCATGCAGCCGTCCTGGGCGCTGCCCAAACTGCTGTGGCTGCTGGACAACACCGACTTCCCGGACGCCCGGCTGCTGCACCAGGCCGACCTGATCACCTGGCGGCTCGCCGGACGCCAGGTCGCGAGCGACGCCAGCCACGCCCTCAAGACCGGCTACCACCTCACCGACGAGCGCTGGCCGGACGCCGAACTGGCCGCCCTCGGTGTCCCCTCCGGCCTGCTCCCGCGGGTCGCCCGGCCCGGAACGGTCATCGGCACCGTCTGCGGGGAAGCCGCCGCGACCACCGGCATCCCGACCGGTACGCCGATCGTCGCCGGCATGACCGACGGCTGCGCCGCCCAGATCGGCGCGGGAGCGCTCACCGCCGGGGCCTGGAACTCCGTCCTCGGGACCACTCTCGTGTTCAAGGGCGCGAGCCCCCACCTCGTACGCGACCCCGGGGGAGTGGTCTACTGCCACCGCGGCCCCGGCGGCACCTGGCTGCCCGGCGGCGCCTCCAGCAGCGGCGCGGGCGTCCTCACCCGGCGCTTCCCCGGCGCCGACCTCGACACCCTCACCGCACGCGCCGCCGCCACCGGCTCCACCGCCGTGGCCTACCCCCTCGTGGGCGCGGGCGGCGAACGCTTCCCCTTCCACGCCCCGGGCGCCACCCCCTTCGTCCTCGGTGACGTGTCCGGCGACGCGGAGGCGTTCCACGCCTGCCTGCTCGGCGTGGCCTGCGTCGAACGCCTCTGTTTCGACTACCTCGACCACATCGGCGCCCCCGTGACCGGCCCGCTCACCCTGACCGGCGGCGGCGCCCGCAACCGCTACTGGTCCCAGCTGCGCGCCGACGTCCTGGGCCGCCCGGCCGGCCTCCCCGAACACGCGGAGAGCGCCACCGGCATGGCGGTCCTCGCCGCGACCGCGTCGGGCGCCACGCTGGAGGAGGCCGCGGCCGGCATGGTCCGCGTCCGCGAGGAACTCACCCCCGACCCGTCCCGCACAGCCCGGCTGACCCCCGTCTACCTCGACTTCGTCGACGAACTCACCCGACGCGGCTGGCTGGACCGGTCCGTCGCGGCCCACGCGCGCGGAAAGGCCGAGCAGTGACCGACTTCGTCCTCGTACGCCACGGCGAGACCGAGTGGCACGCGGAGAACCGCTACGCCGGCCGCACCGACGTGCCGCTCACCGAACTCGGCCGCGAACAGGCCGCCAACCTCGCCACCTGGGCCGCCGGACAGCGCCTCGACGCCGTGCTCTGCTCGCCGCTGTCCCGCGCCCGGCTCACCGCCGAACCCGCCGCGACCGCGCTCGGGCTCACCCCGCGCGTCGACGAGCGGCTCTACGAGGTGGACTTCGGGCGCGGCGACGGGCTGACGCGCGCCGAGATGGCCGAGGCGTTCCCCGACGAGCTGGCCGCCTTCCTCGACGACCCCGTGGCGCACCACCTGCCCGGCGGCGAGGACCCCGCGGCGGCGGCCGACCGGGCGATCGCCTGCCTGGAGGAGGCCGTGCGGGAACTCCCCGACGGCCGCGTGCTCGTCGTCGCCCACTCCACCCTCGTACGCCTCGTGCTGTGCAAGCTCCTCGGCATCCCGCTCGCCCGCTACCGCGACGTCTTCCCGGCCCTGGAGAACGGCGCCCTGACCGAACTGCGGCTGCCGCCCGGGGGACAGGCGTCCCTGCTGCGGCTGAACGCGCCCGCCACCGCCCACTGACCGGAGATCCCACCGTGACCACCACCGTCCTCGCCGCCGGCGACCACTTCGTCCTGCCCGGCCTGCTCACCGCCGAACTGCGCGCCGCCGCGCCCGCCGGCGCCGACCTCGACGTACGCGAAACCCGGCTGCCCTGGCCGCACACCCCCTTCGGCCGGGTCGCCGAGGTGGACGAGGCGTCCGGCACCGAGGACGACATGATCGAGGCGCTGAGCGGCGCCCGGATCTGCGTCACCCAGATGGCGCCGCTCACCGAGCGCGTCCTTGCCGCCTGCCCCGGCCTGGAACTGTTCTGCGTCAGCCGCGGCGGCCCGGTCAACGCCAACCTGGAGGCGGCCACCCGCCACGGCGTCGCCGTCTGCTACGCCCCCGGCCGCAACGCCGTCGCCACCGCCGAACACACCCTGGCCCTGATCCTCGCCGCCGCCCGCGGCGTCGGCGACGTCCACACCGACCTCAAGCACGGCACCTGGCGCGGCGACTACTACGACTACGACGCCTGCGGCATCGAGATCGACGGCTCCCTCGTCGGTCTGGTCGGCTTCGGCGCGATCGGCTCACGCGTGGCCCGGGTGCTCGTCGCCATGGGCGCCACCGTCCTCGTCCACGACCCGTACGTGAAGCCGGAGGCGGTGGACGGCATCGCGCAGCTCGTCCCCCTCGACGAGCTGCTGAGCCGCTCCCGGATCGTCTCCCTGCACGCGCGCGTGACGGAGGAGACCACCGGCATGATCGGGGCCGCCGAGATCGCCTCGATGCCCCGGGGCGCCGTCCTCGTCAACTGTGCGCGCGGTGCGCTGGTCGACTACGAGGCGGTGTGCGACGCGCTGGACTCGGGTCGTCTCGCGGGCGCCGGTTTCGACGTGTTCCCGGTCGAGCCCGTCCCCGCCGGCGCCCGTCTGCTGTCCACGCCGGGCGTCGTCCTCACCCCGCACATCGCCGGCGCCAGCCGCCAGGTCGCCCACAAGGCGGCGCGCATCGTCGCGGCGGAGGTGGGCCGCTTCCTCCGGGGCGAGGAACTCGCCCACTGCGCCAACCCGGAGGTGTACCGCCGCTGACCGCCGCGGGCGACGGAGGGTGCGGACGCGGCGCGAAGCCGCCGCGTCGGGGGAGTGGGGGCGCAGCCCCCACAGAAAGACCATTTTCCGCGGGGGGACGGTGCGGCCCGTCACCGCCGAGGCCCCCGCGGCGGGCGCCGACGCCGCCGCGGGCGGGGCTCGGAGAGGAACCGCTGTCCCGCGGCCTTCAGCCGGTCGGGCAGCACCTTCGTCGCCGCCCCGAGGGCCTTGCTCCGCACGGACCCGACGACCGCCTTGTGCCGGCCGCGCATCAGCGCCTCGAAGCCCTCCTCGGCGACCCGCGCCGGGTCGTCCTTGGCCGTCATCCGGCCGAGGCGGGTGTCGTCCATGCCGGCGCGGTGGAAGAAGGGGGTGCGGGTGGCGCCCGGCATCAGCGCGGTGACCGTCACACCGGTGTCCTTCAGCTCGTTCGCGAGTGCCTGGGCGAACGACTGCAGGAACGACTTCGAGGCGTTGTACACGGCCTGGAAGGAGCCCGGCGTCGTGGCCACGAGCGAGGATGTGATCAGCAGCCGGCCCCCGCCCGCGTCGACCATGCCGGGGAGCAGCCGCTTGGCCAGGTGCACCGTCGAGCTGACGTTGACGTCGATGACGCGGGCCTCGTCGGCGAGGTCGTTGTCGACGAACGCCCCGCCGATCCCCACCCCCGCGTTCAGCGCCGCCGCGGCGACCGGCCGCCGGGTCGCGGCGACCGCGGCGTACAGCTGTTCCACACCGTCGTACGTCGCCAGGTCGGCCCGTACCGCGGTGACGTCCGCGCCACGCCCGCGCAGCTCGCGCGCCGCGTCCGCCAGGGCGGCGTCCTCCGCGCAGACGATGAGGTCGAACCCGTGGTCGGCGAAGGTCCCGGCCAGTTCGCGCCCGATGCCGCTGGAGGCGCCGGTCACGACGGCCAGTGGTCTGACGGTCCGCATGGTCCCCGCGTACCCCCGTGGACGGCGAACAGACGCCGTTTCGCCTGATTGATCATCGGGTACCCGGGAGCGGCCACTACGCCTCGGAGGTGACCATGAGCGAGCTCGGGCAGTCGACGACCGGGACCATCACGACGAAGGTCCCCGCCAGATTGGACCGGCTGCCATGGTCACGGTGGCACTGGATGATCGTGATCGGTCTGGGCACCGTCTGGATCCTCGACGGCCTCGAGGTGACCATCGTCGGCAACATGGCGAGCCGCCTCTCCGAGGAGGGCAGCGGGCTCGCCATCAGCAGCGCGCAGGTCACCGGCGTGGCCGCGGCGCTCTACGTCGCCGGCGCCTGCGTCGGGGCGCTGTTCTTCGGCTGGCTCACCGACCGCTTCGGCCGCAAGAAGCTCTTCCTGATCACCCTGGCCGTCTATCTGGCGGCCACGGCGCTGACCGCGCTGTCGTTCTCGTCCTGGTGGTTCTTCGTCTTCCGCTTCCTCACCGGCTTCGGCATCGGCGGTGAGTACGCGGCCATCAACTCCGCCATCGACGAGCTGATCCCCAGCAAGTACCGCGGCCGGGTCGACCTCATCATCAACGGCAGCTTCTGGCTCGGCGCGATGGGCGGTGCCCTGCTCTCCGTCGTCCTGCTGGACACCGACATCCTGCCCAAGGACATCGGCTGGCGGATCTCCTTCGGCCTCGGCGTCGTCCTCGGCCTGGTCATCCTCCTGGTACGCCGGCACGTCCCCGAAAGCCCGCGCTGGATGTTCATCCACGGCAAGTCGGAGGGCGCCGAGCAGCTCGTGGCGGACGTGGAACGGGAGGTCGAGCGGGAGACCGGCAGGCCGCTGCCCGAGCCGGCCGGCTCGATCACCATCAAGCAGCGGCACAGCGTCGGGTTCGTGCAGATCGCCCGGACGCTGGTGAGCGCCTACCCGCGGCGGTCGGTGCTGGGCCTGGCCCTCTTCATCGGGCAGGCGTTCCTCTACAACGCCATCACCTTCGGGTTCGGCGCGATCCTGGTGAAGTTCTTCGACGTCCCCAGCGGCTCCACGGGTTACTTCTTCGCGGTGATCGCGTTCGGCAACTTCCTCGGCCCGTTGCTGCTGGGGCGGCTCTTCGACACCTGGGGCCGCCGGCCGATGATCGCCGGGACCTACCTGCTGTCCGGGGCGCTGCTCTACGTCACGGCCTGGATGTTCGGAAACGGGTGGCTCACCGCGACGACCCTGACGGCGTGCTGGTGCGTGGTCCTCTTCTTCGCCTCGGCGGGCGCGAGCTCCGCGTACCTCACCGTGAGCGAGATCTTCCCGATGGAGACGCGGGCAATGGCCATCGCGTTCTTCTACGCGATCGGCACCGCCGCCGGCGGTATCTCCGGGCCGCTGATCTTCGCGAACCTCACGGAGAGCGGTGTCGTCGCCGACACGGTGCTCGCCTTCTGCGTCGGTGCCACGCTCATGGTCATCGGCGGGGTGGTGGCGCTGTTCTTCGCCGTCGCCGCGGAGCGCAAGTCGCTGGAGGACATCGCGACCCCGCTGTCGGCGCAGGCCGCGCAGTCCGCGGGTACGGGCTCGGCGCCCACGTCCCGTACGGCCCCTCAGTCGGCGCTCTGAGCACCGCGCGCCGGCGCCGGGGGAGCCGATTGGCATCCCCGGGCGAAAGTGGTTTATCGTTCATCCAGTGGTGAAGGAGCCTTCACCAACCCCCTGACTGCCCCGGCTGGTTCCCCCGTCCAGCCGGGGCTTTCCCTTCGCGCGCCGGGTGCCCCCTCCCGCATTCGGTCCGCTTCACTTCGCCCGCGCCGGGAACTCGTGCCTCGAACGACGACCCCGAGCCGAGGAGCGGTACAGCGATGACCGAGTACGAGCGCTCACGCACCATGCCGGCCCTGCCCGAGCAGGTCTTCGACCAGGCCTCGAACGTCGGGCAGCTGGACAGCTGGCTCCCGGAGGACCTGCACGTGCACGCCGGGGACCTGCCGGCCGTCACCGTCCACGAGGACCGCACCGACGAGGACACCCCCGCCCTGCTGCGCGCCCGGCCGGACCAGATGCGGCTCGAATGGGGCACCCGCGAACAGGGCGGCTACACCGGCTGGCTCCAGGTGGCGGGCATCGGCAGCGGGGCGAGCGAGGTGACCGTTCACCTGTCGTTCTTCGACGAGAGCCACGACCCCGGCGAGCAGGCCGTGTCCGGCGCCCTGGACAGCAGCCTCCAGCGGCTGGAGGAGCAGGTCCGGCTGCGCGTCGACAACGCCGCCGGCTGACCCGACGCGTACGGGCGGGCCGTTCGGGCGCGCGGGGGCCGCGGCGGCGCGCACAGCACCGCCGCGGCCTTGTCGCGCAGACACGCCCACGCCCGCTCCGCCACATCCGCGCCGAGCAGGCAAAGCGAGGCCGGGCCGGACGGGCGTACGGGAGGCTCAGGCCTCGACGCTGGGGCGGCGCTCCGCCCCGCCGCCGCGCAGCCGCCGACCGAGGGCCACCAGCCGGGGGTACCGTTCGCGCACCTCCGCCGAGTGCCGGTCGAGCTCCTGGGTGAGGCGCTCGGTGCGCTTGTCGATGTCCAGTTCGTCGAGGATGCGGTCGACCTCGGCGAGCAGGGCGCCGTGCAGCTGCCACTGCCGGGGGTGTTCCTGCACGTCCTCCAGCAGCAGGTCGGCGACCCGGTCGCGGGTGGCGCGGCTGGCGGCGAGGGCCTCGGTGAGCGCCTCCTCGGCCTGCTCGGCGTTGGCGGCCACCTGTGTGGTGATGAGCCGGGCGAAGCTCTCGATGGCGGTGGCCATCTGCCCGAACAACTGCTGCAGGGAGGCCGCCACGTCGGGCGGGAAGAGGGACTCCTCGGTGCGGAACCTCGCCAGGTCGGTCAGGGTGCGGGTAAGCACCCGCAGTACCACGGCGCAGATCTCCAGGGTGTCGAGCCCGGTCCGCAGCACGATCCGGGACAGCAGCCCTTCCCGCACGCGCGGGTTGAACATCAGGCTTTCCTCGGCCTGCCGGAGCGAGGCGTCGACCTCCACGATGTCGTGGTCCAACCGCCGCGCCTCGTGCAGCCGGGCCGCGGCGTGGGCGAAGGGGATGTGCCCCTCGCCGACCTCGTCGCCCATGGTGCGGAATATCCGGCCCATCCCGCGGGCGAGCCCGTCGATGGAGGCACCGGCGGTCTGCACCCACACGGGCGGTGCGAACAGCAGGTTGAACAGCAGCCCCACGCCCGCACCGATCAGGGTCTCCAGCACCCGGTGCCAGGCCATGGAGGCGATCTGGGAGACGCCCAGGACCAGCATCGCGCTGATCGCGACCTCGGGCACGAACTCGTCGACTTTCACGAACCGGCCGATGATCAGTGAGGTGAAGATCGTCAGGCCGAGGCTCCACCAGGTCAGCCCGACGAGGGCGCTGAAGCCGATGGCGATGAGCACGCCGACGACCACCGAGTTCACGCGCCGGACGCCGGTGGTCAAGGTCGAGTAAAGGGTGACCTGGACGACCAGCAGCGCGGTCAGGGGCGCCGTCAGGGGCGCCGGTTGGTCGGGCAGGACGGCCAGGGCGACGACGAACGAGATGACGGCCGCGGCGGTCGAGCGAATGGTCTGTACAGCGACGGGTTCGGTCGTCCGCCGCACCAGTTTGATCACGGGAGCTGATACTTCTGGCATCTCATTCCACTGCCCGATCATCAGCCACTCAGTGCACACCAGTCCCAGGAACCGCCCGTACGCTCGCGTTTGCCGTCGCCGCGACGTGGTACCGCCAGAACTCCTGACCACAGTCGAGGAGGAGCGATGAACTCACCCGCCCCCGCCCCTGTCGCCGTCATCACCGGCGCGGACTCGGGCATCGGCCGCGCCACCGCCGTCCGGCTCGCCGCCCAGGGCATGGACATCGGCATCACCTGGCACACCGACGAGGAGGGCGCGCGGCGGACCGCCGAGGAGGTACGGGCCCACGGGCGCCGGGCGGCCCTCGCCCGGATGGACCTGACGCGGCTGCCGGACGCCGCCGACGCCGTCGAACGGCTCGCGGACGAACTCGGCCGCGTCGACGTCCTGGTGAACAACGCCGGCACCGGCACGGCCACGCCCTTCCTGGACATGGGGTACGAGACCGTACGCGGCGTGATCGACGTCGACCTGATCGGGCCGTTCCTCTGCGGGCAGCTCGCCGCCCGCCGCATGATCCGCCAGGGCGGCGGCGGCCGGATCGTCAACGTCACCTCCGTGCACGAGCACCAGCCACGGGTCGGCGCCGCGCCCTACTGCGCGGCCAAGGGCGGCCTCGGGCTGCTCACCCAGGTGATGGCCCTGGAGCTGGCGGAACACGGCATCACCGTCAACGCCGTCGCACCCGGCGAGATCGCCACGCCCATGACCGGCCAGGAGGACGAGGACGTCACGGAGAAGTCCCGGCCGGGTGTCCCGCTGGGGCGGCCGGGCGACGCCCGTGAGGTGGCCTCGGTGATCGCGTTCCTGGCGAGCGAGGACGCCTCGTACGTCACCGGCGCCTCGTGGGTCGTGGACGGCGGCATGCTGCGGATGGGCCCGCAGGCGGGCTCGCACCTGAGGAGCGACGACTGGCGCCGCCCCTGATTCCCGGCCCCGGCGCACAGGTGAAGGGGCCCGCCTTGCGGCGGGCCCCTTCACCTGTGCCGTTGTCGTCCGTGTCGTCGTCGGTGCGCCCCGTTCGGCCCGCTCGTCAGCGGGTCACGACATGCCGCTCATCGGGCACGCAGTGCGTCATGGTGAGCCCCTCGACGTCCCGGGGCGGGTTCTCCCCGAGGTTCGCCAGCCGCTTGCGGTCCTCCTCGGTGAGGTCCTGGCTGGCGAGCGGTTCGAGATGGGCGACGTCCTGCGGGCTGATCCCGAGGCCCTCGCCGACCCGGAGGCCGAGGTCGTTCTCGACCAGCAGGAAGTGCCACACCATGCGCTCCTGGACCGGCCGGTCGCACTGCTTCAGCAGATTGACGAAGTTGTGCACCAGGTCGTCGCGCTCCCACTGCTCCATCAGCAGATAACGCTGCCCCGCCTGCATGTAGTCGTTGGTCCGCTCGATTCGCTTGCGGGTGAGCCGGCCCCGGATCTCCGGGCCCTGCTCGTCGTGCGTCGGGTACTCGCCCTCGCGCAGCCCACCCCTGATCGACGGCTCGTAGTTGACGTCCGGATTCTCCCCGGCGCCGTCCACGTGGTACGTCATGAGGCCGTCGCGCTGGTTGGTGCGCACGTCGGCGTTCTTGGCCTGGTTGACCGGAAGCTGAAGGTAGTTCGGGCCCACCCGGTAGCGCTGGGTGTCGCTGTACGAGAAGGTCCGGCCGACCAGCATCTTGTCGTCGGAGAAGTCCAGGCCGTCCACCAGCACCCCGGTGCCGAACGAGATCTGCTCGTTCTCGGCGAAGAAGTTCTCCGGCATCCGGTTGAGGACCATCTTCCCGACCGGCTTCGGCGGGAACTCCTGCTCCGGCCACGTCTTGGTGTCGTCCAGCGGGTCGAAGTCCAGCTCCGGGTGCTCGTGGTCCTCCATCATCTGGACCAGCAGCTCCCACTCCGGGTACTCGCCGCGCTCCACCGCCTCGTACAGGTCCTTCGTGGCGTGCCCCAGGCCCTGGGCCTGCACATTGGCCGCGTCCTCCTCGGTCATGCTGCGCACGCCCTGCTTGGGCATCCAGTGGTACTTGACCAGGACGGTGTTGCCCTCGGCGTTGACCCACTTGTAGGTGTTGACGCCGAAGCCCTGCATGTGGCGGTAGTCGGCCGGGATGCCACGCGGGCTGAACAGGTTGACCAGCATGTGCATGGCCTCCGGGGTCTGCGACATGAAGTCAAAGATCCGGCGCGGCTGCTGCTCGAAGCTGACCGGGTTGGGCTTGAGCGCGTGGATCACGTCCGGGAACTTGATCGCGTCCCGGATGAAGAACACACCCAGGTTGTTCCCCACGAGGTCCCAGTTGCCGTCCTCGGTGTAGAACTTCACGGCGAACCCGCGCGGGTCGCGAGCCGCCTCCGAGGAGTCCCGGCCGCCGATCACCGTCGAGAACCGCACGGCCAGGTCGGTGCGCTTGCCGCGCTCCTGGAAGAGCTTGGCGCGGGTGTAGCGGCTGATCGGCTCGTCGCCCCAGGCGCCGTACGCCTCGAAGTAGCCGTAGGCGGTGACTCCGCGGGCGTGGACGACGCGCTCGGGGATGCGCTCCCGGTCGAAGTGGCTGATCTTCTCCAGGAACTGGTAGTTCTCCAGCGTCGCCGGGCCGCGGGCGCCGACCGTGCGCTGGTTCTGGTTGTCGTAGACCGGGTGGCCCTGCCGGTTGGTGAGTACCTTCCGGTCGTCGCCGGGCGCGGGGCCCCGGCTCGAAACGTCGGTCACGATCCTCGGCTCCTTATTATGGGATTTCATCCGTTGTGTCGCAGTATCCTCCGTTACCCCCGCTTTGGGGCCGCCTAACGTGCCACCGCCGTGCGCTCCCGCGTCCGCGCACCGTCCCCGTCACCGCCGGCCGTGTGCACCGCCAGGTGGTAGACGGCGAAGGCCCGGCCGATCACCGGCTGGGCGACATTGCGCACCCGGACCCCGTCGCCGGTCATGCCGTGCTCGACACCCATGTGCGCGTGCCCGTGCACGGCCAGGTCGGCGCCCGCCTCGTCCACCGCCTCGGCCAGCAGGTAGGACCCCAGGAACGGATAGATCTCCAGCGGCTCGCCCGCGAGCGTGTCCGTCACGGGGGAGTAGTGCGTCAGGGCGATCCGTACCGCGCAGCCCGCTTCCTTCAGCGTGTTCAGCGACCCGCGCAGCGCGTCCGCGCAGTTGCGCGTGTACCGGATGAACGACTTCATCTCCGGCTCGCCGAACTCGCCGCCGCTGCGCCCGGCGAACCCGCCGCCGAACCCCTTGGTCCCGGCGATGCCGACGTGCACCCCGTCGACGTTCACCACCGTCCCCTCGCCCTCCAGCACGGTGACGCCGACCCGGTCCAGCGCCGCCGCCACCTCGGCCTCCTGGTCGCTCTGGTAGTCGTGGTTGCCGAGCACCGCCACCACGGGCACACCCAGGCCGGCCACCTCCCCGGCGACGACCTCCGCCTCCTCGGCCGTGCCGTGCCGTGTCAGATCGCCCGCCAGCAGCAACAGGTCCGCGCACTCCCGCAGCGTCTCGAAGGCGGGTCGCAGCGTTCCGGCGCTGTCCGGTCCCAGATGGATGTCGCCGACGGCTGCTACTCGGATCACGACAGCTCCTCGGAGTGGTCGGGCGGACTGGCGGAGGCCACGACCAGGTCCTCCCGCAGGGGGAGCCCGGTCAGTTCCTCCTGGGCGATCCGCAGGATCTCGGCACGGCAGGCGGCGCTGGAGACGGTGCCGTACAGCATCACGTTCGTCCCGCGCTGCTCGATGCGCACGCCGAGTTCGGCGATGTCCTCGCTCGCCAGCCGGTCCCGCAGATGGGCGATGCGGTACTCGGCGGTGTCGGCCGCGCTCATGGCGCTCCCTCCCGTGGTTCGATGACGTTCAGGCGCTCCAGCAGGTACAGGAACGCCTCGGGCATGGGAGCTCCCTGGTTCTCGCGCCGCAGCAGGTCCCAGTCGATCTTCTCCCGCAGGGTCCGGGCGATCGGGAGTACGGCGCCGAAGTCGCAGTGGTGCTCCGAGAAGGCGGCCAGCAGGCTGCCGACGAGGTCGGTCGGTGCGAGCACCGGCATCCGTACCGAGTCCACCGGCAGGATCTCGGCCCGGCCCAGGAGGTCGGGCGTCACCGGATGGCGGGCCAGCTCGAAGATCAGGTCGATGTTCTCGCCGTGTGCGGTGGCCTTGATCAGCCAGTCCTCCGGCGGCTTGTACACCTCGATCCCGGCTTTCTCCAGCTCCTGCGCCACGGCGTTCGCGTCCTCGCGCAGGATCGCGAAATCGGTGTCGTGCTGGAGGCTGGCCGGCACGCCGTGCGCGTACGCGGCGACACTGCCGGCCAGGGCGAAGGGGTGCCCGGCGCTCTTCAGCAGCCCGGCCACCTGCTTGGTGGCCTCCAAGATGGCCTGCATCCGGTTCGGCGGCCGCCAGGCGTCGTCGGCCGCCCCACCGCCACCCGGCGGGACGGCCCCCGGCGGTTCCTCGACCGCCCTGCCCCCGGCCAGCCGCAGCCCGGCCGGCTCGGCCGCCGGGTCCGGCTCCGCCGACACGACCGGTCCGCCGGGGTGGGTGGCGTCGTGCGAGTGGTTCCTCACGGTGCTCGGTCCTCCTCGTCGTCTGCGGGAGGCGGATCGGGTACCCGCGTTCCGCGGAAGGATCCCCGCACTTTCCGACGCGCGGGCTCAGGTGTACGGGCCGGGCCGAGGCCCGCGCCGGCGTCGCCGCACGTGGCGAACCGGCCGCCCCGGCCGCCGTCGGAGCGGTGACGGTCGTCGTCCCGTCGTACTGCCCGGTCACCAGGCCGGTGACCGCCGACATCCGCGGCCACACCGTCGGCTACGCCCTCGACCCGCCGTACCCGGCTGGGCAGCAGCCCGCCGCCGAAGTACCCGCCGGCCCACGGGCCGTACACCGGGCCCGCCTCCCAGTACGGCCTGCGGCCGTACTCGGTGTCGACCGTACGGGCCATCGGGTCCTGGCCCTCCGCGATCCGGGCCGCGTCCGCCGCGCACACCGGCACGTCGCGCAGCGCCCCGCCCGCCGGCGCCCACTGCACCTCGGTGGCCGCCGTGCCGTGGCGGGGGTCGAAGAAGCAGGGTGCCCGCCGCTCGGGAAGCGGGCGGCCCTCGCGGCGGGCGGAAAGGACGGCGAGCGCGTAGCGTCCGTCGTCCAGGGCCTCGGTGACCCCCCTGACGTCATGCGGGTGCCGGGCTCCGGCCATCAGCGTCTTGGCCTTCTCGTACGAGTCGAGCGCCCGTTCGTAGTCGGCGCGCATCGCGTCGTCGGCGCCCTTCTCGGCCGGGTGGAAGTCGAGCCGGTCCAGCTCTTCGCCGTACGCGGTGATGTCCTCGTCCACGACCACGCGGAGCCGGTCGAGCGCCTCGCGCTCCTCCGCCTCGCGCCTCTGCCGCTTGCGGCGCTTCACGGCGACGAGGGTGGCCCCGCCGGCCGCCGCGACGGCGCCGAGGGTGATCAGGCCGCCGACCGGGACCTCGTCA
The DNA here is from genome assembly GCF_040612535.1 of Streptomyces sp. NPDC006368. Taxonomy (NCBI): domain Bacteria; kingdom Bacillati; phylum Actinomycetota; class Actinomycetes; order Kitasatosporales; family Streptomycetaceae; genus Streptomyces; species Streptomyces sp. NPDC006368. The sequence goes on from NZ_JBEXQK010000008.1 coordinate 178,818, forward strand.
CCGGGGACTCCGGCCCATGAGTCGGGGGCGGAGCCTCGGACGCTGGGGAGTGCCTGGTCGACGAAGTTGTTGAGCTCGGTGGTGGCGTCGGCGCCGGGCTGGCGGACGGCGTTCACGATGTTCCGTACGGCCTGGTTGGACAGGACGGCCCGGTCGGCGCCGGCGTTGAAGCCGTCACCGAGGCGGACCGCGTAGACGCCGGTGATGCCGGTCTCGGTGCGCAGGTTCGCCAGGAGCCGGTCGGGCGGGAATTCGGAGGTCGCCGGGAGGACAGCCACGAAGATCGGCTTGTCCGCGTTCTTGATCCGCTGCGCCAGCGCGTCGGCGGCGGCGGGCGGCAGTTGGTCGGTGGCCGCGGGGTGGACGTACACCGGGCCCTGTTTCAGGGCCGCCGCGGCGTCGTCCAGGCCCGTGGCCTTCGCCCCCGCGGAGGGGGCCAGGGCTATGAGCAGCATCAATGCCAGCCCCGCCAGGGCCGACAACAGGGGGAACGGCCTGGTCCTCATACTTTGACGCTACCCGAATCGGGACGAAGGAGACATAGCTCACCAGATCTTCTTGGCTTTCTCCCTGGGGCCTACCCCCCATGAATGGGAGGATGCATCGCATGGATATTCGCAGCAGGAACAATGTGAAGGTCATCGGCCCGGAAGACGCCCCGGTGGTGGTCCTGGCCCATGGCTACGGCTGCGACCAGAATCTGTGGCGCCTGGTGGCCCCCGCCCTCGCCGAGGAGTTCCGCGTGGTGCTCTTCGACTACGTCGGCGCGGGCGGGTCGGACCTGAGCGCGTGGCGCGAGGAGCGGTACGCCTCGCTGGAGGGGTACGCCGAGGACGTGCTGGACGTGTGCCGGGAGCTGGACCTGCGGGACGCCGTGTTCGTCGGTCACTCGGTGAGCGCGATGGTGGGCGTGCTCGCGGCCGCGAAGGAGCCCGCGCTCTTCGGGAAGCTGGTCCTGCTCACGCCTTCCCCGTACTACATCGACGAGGACGGGTACCGGGGCGGATTCAGCAGGGAGGACATCGACGAGCTGCTGGAGGCGCTGGACGCCAACTACCTCGGCTGGTCCGCGACGATGGCGCCCGTCATCATGGGCAACCCCGACCGGCCCGAGCTGGGCGAGGAGCTCACCAACCTCTTCTGCCGCACCGACCCGGACATCGCCCGCGTCTTCGCCCGGACGACGTTCCTGAGCGACAGCAGGAACGACCTGGACCGTGTGAAGGTCCCGACGCTGGTGGTGGAGTGCGCCGAGGACGCCATCGCGCCGCGCGAGGTCGGGGCGTACGTCCACGCCGCGATCCCGGGCAGCCGCCTGGTGACGCTGGAGGCCACCGGTCACTGCCCGCAGCTGAGCGCTCCGGAAGCCACCACGGAGGCGATCGCCGCCTTCGTCAGGAAACAACTGTGACGGACGGCTCGGGACACGGCACCACCACCTCAGGCGCCGCGGGCGGCCATGACCGGGAGAAGGCCGTCTTCGCGGGCATGCTGGAGGACAGCGTGGAAGACCTGTACGAGAACGCCCCCTGCGGCTACCTGTCCACCCTGCTGGACGGCACCATCGCCAAGGTCAACACCACGCTGCTCACCTGGCTGGGCCTGCGGCGGGAAGACCTCGTCGGCCGCCGCCACTTCACCGACCTGCTGACCGTCGGCGGCAAGCTGTACCACGAGACGCACTACGCGCCGCTGCTGCGGATGCAGGGGGAGGTCCGCGGGATCGCCCTGGAGCTCAGAGCGGCCGACGGCACCCGCATACCCGTCCTGATCACCTCCACGGTCAAGAAGGCCGAGGACGGCAAGCCCCTGCTGATCCGCACCACCGTCGCCGACGCGCGCGATCGCCGCTCGTACGAGGAAGAGCTGCTGCGCGGTCGCCGGGCGGCCGAGGCCGCACGCCGGCAGGCCGAGCAGGACCGCAAACGCCTCCAGGGGGTCCTGGCCACCCTCCAGCGCAGTCTCCTGCCGCCCAGCCTGCCCGAGGTACCCGGGCTGGAGGCCGCCGCGCACTACCACACCGCCTCCCCCGACCACCTCGGCGGCGACTTCTACGACCTCTTCGACCTCGGGGGCGGACGCTGGGGCTTCTTCCTCGGGGACGTGTGCGGCAAGGGGCCCGAAGCGGCGGCCCTGACCTCGCTCACCCGCTACTCGCTGCGCGCGGCGGCGATGAACGACCCGAACCCGCAGGCCGTCCTGCGCACCCTGAACACGGTCCTGAGCGAGCAGTACGCCGGGGGCGATCCCCGTTACTGCACCGTCATCTTCGGCCTGCTCGAACCCGGCCCGCCCGGGACCGGCGGTTTCGACGTCACCGTGGCCAGCGGTGGCCACCCCCCGTCGCTGGTGCTGCGCGGCGACGGCAGCGCCGCCTACCTCCCCACACCCGGGGGCGTGCTCATCGGTATCCTGCCGACGCCCAACATAGCGATCGCCCGCACCCACCTGGGTCCGGGCGACACCCTGGTCCTCTACACGGACGGCCTGACCGAGGCCCGTACCGCCGCGGGACGCTACGGGGACGAAGCGCTCCTCGCCCTGGCCGGCGAGCTGGCACCGTCGGCCGCACAGGCCACGATCAGGTCGCTGGCCGACCTGCTCGACGGATTCGGTGACGGTCTCGACGACGACACCGCCATCCTCTCCCTCGGTGTACCCGCCCTCACCGCCCGACACGACACCCTCACGCCACCATGCTGAACCTCACCACCGCCTCCACGCCCGACGGAGCCGTCCTCCGTGTCGACGGCGATCTCGACTTCCACACGGTGCCGCGCTTCCGCGAGACGCTGGCCGCCGTCGCCCTGACCGCCGGTCAGCGATTCGTCCTGGACCTGGCGAACCTGGCGTTCTGCGACTCCAGCGGCATCACGGCCTTCCTCGTCGCCCGCAACCACGCGGCGGCGGCAGGGGCCGAGCTCGCTCTGGTCGGCGTCCCGGAGCACACCTGGCGCGTGCTGCGCCTCGTCGGACTGGACGAGATCCTGGGACTGGAGCCGGGCCGGGCCACGACGGACAGCGCCTGACCCGGCCGGCGCGCGGTCACTGCGTGGGCTCGACGCCCGCCCGCAGCAGTCCGTAGGTGTACGCGTCCTCCAGCGCCTGCCAGGACGCGGCGATGACGTTCTCGCCGACCCCGACCGTCGACCACTCGCCGCCGCCGTCGGTCGTGGTGATCAGGACGCGGGTGGTGGACTGCGTGCCGTGCTTGCCCTCCAGGATGCGGACCTTGTAGTCCACGAGCTCCAGCTTGGCGAGCTGCGGGTAGATCCGCTCCAGGCCCGCGCGGATCGCCAGGTCCAGGGCGTGGACCGGGCCGTTGCCCTCGGCGGTGGCGACGATCCGCTCGCCCTTGGCCCACAGCTTGACGGTGGCCTCGTTGGCGTGGGTGCCGTCGGGGCGGTCCTCGACGATCGCGCGCCACGACTCCGTACGGAAGTAGCGCCGCGCCCTGCCTTCCGCCTCCGCGCGCAGCAGCAGCTCGAAGGAGGCGTCGGCGGCCTCGTACGTGTACCCCTTGAGCTCGCGCTCCTTGACCCGCTCGACGACCCGGCCGACCAGGGCGCGGTCGCCGCCGAGGTCGATGCCGAGCTCCTTGCCCTTGAGCTCGATGGAGGCGCGGCCGGCCATGTCGGAGACGAGCATCCGCATGGTGTTGCCCACCCGCTCGGGGTCGATGTGCTGGTACAGGTCGGGGTCGACCTTGATGGCGGAGGCGTGGAGACCGGCCTTGTGGGCGAAGGCGGAGACGCCGACGTACGGCTGGTGGGTGGAGGGGGTCAGGTTGACCACCTCGGCGATGGCGTGCGAGATACGGGTCATCTCGGCGAGGGAGCCCTCGGGGAGGACCGTGCGGCCGTACTTCAGCTCCAGGGCGGCGACGACCGGGAAGAGGTTGGCGTTGCCGACGCGCTCGCCGTAGCCGTTGGCGGTGCACTGCACGTGGGTGGCGCCCGCGTCGACGGCGGCGAGGGTGTTGGCGACGGCGCAGCCGGTGTCGTCCTGGGCGTGGATGCCGAGACGGGCGCCGGTGTCGGCGAGGACGGTGGAGACGACGGCCTGGATCTGGGCGGGGAGCATGCCGCCGTTGGTGTCGCACAGGACGACCACGTCGGCGCCGGCGTCGTGCGCCGTGCGGACCACGGCCTTGGCGTACTCGGGGTTCTCGCGGTAGCCGTCGAAGAAGTGCTCGCAGTCCACGAAGACGCGCCGGCCCTGCTCGCGCAGGTAGGAGACGGTGTCGGCGACCATCGCGAGGTTCTCGTCCAGGGTGGTGCGCAGGGCGAGTTCGACGTGCCGGTCGTGGGACTTGGCGACCAGCGTGATCACCGGGGCGCCGGAGTCCAGGAGCGCCTTGACCTGCGGGTCCGCCGCGGCGCTGCCGCCGGCGCGGCGGGTGGCGCCGAAGGCGACGAGCTGGGCGTGGCGGAAGCGGATCTCGTTCTTGGCGCGGGCGAAGAACTCGGTGTCACGCGGGTTGGCGCCGGGCCAGCCGCCCTCGATGAAGCCCACGCCGAAGTCGTCCAGGTGCCGGGCGATGGTCAGCTTGTCGGCGACGGTGAGATTGATGCCCTCACGCTGGGCGCCGTCGCGCAGCGTGGTGTCGAAGACATGGAAGCTGTCGTCGACGGAATGGCTGTCGGTCTCCGTGGTCATGACGGTGATGGCTCCTGTTGGATACGGCTCCGGAGGGGGTCCCCCCTCGCGCGGGTGAAGCCGGGCTCGGGGGCGAATCGCTCCACTTGCCCCCATCCTCGCGCGCCGCTCGCCTCCTGCCGGGGTGGGGGCCGGAAAACGAAAAAACCCCTCGCGGGTGCGAGAGGTCTGCGCGCGGGTCTGGGGCACGGTGTCCACTGGCGCGGGGGTACTGCCGCGGTTCAGCGATCACTGCGGACCGGCGCGCTGCTGTCCATAATCATGGCGGTAGCAAGCACGCCCGCAGTCTGCCACAGGTGGAAACGGCGGTGGACCCCGGTCTCACCATGCGGTCGCCCGCCCGCGGCCGTACCGTCACGGCAGCAGGACGTCCTCCAGGAACTCCCGCACGTGCGCGAGGACCTGCGCCCGGCTCGTGCCCGGTATGCCGACGGCGACGTGCACGCTGAACCCGTCGAGCAGCGCGCGCAGCCGCGCCGCGTACCGGTCGGCGTCGAGGGGCCGCAGCTCGCCGCGCGAGACGCCCTCCGCGAGCAGCGCCACCAGGTCCCGGTGCCAGGCGCCCTCGATGGCCGCCTGGCGGGCGCGGGCGTCGTCGTCGGCGTTCTGCGAGCGGTTCCAGACCTCCAGCCACAGCGTCCAGTGCGGGTCGCGGGGCCCGTCGGGCACGTACAGGTCGACGTACGCGGCGAGCCGTTCGCGTACCGGCGTGGCCTGCCGGGACAGCAGCGCGCTGCGTTCGGCGCCGAGCCGGCCCTCGCTCCACTCCAGGGTCTGGAGCAGCAGTTCGTCCTTGGTGCGGAAGTAGTAGAGCAGGTGGCCGCTGCTCATCCCGACGTCGCGCCCGAGCCCGGCCATGGTGAGCCCTTCGAGCCCGCGCTCGGCGATGGTCGCCATGGCGGCGGCGAGCACCTCTTCGCGCGGCGGGGCGGCGTTCCGGTTGCGCCGCCGGGCGACGGACGCCTTGTGGGGTTCGTTCACTCGTACGTTGTACCTGATCCTTCCCGGTCGTCGCCGGTGATGGTCCAGCCGTCCTCGGCCAGGCGCTCGCGCAGCGCCCGGACCTCGGCGGGCGCGGGTGGGGGCGGGGTGGGGTCGAGCCCCTCACCGAAGGCCCACCGGAGCACCTCGGCGAGCTCCTCCTCACCGACGAGCTCGCGGAGGATCACCAGGAGCGAGGGGTACTCCTCCTCCCGGACGCAGCCCAGGTGGATCTCGCGCAACCGGCGGATGATCTCCACGAGTCCGGGCCGCAGCAGCATCCAGCCCCGGCTGGTGCGGATCTCGTCCGCGGCCTCGTCCAGGAACCAGCGCATGACGTCGTACGGCACCAACCGGTGCCCGGCGTGCTCGTTGAAGCAGACCGTGGGAGCGCGCCGCGGGTCCTCGTCCGGGACGATCGCCGTCACCAGGATCCGCCCGGTGTGGCACAGCTCCAGGTACCAGGCGTCGTCGGGGACCGAGTACAGGCGGGTGAGGGTGTGACCGTCGAGGTCGGGGGTGGCCATGACCGCACCCTGGCACGGCCGCCCCCGCCGGATCGAACCGGTTGTCAGACGCGCGGCTGCTGCTGCGTGATGCAGTGGATGCCGCCGCCGCCCGCGAAGATGGCGCGGGCGTCGACCAGCGTGACCGTGCGGTCGGGGAAGAGGCGGCGGAAGATGCCGGCCGCGATCTCGTCGCGCGGGTCGTCGAAGGCGCACAGCACCACGCCGCCGTTGCACAGGTAGTGGTTGATGTAGGAGTAGTCGACCCACTCGCCGTCCTCCTGGAGGACGGTCGGGGCCGGGACCTCGACGACCTCCAGGCGGCGGCCCCTGGCGTCCGTCTGCTTGCGCAGCAGGTCCACATTGGCCCTGCACAGCTCGTGGTCCGGGTGGGACGGGTCGGGCTGGGTGTGCGCGACGACGACGCCGGGGCGGGCGAAGGCGGCGACGATGTCGACGTGGCCGCGGGTGCCGTACATGCCGTAGTCGCCGGTCAGGCCGCGCGGCAGCCAGATCGCCCTGCTGGTGCCCAGCTTGGCGTGGATCTCCGCCTCGACCTGCTCGCGGGTCCACTCGGGGTTGCGCTCGGGGCCGAGCTGGACGGTGTCGGTGAGCAGGACCGTCCCCTCGCCGTCGACGTGGATGGCGCCGCCCTCGTTCACAAGAGGGCTGCTCAGTACCGGCACACCGGCCAGGTCGGCGACGTGGCGGGCGATCTTCGAGTCGTGCTCCCAGCGCGCCCAGTCCGCCGCGCCCCAGCCGTTGAACACCCAGTCCACGGCGGCCAGCCGTTCGCCGTCCGTGACGAAGGTGGGGCCGATGTCACGCATCCACGCGTCGTCCAGGTCCCGCTCCACGAGGTCGATGTCCGGGCCGAGGAGCTCACGGGCGGACGCCTCCTGGCCGGGGCCGTGGACCACGGTCACCGGCTCGAAGCGGCGTACGGCACGGGCGACGGACGCCCACGCGGCGCGGGCCTCGGCGAGCTCCCCGTCGCCGGTGAACGTGGGGTTGGGGCCCGGCCAGGCCATCCAGGTGCGCTCGTGCGGGGCCCATTCGGCGGGCATGCGGAAGGTACTCATGGGATGGGTGTCCTCAGAGGAAGTAGAGGCGGTTGAGGGAGACGGAGTCGGCCGGGTCGGAGCGGACCGGATCGCCGTCGAGCGTGACGAGGCCGGTGCGGGCGTCCACGGACACCTCCCCGATACGGGAGTTGAGGAGCAGGTCGGCGGGGCCGATGCCGCGCGTGGACCGCACCGCGACGCGGCGGCGGCGCGTCGGCATCAGGTCGGCGCCGAGCTGCGCCGCCGCGCCCGAGACGAACGCCACCGAGAGGTCGGCCGCCGTCGCGCCGTGCGCGCCGAACTGCGGGCCGAGCACGAGCGGTTCGCAGGTGTCGGTGGCGGCGTTCGGGTCGCCCACGACCCCGTACGCGGGGAAGCCCGACTTCAGGACGAGCTGCGGTTTCGCGCCGAAGAACTCCGGCCGCCACAGCACGATGTCGGCCAGCTTGCCGACCTCGATCGAGCCGACCTCGTGCGCGAGGCCGTGGGCGATCGCCGGGTTGATGGTCAGCTTGGCCATGTAGCGCAGGACGCGCGCGTTGTCGTCGCCGTCCCCGTCGCCCTCCAGCGGGCCCAGCTCGGCCTTCATCTTCCCGGCCATGGCGAAGGTCCGGCGTACGGTCTCGCCGGCCCTTCCCATGCCCTGCGCGTCCGACGACGTGATGCCGATCGCGCCGAGGTCGTGCAGGACGTCCTCCGCGCCCATCGTCCCTTCCCGGATCCGGTCGCGGGCCATGGCCTCGTCGCCGGGCAGGTCGGTCTTCAGGTCGTGTACGGAGACGATCATTCCGTAGTGCTCGGCGACCGCGTCCCGCCCGAAGGGGAGGGTGGGGTTGGTGGACGAGCCGATGACGTTCGGGACGCCCGCCATCTTCAGGACGTTCGGGACGTGGCCGCCGCCGCAGCCCTCGATGTGGAAGGCGTGGATGGTGCGCCCTTCGAGGACCTTGAGGGTGTCCTCGACCGACAGGCACTCGTTCAGGCCGTCGCTGTGCAGGGCGACCTGCACGTCGTGCTCCTCGGCCACCCGCAGCGCGGTGTCCAGGGCGCGGGTGTGGGCGCCCATGTCCTCGTGGACCTTGAAGCCGGAGGCGCCGCCCTCGGCGAGCGCCTCCACCAGCGGGGCCGCGTGCGAGGACGAGCCGCGTGCGAGGAAGCCGATGTTGACCGGCCAGGCGTCGAAGGCGTTGAACGCGTGGCGCAGCGCCCACGGTGAGTTGACGCCGACGCCCCACACCGGGCCGAACTCCTGGCCGATGATCGTCGTCACGCCGGAGGCGAGCGACGCCTCCATGATGCGCGGCGACAGCAGGTGGACATGGGTGTCGACGGCTCCGGCGGTGGCTATCAGGCCCTCGCCGGACACGATGGACGTGCCCGTGCCGACGACGACGTCGACGCCGTCGAGGGTGTCCGGGTTCCCGGCGCGGCCGATGGCGTGGACGCGGCCCTCGCGGATGCCGATGGACACCTTGCGGATGCCCTGCACGGCGTCGATCACCAGCACGTTGCTGATGACCACGTCGCACGTCTCGCGGACGGCGGCGGCCTTCAGGTGCAGTCCGTCGCGGGCCGTCTTGCCGAACCCGGCCAGGAACTCGTCGCCGGGCTTCTGCGAGTCCGACTCGACCCGGACCGTCAGGCCCGAGTCGCCGAGGCGGACCCGGTCGCCCGCGCGCGGGCCGTGGGCGGCGGCGTACTCGTACGGGGTGAGGCGGCGCGCTTCGGCGGGGTGGCCTCCGGGGCGGCTCATCGCTCGACCTCCCGCCCGGTCGTTTCCGGTACGCCGAGGTAGCCACAGGCGGCGGCGCGGCGCAGCGCCTCCTCGCGGGCGCCCGGCGCGTCCAGCGGCCCGTCGACCAGTCCGGCGAAGCCGATCGCGATCCGGTCGCCGCCGATCGGCACCAGCCCGACCTCCTCGCTCCCGCCCGGTCCGAAGCGCACGGACGATCCGGCGGGGACGGCGAGCCGCATGCCGTAGGCCCGGGCGCGGTCGAAGTCGAGCCGCGGGTTGGCCTCGAAGAAGTGGAAGTGCGAGGTCACGGAGACCGGCACGCTCGCGGTGTTGGTGACCCGCAGCCGCACCACGGGCTCCGGGTCGGAGTGCTCCGGCCCCGGCAGCAGCGCGCCCGGACCCTGCTCGCCCAGGCCTCCCCCCGCTCCACGGGGGGACCCCCAGCCGATGGGGTCGCCGACCACCGCGAGCCGGGAGCCGTCGTCGAACACGGCCTCCACGTGCACCTCGGTGACGACGTCCGCGACGCCCGGCAGGACGTCGTCGGGGCCGAGCACCGAACGGGCCGCCTCGATGGCCTCGGCGAGGCGTCGCCCGTCGCGGGCGGCCTCGCAGACGGTGTCCGCGATGAGGGCGGTCGCCTCCGGGACATTGAGCTTGAGGCCCCGCGCCCGGCGGGCCCGCGCGAGCTCGGCGGCGCCGAAGAGCAGCAGCCGGTCGCGTTCCGTGGGGGTCAGTCGCACGTCACCACACCTTCCTGTTTGAGCAACACTCTAACCACAAGATTTCCGGAACAGAAGCATTGACGTGCGCGGCCGGGCTACGTCACATTGAGCGTCGCTTGAGTTAGAGCGACACTCAAACGAAAGACGCAGCAGCCGACCCACCTGCGAGCAGGGAGCAGCGCATGCCGATCGAACAGCGCGGAGTCGACACCATCCCCGAGGCGGAACGCACCAGCGGACCGCGTGACCTCATCGCGATCCTGGTGGGATCGAACCTGTGCCTGGGCGTGATCGTCTTCGGCTGGCTACCGGTCTCCTTCGGCCTCGGCCTGTGGCCCGCGGTCACCTCGGTCGTCGTCGGCACGGTCGTCGGCGTGGCCGTCACGGCCCCGCTGGCGCTGGTCTCCCTGCGCACCGCGACCAACCTCTCCACCTCCAGCGGCGCCTTCTTCGGCGTCCGCGGACGGCTCGTCGGCTCGGTCGTCGGGCTGCTGCTGTCGCTCGGGTACACGGCGCTCACGCTGTGGATCGGCGGCGACGTGGTGATCGGCACCCTCGCGCGGCTGGCCGGACTGCCCACCGGCGGGGCGGCGCACGCCGCGGTGTACACGGTGCTCGCCGCCTGTACGGTCATCGGCGCGGTGTACGGCTACCGGCTGCTGCTGCGGCTGAGCAGGGCGCTCGCCGTCGGCATGACGCTGCTGCTGGCGCTGGGCATCGTCGCCTACGCGGGCGACTTCACGGCCGCGCCGCCGCCCGACACGCCGTACCTGCTGGGTTCCTTCTGGCCGACCTGGCTGCTGTCCGCCGTGGCGGCCGGGCTGAGCGGGCCGATCGCCTTCATCACGCTGCTCGGCGACTACACGCGCTACATCTCGCCCGAGCGGCACAGCGCGCGCTCCGTATGGCGGGCGACCTGCGTCGGCCTGGTCGCGGGCCTGCTGCTGCCACAGCTGTTCGGTACGTTCACGGCGCTGGCCGCGCGGGCGGGAGCGGACTACGCCGGCCCACTGGTCGCCGCCTCGCCCGCCTGGTACCTGGTGCCGCTGCTGCTCGCGGCGACCGCGGGCTCCGTCGGCAACGCGGGCCTGATGCTCTACTCGATGGGCCTCGACCTGGACGCGATCGTGCCGCGCGCCACGCGGACGGCGGCCACGCTGGTGGTGGCGGTCGTCGCCACGGCGTTCGTGTTCGCGGGCCACTTCGCGTGGGACGCCCGGTCGGCGATGACGTCCTTCGTACTGCTGCTGACGGCGATCGGCACGCCGTGGGCGGTGATCACGCTGATGGGGCACATCCGCTGCGGCGGCGCGTACGACCCGGAGGCGCTCCAGGTCTTCAACCGCCGGGCGCGGGGCGGCGTGTACTGGTTCCGCGCCGGGTGGGAACCGCGCGCGTCGGCCGCCTGGCTGGTGGGCGCGGCGGTGGGGCTGGCCGGCGTGTCGACCCCGCTGTACGAGGGTCCGCTGCCGGCGCTCACCGGTGGCGTCGACTGCGGCTTCATCCTGTCGGGCCTGGTGGGGGGTGTGGTGTACGCGGCGCTCATCGCGGGCACACGAGCACCGGTTCCGCCGTCGGCGCCGGCCCCGACCCCGGCCGCCACGCCGGAACCCGAGACCGCCGCGTCCTGACGCGCGGCGACGCGGGACGCCCGCGCCCCCGAGCGGGGGGCGCGGGCGTCCGTGCGTACACCGTGCCCGGACGCGTACACCGTCCTGGCGGCCGGGGGTCGGGGCCCGGGGGCCGTGGGGGGTCAGCCGACCTTGTGCGTCCAGCCGTGCGGGTCGTCCGCCGCGCCCGTCTGGATGTCCAGCAGCGCCTTGCGCAGCTTCAGCGTGACCTCGCCGGGCTCGCCGCCCGCCTGGGTCCACTCGCCCTTCTCCGACTTGACCCGGCCGACCGGCGTGATGACCGCCGCGGTGCCACAGGCGAAGACCTCGGTGAGCGTGCCGTTCTCCGAGTCGCGCTTCCACTGCTCGGTGGAGATACGGCCCTCCTGCGACTCGTACCCGAGGTCGCGGGCGAGCCGCAGGAGCGAGTCACGGGTGATGCCGGCGAGGAGGGAACCGGTGAGCTCCGGGGTGACGATCTTGTCGCCGTACACGAAGTACAGGTTCATGCCGCCCATTTCCTCGACCCACTTGTGCTCCAGCGCGTCGAGCCAGACCACCTGGTCGCAGCCCTTCGCGGCGGCCTCGGCCTGGGCGAGCAGGGACGCGGCGTAGTTGCCGCCGGTCTTGGCGAAGCCCATGCCGCCGGGGACGGCGCGGACGTAGTTCTCCGAGAGCCAGACCGAGACGGGCTTCACGCCACCGGGGAAGTACGCGCCGGCCGGCGACGCGATGACGATGAACAGGTACTCGTTGGCCGGGCGGACACCCAGCCCGACCTCGTTGGCGATCATGAACGGGCGCAGGTACAGCGACTCCTCACCGCCGTGCGGCGGCACCCACGCCTGGTCCTGCTGGACGAGCGCGTCGCACGCGGCGACGAACGTCTCGACCGGCAACTCCGGCATGGCCAGACGCCTGGCCGAGAGCTGGAACCGCTCGGCGTTGGCCTCGGGCCGGAAGAGCGAGATCGAGCCGTCGGGGCGGCGGTAGGCCTTGAGGCCCTCGAAGATCTCCTGCGCGTAGTGCAGGGTCATGTTCGCCGGGTCGATCGAGAGCGGCGCGTACGGCGTGAGCTGCGCGTCGTGCCAGCCGCGCCCTTCCGTCCACTTGATCGTCACCATGTGGTCGGTGAAGTGGCGGCCGAATCCGGGGTTGGCCAGGATCGCCTCGCGCTCCGCGTCGGACAGCGGGTTCGAGGAGGGCTTGAGCTCGATCGTGGGCGTCGTCGTCATGAGTGCTTGTCCTTCACCGTTGTGTGTGACGGACCGCGCTCACGCCGCTACCACTGCCAGGACGTCCGAGCTTTCCCGCATGCCGCGGCCCCGCGTTCGATTATCGCCCGGCTGGGCGCGTGAAAGAAACGGGTGCCTGAACGGTGTGACGCGGTCCAGGGTTGATGGTGGCACCCGGGGCCGCACAGGAGAAGCCGCCGGGTGCGGATGCGACCCGGCGGCTGCTGAGATCTTCAGTGCTCAGTCGGCGGGTCAGCTCGCTACTCGTACCGCGAGCGCGTCGCCGATCTCGTCCGTGGTGCGGGGCGTCGAGGCGTCCCGGGCGGCCAGGTCCTGGGCCGCGGCCTCCTCGATACGC